>JAQVXE010000156.1 GCA_028709305.1 Bacillota bacterium | reverse complement strand
GGCCAGACAGCATTTATGCGTCAAGTTTATGGAGCCCTGCGTACCTGACATAAGGGCGTGTGGGTTCACGTACGTTGACTGGGCATAGATGTTCAACGATAAATCACTAGTGACTAGACATAATGGAAGGAGGAATCAACCTATTCCCATAGAATGTAATAGATGATATGAAATTGATGCATTAGCTCCACTCGGTTCCATGGGCATTTCGTGGCATGGGTTTTGCTTACTCACGCATACAGATGCATTGGGTGATATGAGGTGACGGGCAGCTTTAGGGAGTTGATCCCAGACACGTTTGCCGAGCCGAAGGAAGCGAACACCTGGCGCATTGAACCATTCAATCGCGGTTTCGTTGTTGATCTCGGAGCCTGGGAGGCTAGTGAAACCGTACGTGTTCATGCACGGATACGCATTCCCGATGATCGCATAGAGAGTTTTGTGTTGTCGGTGGCATCTGCGGCTATCGACTACTGCGACCATATGGGAATCGAGTTAGGCTATCTCCAACCATCGAATGAAGGTGATGAGGAGAGCGTGGAACCCCAAGGGGAGGCGGAGGACGAGTGACCTTGTTGGTGAATAATAGACCTAGAGAAGAGAATTTGGCTCATCACCAATGGACCGCTGGTTCAAAGAGCTTGGATCTAGAGCGTGGCACTGCTGTTGACATCCGAATTTGGCGGAAGGCTTCTGAGGCAGGCCCTGAAGAGAATCGAAAGATACTAGTATCGCTGGGAAGCTGTATCATGCATCATCCGGATCTTTATGAAGCGCTACGCAAATCTCTCGGGGATTGGGCTGCGAAGCCGGGGCCGCGATGTGGGGTGGATGAAATGCATCAAAGTGGTGACTTACGTCCGCAGGCGGCCAGTGATTTCGTTAGGCTCTTGACGGAAAGGGGCATTACTGCTGCGGTTTATTGCATCCCTGATGAACGAGTACACCAGCTGGTAATTAGGGTGCTATTTGCAGAGAGGCCTTGTATTGACGAACGGGTTGCAGTAGGCGATGCCATGGCTGATTTGCTCGACTTGCATCCGACGTTGTCGGTTGACTTGATGACTCTAGATCCTAGAGAAGCATACTATTGCCCTCTGCCTGAACACGCTGTTAGGGTTGATACGGAGGCGATCTAGATGGCCTATGCGAAGCAACATGAATGGCAGGCAGAGCATAATGCCCAGTTGCTGGCTGAGCGCATAATGAGTCCCGCTGAGACTGCCTATCCGGATTGGGTAATAACCATAGCCTTCTACAGGGCTCTTCGCCTGGTGGATATGGCGCTAGCAACACAAAAGGGAATCATAGGCATACAGAATCATAACGAACGAAAGCAACACATTTGCAGCTATTTGCGCGGATCGTTTGGAAATTATCAAACGCTTGAAGATCTGAGCAGAAAAGCGCGATATAGTGCCATTGAACCTACCTGCGATGACATTCGGGATGCTCTTGAACTTCTTCAGCGCATTGAAGAAGCAGTCCAGAGATGACAAGGGCCTAGTCTGAAGATTCTCTTCATGCTGCGATCTACATGTCGCTGCCTTTCACAAGTCCTCAGTTCGCCAGCTCTATGGTGGTACATGCATTGAATCATGTACTGCATTCACCTGGCGTTCGAAGCACGAAGTCATTCTATGACTTGCATGATGCATCCAGGTTGTCGATATTGGACAAGGGGCGATTGGCGCAAGGAGGGTTCGGATTGCGTCTTGTGAGATGACTTTGCTCGGGACTGACCCTTTGTATGCTCTTGATGCCTGTTTTCGAAGGTCCCTCAGGCGAGAACTGTACCTGCGTAGTTCTGGAGCCTGCTGGGCTGGCGATCGCCAACGCGAACCGGCCAGATCCGACCGACCTGTATGATCCCGGCTTGTACAGGGCCTTTCAGAGTTTGCTGTATCCCTACCGCGACCTTGAAGATGAACTCTCTGCTGATGAGCTCCGGAATGAGCCTACGAGCCCTGACGACATGCCACATGCCATCAGCCCGGAAGATGCTGCGGCGGAAGTCGATTTCATCTTCCGGGTGTTCAAGTACGGATACGCAGGCTACCAGTACTTCGGGGGCGACGATGCGTTCGGCGCCGCGAAAGCCAGGATACTCGAGGAGTTGAGCTGTCGGTCAGAGGATATTCTTCAGAATGAGTATGAGTCCATCATCTGTAGCCACTTAGGATTCATCCAGGACGGCCATCTCAGCCTGGGACGGACCAGGTTGTGCAAGTAACACGTGCTGTTCTGGAATCCAGAGCGCGAGTTTCACTTGGATGAGCATGGGTTTTACGCCACTCAAGATGGCGCTGCTTGTAGGGTGTTATCGATTGAGGGCGCAGCCCCCTCCAAGCACCTCAAGCCCTCAATCAACTGCGACGGAGACATAGTATACATACCAGGGGTGATACGTCCCGAGCTGAGCGAGGGTATTTCAATAAGCATTGAGTACGAAGACGGTCACGCAGAGAGGATGCAACTTGAGCCGATGAAGTCTGGCAGGCTGGCAGGACCAGACTACGAGTTCGGTCAGATAGGCGAGGTGCCGCTTGTGGCGAGTCGCAGCTTTGGGCCGACTGCAGCCAACCCTGACTAACTCAACGCATTTGTAGAAGATGCCGGGCGTTTGCGGGATGAGCCTGTGATCGTGCTCGATCTGCGGTCAAACCCTGGAGGAGATTCAACGTATCCTGCCAGGTGGGTGTGGCGGCTACTGCTCCAAACGGCCAAAGCGCAACAGGTTTCTGCCAAACTGACCACCGTCACTGCCGTGGCCTTGTACGCCAATACCCTCAAGCACTATCTGTCCTCATCGCAGACGCTTGCTGATACAGCAGCTCTTCTTGGACGAGATGACGGCTCACCGCACCCGGGTTGGAGTCGGATTTACCACGGGGCCGGAACGACTGTCTCCAACGATCCATTCATAGCAGTGATTACCGACTCATTCATAGCTTCGGCAGCTGAAGGCCTCGTGCTCAGCTTGCGTCATATGGATAACGTAGTCTTCATAGGCGCCAATACCCGAGGGGCGCTGTTGACGGGCAATGTGGCGCTGTGCTATCTGCCATTCTCGAAGCTTGGCATGAGCGTGCCGGTGATGTTGACTCCTTATGAAGACCTGGATAATAGGGATGGGCTGGGGCTGCTCCCGGATTTCTGGGTCGACCCCGATAAGGCCCTGGATAGAGTGAAGGCGTTTCTAGAAAAGCACCTGGTTATGGAGGCTGGGGAGGCTAGGGAGTCCAATCCACTCGAAGGCTTGCTTAACCCTTAATCTTGCCCCAAGGGAGATTTGCCTCGTTCGAAGAGTCCATCTGTGTCGCACAGCACAACTCCGTATGTGAGGGCTGATACTGCCAGGGGATTCTTCTTTTCGACCATTTGGCGGAATTCAGCGGGGGTGAACGCCTTTGGTTCAATCTTTGGGGGGATGTCGCGATAAAGGAGCTCTGATCTGGCAAGAGGGTTATCGGGCAGATTGTCTGAGATAATGATCATGTCGATGTCGCTGGCCTGGTTGAAATCTCCCCTGGCGACAGAACCAATCACTGCACTGGCTAGCACTTTCACTGGCTCGGCCTTGCGGGTCATGATCTGATCAACATATGCCCGCGCAAGATCTATCATCATGCGTCGCTCCATCTTTCTTCGCTCAAGAGCTTTCTGCATGAAACTTAGGCCTCCATTGCCTCGTTGGCCAGGTTTTCTACAAAGCGCAATACTCGACGAGATGCCTCTATCGCCTGCTGGGACGTGGGGTCGTCGTAGTAGTCGAGTGG
>JAQVXE010000049.1 GCA_028709305.1 Bacillota bacterium | reverse complement strand
TCTTGTTGACGTGCTGGCCGCCGGCTCCTCCCGAACGGTAAGTATCCACTTTCAGGTCTGCAGGGTCGATCTCCACTTCCTGCTCTCCCATTTCGGGGACAACATCTACTGAGGCAAAGGACGTATGTCTGCGCGCAGAGGAGTCAAAGGGCGATATGCGCACGAGTCTATGGACGCCCTTCTCGTTCTTGAGGTAACCATAGGCATTGTGGCCATGCATGATCAGTGTGGCGCTCTTGATGCCGGCTTCCTCCCCAGGCAGCAGGTCTGCCACTTCCACGCTGTAGCCATTGCGCTCAGCCCACCTTGCATACATCCTCATGAGCATCTCGGCCCAATCCTGGCTTTCAGTGCCCCCTGCGCCCGGATGTATCGAAACTATAGCATTTGAAGAGTCATAGGCCCCTGAAAGCAGGTGGGCAATCTCCACCTTGTCGACTGCAGATTCAAGAGCCTCAATCTCCTCGAAACACTCTGCGATCGCGTCCTCGTCGTCTTCTTCATCTGCAAGTTCTGCCAAAACTTTGAGATCTTCAAATCTTGAAAGGATCGAGTTGTAGCGCGAAATCTCCGATTGCAATCTGGATATCTTCTGCATCAGGGCCTGAGCGGACTCACGATCCTCCCACACCCCTGGCTCTGCAGCTCGGGCCTCGTACTTGGCAAGGCGTTCTGACTTGCCCTGTATGTCAAAGATAGGCCCTCATTTCATCTATTTTCTCTCCAAGTGACTCTATGGGCTGATCAAGCTCAGCTCTCATAGGCTCATCACCTTCCCCTTAATTATCTATGCGCTCCGCAGCATCTCTTGTATTTCTTCCCACTGCCGCACGGGCACGGGTCATTTCTGCCAATCTTCTTGCCAGACCTTCTTGCCGGCGTCTTGGTGGATGAACCAGAATCTCTGTTGGTAGCCATGGCGTATTTGGGCCGGCGAGGGCTCGAAGCTCCACTCTCTTCACCAGATGTTGCGGCCTCTGAGGCGTTCTCCACACGTATCTGCACCCGGAACAAGTACCTGACAAAATCCTCTCCAATGCTCCTGAGGAGATCGCTGAACATCATATATGACTCTCTCTTATACTCCACCAAGGGATCAAGCTGTCCGTAGGCCCTGAGCCCTATTCCTTCTCTCAAAATATCCATCCCCTGGAGATGGTCTACCCATTTGGAGTCTATCAAGTACAACATGATGGCCCGCTCCAGCTCGCGCATGCGTTCAGCGCCGATTACAGCTTCCTTCTGCTCGTACGCATGCATGAACATGGCCAGCACGGCATCGTGAAGTTCTGCCCAGGAATGGAACTCGTAAGCCTCCAGGTCAGGCCTTGACCTGACATTGAGTATGCTTGCCATCTCCTTTGAAAGCCCCACAAGATCCCATTCGCCCTGCGACAGCTTCTCATCGGCATATGCTCGAATCAGGCCTTCTACCATTGTTCCAACAAGCTCTACAGCTTGATCCTGCAGGTCGGTTCCTTCGAGTATGTCAGCCCTCCTGGCATATATCGCCTCTCGCTGCTTGTTCATGACGTCATCGTATTCAAGGACCTGCCGTCTTATCTCGAAGTTGCGCCCCTCCACCTTCTGCTGAGCCCGTTCGATGGCTCGGGTCAGAGTCTGATGTTCAATGGCCTCATCTTCGCTCCACCCGAAATGCTCCATCATTCCTGAGATGTACTCTCCTCCGAAGAGACGCATCAGATCATCCTCGAGCGATACGTAGAATCTTGACGACCCCGGATCGCCTTGACGACCTGATCTTCCCCGAAGCTGGTTGTCGATCCTGCGACTCTCATGCCGCTCCGTTCCGATTACGTGCAGCCCTCCCAAACCGGGCACATCAGGCCCTAAAACGATGTCTGTGCCGCGTCCGGCCATGTTGGTTGCGATGGTAACAGCTCCAGACTGCCCGGCCAGCTTGATAATCTCGGCCTCTTTCTCATGGTTCTTTGCGTTGAGCACCTGATGGGGGACGCCCCTCTTCGAAAGCATGCTGGAAAGCAACTCGGATTTCTCTATCGATACTGTTCCTACCAGAAGCGGCTGCCCGGTAGCATACCTCTGGCAGATCTCCTCAACCACAGCTTGAAATTTCCCCCGCTCAGTCTTGTAGACCGCATCAGGCAAGTCTTCCCTGATCATGGGTTTAGCTGTGGGAATCTGCACTACCGGCAAGTTGTATATCTTGATGAACTCGTTCTCCTCAGTAGCCGCCGTGCCCGTCATGCCTGCGAGCTTTCGGTACATACGGAAGTAGTTCTGGAAGGTTATTGTCGCCAGCGTCAGACTTTCGCGCTGTACATGAACATTCTCCTTGGCCTCTATTGCCTGGTGCAGTCCGTCGCTGTAGCGTCTTCCAAACATCAACCTTCCGGTAAACTCGTCTACTATGATGACCTCGTTATCCTTGACAATATAGTCCCTATCCCGCCGCATCAAGGACTTGGCCCTAAGCGCCGCATTGATGTGGTGGGTAAGCTCAATGTTCTCCTCGTCGTACAGGTTCGACACGCCGAGCCATCTCTCAACCCTGGCAACTCCCGACTCGGTGATCGCCACTGTTTTCGCCTTCTCATCTATGGTGTAGTCTGCTTCCTCTTTGAGGCTCTGGGCGATCCTGGCAAAGACGAAGTACTTTTCGGTCGACTCCTCTGCCTGCCCTGAGATTATCAGGGGCGTGCGAGCCTCATCGACAAGGATGGAATCGACTTCGTCGACGATTGCATAGTTGTGGCCGCGCTGAACACGCCCGTCCATGGTAGTTACCATGTTGTCGCGCAGGTAGTCGAAGCCAAACTCATTGTTTGTGCCATAGGTAATATCGGCCATGTACGCATCCTTGCGCGCCGTTCCCTGCTGATCATGGACTATCACACCAACGGAAAGACCGAGAGCATTGTATATCGGCCCCATCCATTCAGCATCACGCCGAGCAAGGTAGTCGTTTACGGTCACGATGTGCACGCCTCGGCCTTCCAGGGCATTCAGGTATGTGGGCATCGTGGCCACAAGGGTCTTGCCCTCGCCCGTTTTCATCTCGGCAATCTTGCCCTCATGCAGCACTATGCCACCCATAACCTGCACATCGTATGGATACAGCCCGATGGTGCGCCTCGCAACCTCTCGAGCTGTTGCAAAAGCCTCGGGAAGCACAGAGTCAAGTGGCTCCCCCCGTTCGATTCTGCCTTTGAACTCCCCGGTCCGAGCACGCAGCTGCTCATCGGTAGCGCGCTCTGCCTCCGGAGCAAGAGCCGATATCGCATCTACCCTGGCGCGAAGCTCCCTCAATTCTCTGGCATTCACATCGAACATCCGCTTAAGAATGTTTAACACCCATGGACACCTCGCTTGCATCTTAGCCGACTAAGCAATTATACCACATCGCTTTGTGCGCTATGTTCAGCTGTGGCCAGCACTCTTACTCCGCCTGAAACCAGAGAATGGCCGCCGAGCACCACAGGTAGCCTGGCCTTGCAGGCCGCCTTAACGAATCGCGCAACAGCAACATTCTCAATTCTATCATGGAGGCCAAGGTCAGAAGCGAATCTTTCCTCTTGCGACAGCGCAGCCCCCATGTGCGAGAAGAGGACTCGCGTGTCAATAAACGCTGCGTCACAGCACCACGCAAGATCATCAAAAAACGCCTCAGGCCCGGTTGCTTCCACATGCCTTCCGATGAGGCTTCTGGCTCCTCCAGGCACATCACGGCCGAATGCTCTCATGCTGCGTTCTTCAGAGAAGACTCTCAACCTGCAGTGAGTGCGGCTATTTAGCTCCATTACAGTAGCCGGAGAGACACGGCCTATGAGGGCGACCTCAGATAGCTCAGTCGCTAACACGTCCCTAGCCCGTCTGAGGCGATCCAAAGCTGGCTCTACTGGGCCTGAGCCTATCACATCAAGAACAGCCCGCTCGCCCGGAGCTAGTAGAGGAATGGCCGATGCCAACACCAGCAAATCTGAAGGTGTATCCACATCAAAAGCTGAGCCAATCGAAGATGCGAGCGCCAGCATGCGCATGCCTGCAGCACCGGCAACCATTGGCACAGCATTATCATTGGGCGGAAGATCCAGCCGAGCAATGGCGCCCGAATCGCTTGACCCAAACATGTCGGCGGAGAATGGATTGTTTGACACTATGGCTCCCGGATTATTTCTTACCATTTCCGCAAATTGCACGATCTCAGGGATCGTCATGAAAAAACCTGATCCACCGCCCATGTAGATGAATCCATGGCCCGACCTGGAGCCAAGCGCCTGCCCAAGCCTTGCCCCAAAATGGTAGTCCTCGCAATAGGGGTCGAGCTCTATTGAGACCCCATCGATTGCAGCAGCACGGTCATCAAGCAGAGAGTTGTCGGTAATCAGAGTCACATCGTCAAAAGCCTCCGATAGCACCAATTTCCTGCAGAGAGACAATGCTAGCTCCTCCCGGGCCCGTCCAACCCAGCCGTTTATTCTGCCCTGCCGCATTCCGCCTTCGAACACCAACGCAACCAGCCGGTTCATCACAATACCTCCCTTCACACACTCCAAGTTCGTTTGAATGCAGTGGGGCGATGCAAATTGCACCGCCCCACTGCACAGTATGTCTGCGCAACTCAGAACTCTGGTTCTATCAAACCGTAATTTCCGTCCTTGCGCTTATATACCACATTCACATCCTCAGTGGAGGCGTCCATGAAGACGAAGAAATCGTGGCCAAGCAGTTCCATCTGCATGATAGCCTCTTCAACTGACATAGGCTTCATTGCAAACCTCTTCACCCTGACAACTTTGAGTTCGGATGGTTCAGATACATCTACTGTAGCCTGACGGTTGACCGCGGATTCGACCAGCTTGTTTCCATCCTGCCTCAATTTCCTGTTTATCCGAGTCTTGTACTTCCTTATTTGACGCTCGATCTTGTCTACTGCGCTGTCGATTGATGCATACATGTCACCGGTTCGCTCCTCGCCCCGGAGCAGCAAACCATCCACCTGAATCGTAACGTCAGCCGTATGAAGGCTCCGCTCCACAGACATGGTAACCTGTGCATCCACAATCTCACGCTCGAAGTATTTCTGGAGCTTATCAACCTTCTTCTCAGCATAGGCCCTCAAAGCGTCAGTAACGGCGATGTTGCGACCTACAACTGTGACCTCCATTCATACCAGCCCCTTCCGAACTAATTGTGGCGCGCATCGACTGCTTACTTACTTCACCCTCGATGGGCAAAATCCTGCGTGCGTCGGAGATATGCGCGCTCTTCCGTTGTACCCCTGTAAGGACAGCACGCCCCTCGACACTCCAGCCTAAGAGGCTTTTCTTTCATATATTGCTCGAGAAGCCAATTTAGTCAACTCCCCCACTGCCAACATGAGAAGAGCAAGCGCTATGGAGTCAACGAGTTTGCTGCCGTGCACATCCACCAGGTCGAAGAACCTACGGATAGGTTTGATGTAGACTACGGCCAACTGCAGCAGGCCCGATACAAGGAAAGCCAGTACGAGCCTACCATTGGCGAACATCCCCACCTTGAATAGGGAGTCAAGCTCAGACCTGAAGTTGAAGGCATGAATCAGCTGGCAAAAACTCATAGTCAACAAGCACATAGTCTGCGCCTCCATTAGGTTGGCTGCAGACGTGTCCAGCTGTCCAGGCCACCCCAGCCCGATGGCAAACGACAGCAGGCCGAGCAATGCTACGGACAGCCCGTAAAGGATGAGCCTGACCAGCGCACCCTGTCCCACAACATCGTTGCTGCCCCTCCGTGGCCGTCTTCTCATGAGATCAGGAGCAGGAGGATCCACTCCAAGGGCCAAGGCCGGCAAGCCATCGGTTATCAGGTTGAGCCAAAGTATATGAATGGGCAGCAGAGGCCTGGGAAGCCCGAGCATGATGGCCGCGAATATCACAATGATCTCGCCAATGTTGCAAGATACGAGGTACTGTACCGCCTTCTTGATGTTGTCGAAGACCACCCTGCCCTCGCGGACCGCAGTCACTATCGTCGCGAAGTTGTCGTCTGTGAGTATCATGTCAGCCGCGCCCTTCGCAACATCCGTTCCTGTAATGCCCATTGCAGCGCCTATGTCAGCCCTCTTTAACGCCGGGGCGTCGTTGACTCCGTCCCCCGTCATCGCCACTATGTGCCCCTTGCGCTTCCAGGCATCGACGATACGCACTTTATGTTCAGGCGCCACCCTGGCATAAACCCTGATCTGATCAACAGCATCATCCAACTGGCTATCTGACATCTGTGCAAGCTCCGCTCCGGTAGCAGCAATGGCGCCCGGGGTCATGATCCCCACATCTCTCGCAACCGCCATCGCAGTCTCCCTATGATCCCCGGTAATCATGACAGGAGTAATGCCTGCATTGAAGCATTCTCGGACAGCGTCTTTCGCTTCAGCGCGCGGCGGATCTTTCATGCCGACCAGTCCAAGAAAGACGAGATCCCTTTCGATGCTGTCGACACTTATCTCCCCAGGCAGCTCATCGAACTCCCTTTGGGCTACCGCCAATACCCGGAGAGCAGAGGAGGCCATCTCCTGATTGACCCTTGAGATCTCCGCACGCATAGCCTTGGTGAGCGGCACTATCTTGGTCCCATCAAACACTGAAGCACAGACTTGGAGCAGTTCGTCGGGGGCTCCCTTAGTGCAACTTAGATAGGCTTCGGGAAGTCGATGAATCGTCGTCATCCGCTTCCTTTCAGACTCAAAGGGAAGCTCGCCTATCCTGGGTGCCCACTGAGCAAGATTCACCTTGTCCACGCCCGCCTTGAGCCCTGCAACGACTATCGCTCCTTCTGTAGGATCGCCTATCATCTCCAGCCTCACAGGCGCATCATCAAAGCTCTCCTGGGAAGCTGAAACTTGCATCTCGACCGATCCTACCCTGGCATCATTGCACAGTACTCCGCTGGCAAGCATCCGCATGATTGAACCATCAAGGGATGCATCTATCTCCTTGCCTGATTCTATGAAAGCTCCGTGCGGAGAGTAGCCTTCTCCGGAAACCTCCACAACTTTTCCAGGCACATAGATTCTCGTGACTGTCATCTGATTAGTGGTCAAGGTTCCCGTCTTGTCAGAACAGATTACATCTGCGCTCCCCAGGGTCTCAACTGCAGGCAGATGCCTTATTATTGCGTTTTTGGCTGCCATTCTCTGAACACCGATGGCAAGCACAATGGTGACTATGGCGGGAAGGCCTTCCGGTATTGCGGCAACTGCCAGGCTCACAGCTGTGAGAAACATGTCAAAGGCTGACTCGCCGCGGTAAACTCCAGCGATGAAGACGGCAATGCACAACATAACAGCAGCCAGACCCAGCTTCTTCCCGAGAACGTCCAACTTAACCTGGAGAGGGGTGACTTCGTCCTCCCCCTCCTGCAAGAGCGCGGCGATTTTTCCCATCTCAGTAGACATTCCTGTGCCTACAACAGCTGCTACGCCTCTCCCATACGACACGGAACTGCCCATGTAAACCATGTTCACCCTGTCGCCTAGCGGGGCATCCTTGGCCATAACAGCCTCCGCAGACAGTTCTACTGGTTCCGACTCTCCCGTAAGAGACGATTCATCCACCTTCAACATGCCCGACTCAATGAGCCTTGCATCAGCGGGAATACTGTCGCCCGCCTCAATGAGGATTATGTCGCCGGGAACCAACGTCGACGCATCAACAACCTTCGGTTCGCCGGACCTTATGGCTCTCGCCTTAGGAGATGCCATCTTCTTTAGCGCATCAAGCGCATTCTCAGCCCGTTGTTCCTGGATAACCCCTATAACCGCGTTGACAATGACGATCGCAAGGATTACCAAGGCATCCTCAAGCTCTCCCACAACAGCAGACACGCCGGCAGATATGAGGAGCAGAATCACCAGAAACTCCTTGAATTGATTGAAGAACTGTTGGATGGCAGTCCGCCGTGCTGGCTCGGCAAGCGTGTTCGAGCCATGCTCCTCTAGTCTGACTTGGGCCTCTTCATCTGTAAGCCCGCTACGGCGCGAAGTTCCCAATTCTACAAGAGCTTCTCCATAAGCAACTGCATGCCACGGCTTAGCCGTAGGTGGTGTCAACAATCATACCTCCATACAACTGCATCTACACAGAACATTATACCCATCACTGTGTCAACAGTCTTAGAGAAAAGCGAACATCGACAGACTCAACAAGCCTGTCGATCATGGCGCTGCACGTGATCTCCTCAACTCGGATAGCGCAGGGTACAAACAGACAATTGCAATATTGCCCCCCACAATCGCTGATCCACATTATGCCGACACTATAATGGGCCGACTTGGACGCAATTATATACCTTTCTGGGCAGGCTGTGCAACTGCGACCTTCCAACCTTCCAACTCCCATCATGCAAGGCAGAGATGTGCAAGCCATGCGCGTGCTCTTCAGGATCTGCTGCCTTGGCGAACTCCAAACCAATCTCTCCCATCTGCTACCGAAACTCCAAAAGTCAACACGTATACCTTCGCTGCCCCAGCCATGAGGAGAGCCCTCCCACATCCGTCAGCAGTGGCGCCGGAGGTTAGCACGTCATCTACCAAAAGCACATTCCCTCCAGCAACTGCAGATGGAACGTGGCACGAAAAGGCCCGCACCACGTTGGCCCGACGATTACGCTTGTCCAAGAATGTTTGGCTTCCTCCCCTCTCCTTTCGATGGAGAGCCCCGGCCTCAACTGGCATTCCCAGGAAGAGCCCCACATCCCGCGCAAGCAGCTCAGCCTGATTGAATCCGCGCCTTGCCGCCTTCTCAGGGTGGAGCGGCACAGGAACTACGCAATCGCATTCCGCAGCCATTCCATCGCAGATGGCAACCTCAGCCATCATGCGGGCGAGCGCAGGGGCCAATTCCGTTCGGGCCCTGTATTTGAGTTCATGGACATGATCTCGTGCTGCGCCATCGTACACAGCAACCGCTCTGGCCCTGTAGAAGTAGTGGTTGCTCGTGAGGCAACCCACGCATAGCGGATTGTCTTGATTAGCGCCTCCTTCAATTCTCAACGGCACCCCACACAGCGAACAGATGGGAGGAAGAACGTACGGAATTCTGCCTTTGCACGCTTTGCACATGCCATTTCTGTCAGCCAGCCTTCCGCAAGCCGGGCACCGAAGTTCGCTGCCGAATAGCACCGTGTCAATTAAGTCTGATAGGTAGGAGAATGGGCACATGGCTCACACCCCGTTATCAATATCTAGAAAACCCCGCTCCCGGGCGTCCTTGTTCATCTCATCGACCATCTCCACTGCAGTGCGCATGTGCTTATTTACCCGGGAACATATGAACCAAACGCTCCCTGTCGGGTTCGACGCTGTTCGTCCAGCACGTCCAGCCATCTGAACCAGTGCCCTGTAGTCGAAGACTGCCTCCCAATCGGCATCGAGCACTATCACATCAACCCCATCCACCGTGATCCCTCTCTCCATGATTGACGTGCTCACCAAGATGTCGCATTCCCCGCCCGACAACATCTTTCGTTTGGCGTCACGCCGCATGTCAGCAGAGTGGACCCATTCTATCCTTTTGCCAGAGGCAGTTCTGGAGAGATACTCCGCAACCTCCGGAGCACGATGGCGCGTTGGCACGAAAACCAAGAGAGGAGCGCTGCTGTTGAGGCGTGCTTCAACCAGCTCAGCAAGGAGTGTCTCTGTGGCATTATCGCCCGCCTCAATCATGGCAGGCACTGGAAGAGGATGCCGGTGATGGCGAGCTGATATCTTGAAGCAAGGCAAGGCACCCGCCCTTATTTCCGCCATATGCCCCAAAGATGGTGTAGCAGTCAGCACGACTGTGCGCCCTCCGGGGGCCAGTGCCCTGCGGACAGAGGTTGCAAGTGCTTCAGAGCCGTAGTAGGGGAATGCATCTGCCTCGTCTATGATGGCCAAATCAAACACGCCGTAGAAACGCATAGCCTGGTGAGTTGTGAGGAGGGTTATGTCGGCCGCGAAGTCGCGCTCTGAGGATCCTCCATAGAAAACACCACACCGGGCAGCGGGGAACGCTGACTGTATCCTGGGAGACAGTTCAGCAACTACATCCCGCCGTGGAGCCGCATACATCACACGCTTGCCGGCGGAAAGGGCGAAATGAATCACGCCATATGAGACTTCCGTCTTTCCAGCGCCACATACCGCCCAAACGATCGCCTCTTCTGACTCACCTGATTCATACCACTCGACCAATGAATCCGAAGCCTCGGCCTGGGCGGGAGTGAGAGTGTGCGGCATTACCAAGCTCGCCCTGTCGGCAACTGCCCCGACAGACCCACTACTCGCATACGGCAGATTCACAAGGTAGATCGGCATACACTCCCTCACCAATCCCATGGTCCTGCACTCGGAGCAAATCGCGCAAACATCCCTCCCGCATGTTGCACATGGCAGCTCCAGAAATGGGCCTCGAGAACCGCATCTGTTGCATATGCGCCCACCGATATCAGTTATGCCCACTCCTGGAAGAATGGCAGCGTTGCCCTCCAAAGCCATTGCGGCAAGGAGATGATCCGCACGATTCAAGCTGCAGAGACCAGCAGCTGCCAACGCGCGCTTGGCCTCCTCGTCAAGGAGGGCGCGGCCTCCCAATATCCTCATGCATTCCTTCATGATCTCAGGGGGCGGCAGCTTCCGCCACATGTCGGCCGGGTTGAGTGAGGAACCCTTGATGCACACGGGTCTCGGAAGAAGCGAGCCTCTACCTAAGCCCAAAGCCGACAGAACGGACTTGGCCACTCGGCGCCCACGCCTTACCGCCGCCTCATGTGCAGGTTCTCCACAGCATGAAGCATTGAGCTCGCGCGCAGCAAGCTCCGCAACTGCTACAGGGAGGGGCGCTGTTAGAACCACTAGATCCGTTGGAAATCTTGAGTTGAGAAACATCCACTCAAATTCGGGCGAGCGCCCGAACCCGGCTCGAACTCGGGAATCGGAGAATACTAGGTAGGAATGGAACATGGCACCGGCACACCCTTACAGATCATGGTGTATTCCCGGTTCTTCGGTGATGAACTGTTTCCTTCAGTAAAATGCAAAATCATCCGGGCTAACGCCATCTGCTCCCAAAGCAACTACGGTCAATCTGCAACGCCCGCCAGCTCACGCAATCTCTCGGCTAGCATGGTTCTTCTCTTCAGAAGAGATGCATTCCTTACTCCAATTGCCAGAGCCCTCTTCGTTCCAACGAGAACAACAACTTCACGGGCTCTGGTGACTGCAGTGTAGATCAGGTTCCTCTGCAACATCACATAATGCTGAGTTGTGACGGGAACAACCACCGCTGGATATTCGCTTCCCTGGCTCTTGTGGACCGACACGCAATACGAGAGAACCAGTTCATCCAGCTCGTCCTGGAGGTAGGTGACATCCCGGTCGTATTCAGCTTCAGGGTACCTTACGACAACCTCGCCTTCTTCGGGATCAATTCGGACTATGCGGCCCATGTCGCCGTTGAAAACTCCACGTTCGTAGTTGTTGCGAATCTGCATAACCTTGTCGCCGCGACGAAAGAGCGTAGCCCCATACCTCAGCTCCGAGACTCCTTGCCTTGGCGGATTGAGTGCATCTCGCAACATTATGTTGAGGTTGTCGACACCTGTTACTGTCCTACGCATTGGTGATAGAACCTGGATATCATGAACGGGGCTGCACTTCAGATATCTGGGCAGCCGTGATTTGACTGTGTAGACTACAGCTTCAGCCACTTTCTCAGGGTCTTCCTCACTAACGAAGAAGAAATCGCGGGCACCTCTAAGATGGGGGAATTCGCCTCTATTGATACGATGCGCGTTGGAAACGATCATACTTCCTGGAGCCTGTCGGAACACCTCGTCAAGAACGACAGTCTCCACCGCGCCGGAATCAATTATGTCGCGCAACACATTTCCTGGACCCACTGAAGGCAGCTGATCTACATCTCCTACAAGAACAAGCCTGGTTCCGAGCCTAACAGCCTTCAGCATGTTATGCATGAGAAGAATATCCACCATTGACATCTCGTCCACAACAAGCACGTCGCATTCCAAGGGACTCGAAACTCCGCGCGCGAAGCGCCATCCATCCTCGCCCGGTTCAAACTCAAGCAGCCTGTGTATGGTCTTCGCCTGCCTGCCGCTTGCCTCCGACAGCCTCTTTGCAGCTCTTCCAGTGGGCGCCGCCAGCAATACACGTAGTCCCCTGGCCTCAAAAAGGTCTATCATCAGTTTCAAAGTAGTGGTCTTCCCGGTCCCCGGGCCCCCGGTAAGAACCATGACCCCGCACTGAAAGGCGCGAACAATCGCGTTTCTTTGCTGTGCGCCCAAAGTCAGGCCGGTGTGAGCCTGGGCCTTGTTCAATTCCTCTTCAGATAACGATTCAAGTTGCCACATCCTGCCATGGTTCAGTTCATATAGGCGCTGTGCAACGCCTCGCTCTGAATGGTAGAAGGGGCCAAGCCATACCGACGATTCGCCCTCACGGAACAGATCGCCGGAGCGCTGCAGTGTCACAAGGCCCTCCTTAACAAGGTCTTCAGAGACTTCAAGCTCATGAGCTACCTCACAGACAACGTCTTCAGCGTCAGAATAGCAATGGCCATCATCGGAGGCTTTGGCCATCCAGTACTTGATTCCTGAAGCGACACGATATGGAGAATCCTTGTCAACCCCTACCTCACGCGCTATCTTGTCGGCAGTCTTAAAACCAATCCCGTAGATCTCATCGGCCAGCTGATATGGGTTTCGGCTTACGACAGCTACAGCATCGTCGCCATAGCGTTTGTAGATCTTCACGGCGTAGGTCGGACTAACTCCGTGCGACTGAAGGAAGACCATCACTTTTTGAATTGACTTGTGCTCCTCAACTGCCTTTGCAATCTGGCTTAAGCGTTTCGGGCCAATTCCCGGCACCTCCAGGAGAGCTTCCGGACGGGACTCTATTACCTCCAGCGTATCCATTCCAAAATGTCGGACGATCCTCTTGGCAGTTACAGGCCCTATCCCTCGAATCAATCCAGAGCCTAGGTAATTCTCTATGCCCTGAAGAGTGGCGGGCGCCACTATTTCCATCTGTTCTACCTTAAACTGGCGTCCGTACGATCTGTGAACAACCCAGCTGCCGGTCAGTCGGACAGCCTGTCCAGGAGTGGCTGAGCTGAACGGGCCGACGGCCGTCACTATCCTGTCATCAGTCTTGATGCGGGCCACCGTATAGAGAGTCTCCTCATCGCGAAATGTGACTCTATCGATAACTCCCTCTACGAGATCCAGTTTGAATCACCTCATCATGCCTTCAATATCAACACTGGGGAGCGTGCGCGCTCCCCAGAAAACCTCGATATTGTAACGATGGGACTACATGCGTTTGCGCACTTCCTCGACCATGTCCAGAGCTTCCCAAGGCAGGTCAAGATCGGGCCTTCCAAGATGCCCGTACGCAGAAACCTGCCTGTAAATGGGACGCCGCAGGTCAAACTTGCGTATTATTGCCTCAGGTCGAAGGTCGAACACCTCACGCACGATCTCAGTTACTCGCCCATCTGAAAGGACGCCGGTTCCGAAAGTATCGACAGAGATAGATACGGGCCGGGCAACCCCTATTGCGTAGGCAACCTGAACCTCACACCTATCAGCGATCCCCGCCGCAACCAGGTTCTTGGCCACGTGCCTCGCCGCGTAGGCCGCTGAGCGATCTACTTTGGTGGGGTCCTTTCCTGAGAGAGCCCCGCCTCCATGCCTCGCCATGCCTCCATAGGTGTCAACAATCAGCTTCCTTCCGGTAAGGCCCGAGTCAGCAGAAGGTCCGCCCTTCTCGAATCGCCCGGTGGGGTTGACCAATATCCGGGTATCGTCATCCATAAGGTCTTCAGGGACTGTGGGCTTTATGACGTATTCAATGATCTCGGACGTCAAGGTCTCTTGAGTCACCTTGTCATCATGCTGGGCCGAAACTATGATCGTGTCGACCCGAACTGGCCTATCGCCCTCATACTCGACTGTAACCTGAGTTTTTCCATCAGGCCTTAGGTAGTCAACTACACCCGTCTTTCTGATCTTGGCAACCTGTTTGGCAAGTCTGTGCGACAGGGTAATAGGCAGCGGCATCAGCTCAGGGGTCTCGCGCGACGCATAACCGAAGATCATGCCCTGATCGCCCGCGCCTACTAGATCACACTCATCCGCATGCGATGCCCCACACCCGCATTTGCTGCGCACCTCGAGTGCCCTGTCAACGCCGAGTCTAATGTCAGATGATTGCTGGCCTATTGATGTAATGACCGCGCATGTATCCGCATCAAATCCAAACTTCGCCCTTGTATATCCGATCTCCCGTATGGTTTCCCGAGCGATCTCAGATATTTCAACATAGCAGTGGCAAGTTATCTCTCCCATAACTAACACAAGACCTGTGGTAGCGCATACCTCACAGGCCACCCTCGCAAAGGGATCCTTCTCGAGGATAGCATCGAGAACCGCATCTGCTACCTGGTCACAAACCTTGTCTGGATGGCCTTCAGTAACAGATTCTGATGTAAAAAGACGTTTCTCCCTCACCGGCAAACCCTCCAACATTGCTGCCCAGTCAGATGGCACAGCCGCTGACTGGCTTCACAACATACTACCATACTCTAGCCTAATATGGGAACTGGCTCTTGCCCACGGTTTTCAGGCACCAGTTCAAAGGCTGGAGCTCCTAGGCTGCATGTTTCAGCGCAGGAACTCCAGCCCAATTTTTCTATCCGTTTACAGAACTACTGCTTGGTTGCAGGCGCAGCTAGCCCCAACACCTTGGCTGTCTGCATCACAGAGAAGAAACACTCTACCCCCTGAACCAATTCAAGCTCAGGATTCTGGCTCAATACTCCGCCAAGCGCACCCTCTTTGCCCACCATCGAGAACTTGCGCAGCGCATCGCCGGCAACCAAAGTCACATTAGCGTTAGCGCCTATCGCTATTTCATCCACCCCGAGGGTAACAGGTGAGGAATCCATCGCCTGGACGGGGCAAAACTCCATGTCAACCCTGGCCTTCACACCTATCTTGGTTGGGCGGACGGTTTCAATGATTGCTGCTTCGATCGAAGAACCTGACGGCAGCAGAAGCCTGCCTTCGAAGATGACATCATCGACTACCTCAAACTTGACCAAGTCGCCCGGCCTCGACTTCACCGAGCTGACCGCCGTCATCAACTTGGCCTTCACAAGCGTCCCCTTGGGCAGCAAGGCGTAGTCCACATCAGGCCTTCCAGAAGGAACCGTCAGCTGCAATAGGGAATCAAGCCTGGTTCCTATCGAACCCTCAAGCACATCTCCAATCAATCCGTTTTCCAAATTCGACAGCATTGGCAGTATTGGCCCGTCAGTGATCCGCCCGAACATCGTCCACTGCACAGCCTTCAACTTGAACTTCAGGTTCATGCTGCCAGCACGGTCGCCCTGCACAAAATTCCAGCACCTGTCAAGCCTTTCAGGCAGTGTTCCCGGGCCAACATCCCCGAATATCGCACGTTCGACGGACTCAAGACGCCCGACCACTGGCCCCTCCTGAGGCTCGCCGTACAGGAGTTCTTCCATGCCAATGAGGCGCTGCACAGGGCTTGCCACACTCCCTGCGCAACTGGCAAAACATAGTGCTCCACATAATGCAAATATCACTGCGAATCTAGTCTTCGAAGTCCTCATTCAGCTACCTCCCCTTACTGGTCCGACGAAAACCCTTTAGAATCTGATCGTGACCTCTGCCGTTGCCATGTTCTTAGGATCCAGAGCTTCGATATCAGTGAAATCGATGAGCTGGTAGCCTAGCATGACTGAAGCGTCGCCCATCAACCTATAGCTAAAGTCGA
>JAQVXE010000155.1 GCA_028709305.1 Bacillota bacterium | reverse complement strand
GGATAGGGCAAAATCACAAATCAACCGGGAATATACTGGGTCAAACGTTGCTGTTCTCCTAAAAATCCGGGACGATATACCGAAAAGCGTGGTTATGCAATATAATGTAGTTAGGGGATTTCCCGCATCATAGTGGACAAAAGTCCCGGTACATGGTATTCATATATATTGAGGGGTACCTATGCCCAACATCTATCTACCCGGGACAAATCATACGCATTAGACATGTGCCCACACAGCAATGATTCAGTAGAGTTAACATTCCAATCGTTCCATTGTAAGATCAGGTTTGACCCAGCGTTTGGAAGATGGGTGTTGGTTTCCAGGCCGCCGAAGACGACTACCTGAGCGGCTTGAGGAAATACATGAGGAGTTGATAGGTGTATGAGATTCAGGAGGATTGCAGCGGCTACTGCCATTGCCCTCATCTTCGCAGTGGCGCTGGCGGGTTGTGGCGCGGGCGGGCAAAAGAAGCTAATGTCGTACTTCCCCGATGAGGAAGGCTACACGTGGGAGTATGAAGGCACCGATGGCTACGCCCATACCATGACGTTGGACACTATCTACGAGGACTCATCCAGTAAGGAAGTAACCTACACTATTACCGGCGAAGTTGAAGTAGAAGCAACCGAAGAAGACGAAGAAGAGGAACTGGAAGACGTCTGGGGCGCCTTTGAACTTGAAGACGAAGAAGTCGAAGTAGAAGTAGAAGAAGAGGAAGAGGACTGGAGCTGGGGCAGCTGGTGGGATGATGAGGACGACACTGAGGTCGCAACCACTTCCGGCGCTCTTGAACTCAGATACGAGTTCTCAAAGGATTCCGTCATTGAAGACATCATAGATGGGGAGCAGCTACTTCCGCACAAGTTCATCAAGATGCAAGTTCTGAAGACCCCCATCAAGAAGGGCACAAAGTGGACATACCAGACGCCTGACTGGACAGAGGTTGACGCAGAGATCATCGAAGTCGGCAAGGACGATGATAAACTGGACTACGTCAAGGTTCAGTATACAGCCGAGCTGTATGAAGGCCCATATACGGAGACCAGGGTATACAAGAAGGGGCTTGGCCTTGTCGAATTCGAGGCTATCAACCCCGACGGCGAGGAGTTCACCTACTCTGTCACAACCTGGTAGCCTAGCCCATACGCAGTCAACATAGTTATAAGGGGGGCGGCAAATAGCCGCCCCCCAAGTCTTCCCTCAACGCACACAGCCTTGCCGCCCCGATACTCGCATTCCGCCGCTAATCCTCATCCTGCAATATCGGGAGAAGCCTGCGCGCAGTGGCCTCGATAGCATCCGCCCTTGCCTTTGCTTTGTCGATCGATCCCCCACGAACTGCTATGTAGAGCTTAAGCTTGGGTTCAGTGCCGGATGGCCTCAGCGTCAGCCTGCCACCTCGTGCAAGCAAAAGTTGTATGCAATTCTCTCTTGGGAGGTCGATCGGAACCATCACGCCCACCCCACGTTTCTTTCTCCAGCCGGTGAAGTAATCTCTGATCTCAACCACCGGAAACCCAGCTACGTAGTCAGGCATCTCCTGCCTCAGGGCATCCAGGGCCTCAGCTCCACCAATATCTGCGTCAATTGGAACCGAAACGAGGCGTTCATAGTAGTATCCGTAGGTCCTGTACAGTTCCTCCAGGCGATCGATCAGAGTGTGCCTTTGCGCTAAATGCCATGCAGCCACACACGCAACTAACGCCGATGCCATTACTCCATCCTTGTCCCGAACGAAGGTACCGGCAAGATACCCGCAACTCTCCTCCAGACCTAGCAGGAAATGGCGTCCATTGGATTCAAGCTCGTTTATTCGCTCTCCAATGTACTTGAACCCGGTCAGGGTGTCGATCACCTGCATGCCTTCGCGGGCAGCCTGGGCCCGGATCATCTCAGTTGTGACTATGGTCTTCACGATTGCGCATTTTTCCAGGTCTATGCCTCTTCTGCGTGCACTTTCGATCAGGAAATCTGCAAGCAAGACTCCCACCTGGTTGCCAGTGAGAATTCTGTAGCGCTCTCCATCCCAGGCAGCCACGCCTACACGATCACAGTCCGGATCAGTTGCAACTATGACGGCCGGACGCACCTGGGCATCCATAGACATCGCAAGCTCAATCGAGAGCTCAAAAGAGGAAGGGTCCTCCGGGTTCGGCAGCCTGACTGTGGGGAAATCGCCGTCTGGCACAGATTGCTCATCTACAACATGCAGACGACTGAATCCCAAGTCTGCCATGACTCGCGGAACATGCAAGCAGCCTGTTCCATGAAGCGGGGTGTACACTAACTCAAGACGTTCGCGGTCGCCCCTGGGCACCATCTCCTGCGACAGCTCCTCCAGGAGGCCTATGAGGCGGGCCATGTACCGCTCATCCAGGTCGCCGCCGACCCTCTCCACTGGGGCTGCTGGTTTTGCTGAAAAACAAAGGTAATCGTCTATGCCGGATACCCTGGCTGCAATTTGGCTGGCCGCCTCAGGAAGTAGCTGGACTCCGTCAGGACCATAGACCTTGTAACCGTTGTACTCCGGCGGATTATGGCTTGCTGTTATCACAATGCCGCCTGCTGCCCCAATCTCACGAACAGCAAAAGAGAGCAGCGGCGTAGGTCTAATCCCTTCAAACACCATTGCTCTGATCCCATTTGTGGCTAACACAGATGCAGCCTCTTCGGCAAACTCCTCTGACATCCTCCTGGAATCATAGGCAATCACTACCCCGGATTGACTGGTTCCCTCTGCTTGCCCAAGAAGGTATGAAGCATAAGCCTGCGTAACTCGGCGGACAGTATACTTGTTCATTCTGCCCGTTCCGGCGCCCAGCTTTCCCCGCATGCCTCCGGTGCCAAAACCGAGTTCGCGCCCGAATCTCTCTTCGATCTCGGCGATGTTATCTTCTATTCCTGCGAGTTCTGCTTTGGTGGCCTCATCCACACAATGGGACGAGCGCCATCTATCGTAGACCACTCCATAATCCATAGACGACCACCCCGTATAGCTACGTTACCTCACCTTACGGATGGTTCTCCGCAATGACCCGAAGTTCCTCCGATGTCTATCAACTTTAGTCGAGCCAACCCTTGTAAACTGCCCATGAAGCCATTAATGAATACTGAGCAACACTTATCTCCATCTTCATGGCCATCTCAATCTCCACTTTGTCATGCCACTCAGTCCTCATGGCTATGGTAAGCTGCGTCCCTTTTTCAGGGAAAGCAGATTGCATCACCGCCGCCACGCGCGCCGCAGATGCCTGGCGACCGAACTGCTTCAATTGTGCGTCATCGTATCCTTGCATGGATACCTTGTGCTCAGGAATCGCCCTTACATCCTGACGACGGATTTGATACCTGGTCCCGCTTGGACCGCAGATCCACACTACATTGCCCTTATGCTCAGCCACTTCGAATATGGTGCCTTCGGGAACTTCAAGCAAAAGCAATCCGCTCTCTGTCATGACCTTCGTTGGACGCAGAGTTTGGACAGCATGCACCTTCTTGTCCTTCGGGGGCTGCGCACCCTTGCCCTGTTTGCTTGCTTTTGCAAGTGCAATAGTGCCTGCAAACAACAGCGCAGCAAGAACAGCACACAAAACTACTGCCGCAATCAAAGTATGCCTTCGTTTTTTCATTGATATCACTCCATTGCACAGTCAACCTCTGACTGAATACTGTCACCTCTGCTGATTCAAGGCAGAGAGGCTCTTCGATATCATCGACGGGTCATAGAGGACAATTGTTCCACTGGGCTTCCATGAGCTCGCTTTCCGCTGTTGCCCCTTCCACACAGCC
>JAQVXE010000154.1 GCA_028709305.1 Bacillota bacterium | reverse complement strand
CCGATCCTTCTGCGATTGAAGCGCACTACATCACACAAACCATGCCCCTCCAGCTACATCAAGATCCTCTGTCATCTCCAATCCCACTTCTGTGTAACATGACTTATCATTGAGTACATGAATTGCCCCCTTATCGCCCCCTAGGGTACGCACCTTGCCACACCGTTCGAGCTGTGCAAACTGATTGGGGTATACCTGTACAACGTATTGCTGCAGTTTTCGGAATAGCCTATATGATGGCGCGTAAGCTGCTCTGTCGATCAATTCCTGCACATCGTCATCCCATGGAATCACGATTGCGACAGTGTTTGAATCGATCACCCGAAATTCGTCTGCGATCTGCGCAAAGGGAAAACTCAGTCGCTTCCATTCTTCGCCTACCGTCTCCATGATTCGCTCCTTGTCCAACCCATCGCCTTCGATGTCGTACAGCCTCTGGAAGTAGCTTTCAACTGCCTCCAAGCCAAGTGGATCATCGGCATGTCTCAGAACCATGTCGGCAACGGTGGCAGTCCGTTGAAACCAGCCCAGCAGTCGATGCCCTACGGGTTGAAACACAAATAAGTCTCCTTTAGTCAGTTTGCCTTCCCTGTTACACCTGCCCGCCGCCTGGGCAATAGAATCCAGCCCAGCCGACGCACGAAACACAACAGGAAAATCCAGATCGACACCAGCTTCCACAAGCTGAGTTGAGACAACTCGGCATGGGGCGCCGTCCTTCAGGGCGCGCCGTATCGCGTCTAGCTTCTCACTGCGATGCCGAGGACACATGCAAGCACTAAGATGATAGGCTCCTTTCTGATCCGAGATAAGATTATAAAGCTCACGCGCATGAGCTCGCGAGTTGACTATACACAGTGCCTGCTCGCATTGACTGAGCTCGAATGCAAGGTCATCATCGTCCATCGGCCCAAGCTGCGTCACCTGCACTCGGCGGAAGGCCTCGTAAAGGCCTGGTGGATCCGGAGCTATCTCGCGAACATGCACACTCTCAGGCATCAAATCTCCCAAGGCTGGTTGAGTGGCTGTACACAGGACGACCGTAGAGCCGTAATTATCAGTAAGCTCACGGAGTGCGGCAAGGCATGGCATCAAGTAGTTGGTGGGAAGCATTTGAGCTTCGTCCAGAATGATAACGCTTCGTGCTGTATTGTGAAGCTTTCTACAGCGTGAACTGCGGTTTGCAAATAGCGATTCAAAGAATTGGACATTGGTAGTTACAATCACAGGAGCGTCCCAGTTCTCAGTGGCAAGCCGCAACCTTGCAACTTCTTCATTCCAATCTTCAGAGTATTCATCCGGGAATTCGAAGTTGCTGTGGTGCTCCAAGACACCTTCATCACCCAATGCCTTGCGGAACACTCTGGCGTTCTGCTCTATGATGCTGGTAAACGGAATTACGTAGATGACTCGTTCGAGTCCATGAAGAGAGGCATGTTTAAGAGCGAAGGCCAATGACGAAAGGGTCTTGCCACCGCCCGTGGGGACTGTCAGGCTGAAAAGCCCGGGTTCACACTGAGCCTTGTCTATGCAAGCCTCGAGAATGTCCCCACGATATCGGTTGACCGTGGTATCCTCAGCTGAAGCACTGAGTCTCTTGAGGTGTTCATCAAGTCGGAGTTCCAGCTCATGAATTGAAGGATACTCACTTCTTCGAGCATCGGACTTCGTGCCATCCATAACCCTTTCGGTGTCCAGGAAGTCTGCGTCGACAAGACAAGAATAGAGCATTCGAATGAAGAATTGAAGACTGAATCCTTCCTGGCCTTCAAGAAGAGATATGGGCAATGCCATAGCGCGCTTATGGGGAAACGAAAGACTGGCGTCCCTGTAAGCACCGTAATCACAAACCTTGCGTTGGAAGCGCGCAGCCAATGATGGAGAGTCCGCTGCGCTGCCATAATCAGGTATACCAGCGTGATGTCCGGAAACGACGTAACTCAGAACAGTACCAATGGCCCGCCCATACAAATTCATTGCCTCTTGGGCTCCCGCAGTAGAGTGATCCACCCTTATAGGGGCGCCTTCGAGACGCTGCTGAAACTCATCGCTAAACTTTCCCAGGTCATGTAGGAGGCCTGCACAATATCCATACTCGTCTGCGCCGAATGTCGCGGCGAAGCCCCCACTCAGTTTGGCTGTGGATATGAGATGCTCCTCCACCAGCTGCCAGTCGGCTTTATCAATGCCATTCGTATGTGCATAGTAAGCGGTCACCAGAGTCACTCCTTCCGCATCTGGTGAATCGGCCTACATTTGCTTTGACGCATTGCTCCGACATCTATTGCATGTAACCAGATAGGTAGTCTAATTGCAGTTAGTCTACTATTACGCTAACTATCCCAAGAGACCTTCATGGATTTCATCAATTCGCCCCGTTCGCCCGAGTAGGCCGCGAGGCAATCAGGCGAAGATCATGCCGACACCGGGCATGTTCTTGTTTCAACCCCTGCACCGTCGTGGGGTGTGGCCGTTTTCCCGCGACCTTATTGACACGCTACACATTTCAACCCACGCGCTCCTTAATGAGCACGACAATGACATTTCAACCTCTATAGTAGTAGTAATTATCTTCGCCTGATTGCTGAGCTCGTCTGCCACCATGACCAATGGTATCATACTTTGTGTAACGTGTAAATAACATTAGCATCATCCAAGATCTCCCTACCGCTCCAGTTGCGTAGTTCTTTCTGTGCGCAATTCATGTCTAGCCAACCCGTCTGCCCTGCCGCTCCAACGCTACTTCGCAACAGCCGATCCCGGATCAAGGTATCCTCTTCAGCAAGGCATAACAGCATGTCTACAATGGCCAGAGGACGACAGGCAATCCGATCAAGGCTGGTGACACAACCATTGTCAGCACCTCGGCGAACTACAGCTCGACAGCGCCACTCGCCCCAAGGTTGTGAATGTATGATCGTGCAAACGCCGGGTAGACATCTGAGCACATTCTCTCCCCGCTTCAATGGCCTCCGGAAGCAGATCCATGCTTCCCCCTATCGCAGTCCAGACATCTGCCGGTTCAGCCTCGCACCTCACAGGCCTTGCATTTGTCGTCGATTCAAACGGGCGTAGAAACCACATGATACTCTAGGAGACAATCATCCCGTCGCACTCCGTACTCGACTCCCTCATAACCACAGGCCTCCCTACAGCTGTAATGCTGGACGGCGCCTTCTACGCCATCTTCTCCCCATCCCTCACCATGCAGGTCTTAGGCACAGATGCCGACCACGACGAGCCGGGCAGACGTCGCCGCCCGACATGGTCTTGCACTCGCAACCGATCTGGCGGGGCTGGAAGCTACTTCACCCCCCAGCCTCCCGGCATTGAAACCAAGGCTACGCCACTTGAAGAGCCCAGACGAGTCGATGCCGAGGAAAAGACGCCAACAAGTACAGCTGAAGCCAACGTGCCCTTGGAGCCGTCTCTTTTGCGCTAGCCCGCCCAGGCACATGCGCATGTCAGCCATCCTTGCTCCATACCTCATAGCAGCCTTCGACCCTTCAGCAGAAGAGGATGTGTGGCGATTCGGACAGAGTATTCAAGCAAGGGCTACATCGATCAGGATCTCGTCCTCCTGTCCAGACGCAAACTTCGGAAAGCTGTAGCTCAACGAATGATCGGGTTCATGTTGCGCACCAGCTACCCAACCGCCCTACCCTAGTTGGCATTTGAGCCAGACGGGCTAGGCCTCTTGCACGCGCGAGGTAACGAAGACGAGGCTAACAGCAATCTCCGCCATGCGCTCATGGCAGCTATGTCGGGAACACTGGATCCTCTGGGGATATCTCCATAGTCTGTCTACTTCAATCCACACACCCGCATGGGGTGCGACCTGTCAGTGCCGTTGCGGTTTCTAGGCATA
>JAQVXE010000048.1 GCA_028709305.1 Bacillota bacterium | reverse complement strand
GCTGTCGCCGATCGCACGTATGACCAAATTGCGTATTTCGTCAACGCCCAAGGGCTCCAACTTGAATATTCGCGAACGGGAAACTAGCGGGGGGTTAACGTCGAAGAATGGATTCTCCGTGGTAGCCCCAACAAGCGTCACAGTGCCATCCTCAACTGACGGCAGAAGCGCATCCTGCTGGGCTTTGTTGAACCTGTGGATTTCGTCGACAAAGAGGATCGTGCGAACGCCGTGAAGCTTCCACCTGTCCCGGGCAGCCGCCACCACCTGCCTGATGTCGGCAACCCCGGAAGTCACGGCATTGAGCCTTACAAAGTCTGCCTCCGTGGTGAGCGCGATGACCTCAGCAATCGTAGTCTTGCCCGAGCCCGGCGGCCCGTACAGTATTACCGACCCTAAGGTGTCGGCCTCAATTGCCCTTCGCAGGAGTTTGCCCGATCCAAGTATGTGATCCTGCCCGAGTATCTCATCAATGGCTCGAGGCCTCATACGAGCCGCAAGCGGAGCGCGACCGGCTCCCCCACGCTTCTCAGCGGCATAGTCAAATAGATCATGGCCTGAAATCATCTGTCTCACCTCAGGTAATCATCAATTCGGAATGCATATGCAGTTCCATGATACATCATAGATGAAGGATGTGAGCGATCTCGCATTGAGGCAGAAGTCAATCTCAGCAGACATTGGCAGCCAATTTAGGCAAAAAAGGACCCCACCATGCCGTAGCATTGGCCGTTTCTCCCCTCGCCCGCGAGGTGGGTGCCCTCCCATCACGTTTGCGTTCCACGCCTTCACGCGGCCCACACGCCGGTGACAGAGTCCAGGCTCCCGTTGATGATGTGTTGGAAGTAAACAGCCAGAGTGCTTACGTACACAGCAGGGTAATCACCATTGATGTCGACTACATGATATCATACGGCCTGAGACGTTTCAAGAAAGCCGCCGATACCAAAACCTGAGGCAAATGGATGAAATACGAGGACCTGCCGGCGATCCAACAGTCTATTTCGCTGCACCGCCCCGAGCTTCCAGGATTCTTTCAGCCACCTCAGACTGCCTCACAAGCTCCTGGTCGCCAGTAGCCATTCTCTTTAGCATTACCGATTCCACAGCCAGCTCATTATCGCCTATGATAGCCACGAAACGTGATCCGGCCTTTCCCGCGTAACGCATTTGGGCCTTCATCCCCCGGTCAAGCATGTCAAAATCCGCGGAGATTCCGCACGATCTCATGTCGAAGGCTAGCTCAAAAGCCTTTTCGCGCGCCGCCTCTCCCAGCGCGACGAAGTAGATGTCTATCGGCGCATCATATTCCTCGCCGCCAGTCATGGCACGCATGGCAAGCACGCAACGTTCCAGCCCACAGGCGACACCAACTGCGGGCGTTGGAGGTCCGCCCACCTCTTCAACGAGCCCATCGTAACGGCCGCCACCGCCGATGGCGTCCTGGGATCCAATTCCGCCCACATTGTATTCAAAGGTTGTCCTTGTGTAGTAGTCCAGTCCTCTCACTAGCCTAGGATTAATAGCATATTCCACATTCAAGCCATCCAGAAGTCGGCGGACCTCATCAAAATGACTGCGGCATTCCGGACATAGGATGTCGAGGATCATGGGCGGTTCCGGCAACGCGCGTCGGCACGCCTCCGACTTGCAATCCAACAGGCGCAGCGGATTCCGATCGTATCGTGAAACACACGATGGGCACAACTTGCCAAGAACTGGCCTGTAAGTCTCCTGCAGGAGTTTTCGATAGGCGGGTCTGCATGCAGGACAGCCTATGGAGTTTATGTTGACGATCACATCCTGAATCCCCAGTGAGCGGAATACTTCCAGCGGAACCGCAATGACCTCGGCATCTGCGGCAGGGCTGGGGGCGCCAATCACCTCCAGGCCAAACTGGTGGAACTGACGATATCGGCCTGCCTGGGGCCGTTCATACCTGAACATAGGGCCAAGGTAATAGACTTTCGCAGGTTGCGACATGCTGGCCAATCCGCGCTCGACAAGTGCCCTAACAACCGGTGCCGTGCCTTCAGGCCTCAGGGTAATGGAACGATCACCCCTGTCAGTGAAGGTGTACATCTCCTTCTCAACTATGTCGGTGGCTTCGCCAACGCCGCGCTCAAAGAGCTCTGTATGTTCAAATATTGGGGTGCGAATTTCCCGATAGCCCGCCCTCTCTGCAGCATTGCGCACGAGTTCTTCGACGTGTTGCCACAATCCAACTTCGTCCGGAAGTATGTCGTTAGTGCCTCTTGGCGCCGTAATGTCCACCTGAACACCCTCCCAATCCTAATTATGAAAACGGGCGGGTGTTAGCCCGCCCGCGAATATCCCATGCTTTGACTACTCTTCAACAGATGGCGACTCGGCAGCCGACTCAAGCTCGACATCAGCCTCGTCCGGGTTATCAACCACGTCGCCCTCCTCAGCTTCCTTCGCTGCCTTGGCTTCTTCTAGGGCTTCCCTCAGCTGCTCCTCCCAGCGTGCCCTGGCGGCCTCCTGAATCTCAGCAATCTTCTCTTCCTCACGCGCCGCCTCATCGTCCATGCCCATTTCTGTGTAGGCATCACGGACCAAACCATGCACTATCGGGGAGAATGTAATATCCTGGCCTGCCAGATCCGAAGCTTTCCCGTACAGGTCACGAGCTCCCTCCGTATCGCCTGATTTCCTCAGATTGTCGGCCTGGGCGATCAGAACGAACGGCTCCTCAGGCGCCATCTTGATAGCGCTCTCGAACGCCGTCTGAGAATCCCTGGCTTTGCCTGCTGCTGCAAGCGCCTTGCCAAGGGATGTCTGAAGGTAGGGATCCTGCGGCGACTGCTTTATGGCCTTCTTGTACTGCTTCACCGCCTCATCGTAATCCCCATCTACCATGGCACGGTACGCTAGTACCCTCGGATCATAAATCCTTATCTTGGCGTCCTCGCGAAGCTCCTCGATAAGCGTCTGCCTATTAGCAATTTCCTTGCTGTATCGAATCAACTGCTCAATGTTATCCTTGGCGTCGTCATACTCGAGGTCGGGCTGTGTCGATGCGACCTCATCAAATTTTGCCTGGATCTCTTCGTCTGTCACTTCAACGGGATTAGCTACGTTTGGATAGCTCCCAATGACCTGCTGTCGGCTTAGGTACTCCTTGTAGCTTTTTGCAGTGAATCCCCAATTGGACAACGCAGAGATGAACTCCCGTTCGTCCGAAAAATAGGACTTGTCAGCCTCGTACGCTGAATTCACCACAGTCTGGTTTGCTACATACCCTGCCTTGTTAGCAGCGTCAAGTATCAGCGCGCCCTCTATCACAGAATCCATTGCTTCAGAGCGCAATACTTCTATGTCATCAGGTGTTATTCCGCCAGACTGAATCCGACGCGAGTATGCCTGTTGGAACTCGAGTGCAAGGTCGAGCGCTGTCACCTTCACCGCATTCACCTTGGCAACAGCAAGCCTCGCGGCTGCAGTGTTGACATTCGAACCCGCGAAAAGCATTGGAATTATCATGCCCAGTGCAACAATACCCGCTATTACGGCAACAATTGTGCCAGCTCGCTTACGCATACCTGAGATCAAGATAATAACCCTCCCAGCCAAGCTCAATAGCCTACGTCATTGTATCGCACGAAGATTGCAGTGTCAACGAAAGCGAAGTCGTCCATGCCATGCCGTTTCAGCTGCTACAGTTGTGTCCGGACCATGCCCGGGATATATTCGAATCCTCTCGTCGAGGCTGAATATCACATCGAATATGGAGCGCCAAAGGGCCTGTTCGTCGCCGCCGGCAAAGTCAGTTCGCCCCACGCCGCATGCAAACAACGTATCTCCTGTAAAAAGCGTAAGATCCTCAGCGAGCAGCAGACTTATTCCACCGGGGGTATGTCCTGGCGTCGCCAATACCTCGAACTCCATCTCTCCCACCTTAAGCACATCTCCGCCTTCAAGCGTATGATCGGCATCTAGGCGAGAACCCTTTGCGCCTGACCGTGCCAGAACGTGAAAGACGTCGTCAGGGTCGGCCAGCATGTGGGCATCGAGCGCCCCCACATATACCGGTGCCCCCGTAGCATCTCGCAACGCCCCGTTTCCTCCGATGTGGTCAGGATGGCCGTGAGTATTAATTATTGCCCGGCATTTGAGGCTGTTCTCATCAAGAACATCCCCAATGCGAGGTGAAGAGGCGCCTGGATCAATCACCACTGCATCTTCATGGCCCCCGCGCCAAATGACATAGCAATTGGTGGAGATTGGACCAAGCACAAGCCTTTCTACGTTAAGCCTATCCATGTCTGCCAAATGCAACTCGCCTCCCTGCGCTCCTAGTCACCCATGGTCTTTAGAAAAGCTTTCCGCTGTCAAGCAGGATAGTCACAGGCCCGTGGTTCGCCAGACGCACATCCATTTCCGCCCTGAAGATACCGGTTTCCACTGGAACACCCATGTCCCTCACGCCCCTCACAAATTCCTCGTATAGCGAATTCGCATTTTCGGGGCTAGCTGCATGTGCAAAACTCGGACGCCGTCCCCGCCGGCAGTCTCCATACAACGTGAACTGGGAGACGACGAGCATGCTTCCTCCTACATCCAGGAGAGAGAGGTTAAGCTTGCCTTCATCATCAAAAATCCTTAAGTGAGGAATCTTGTCCACCATGTATCTAACGTCGTCGGGGCCGTCTTCCTCAGAGACGCCCAACAGAACCACCAAACCATGACCAATGCTGCCTACTACTGCACCGTCTACACTAACCGAAGCTTCGGTCACCCTCTGAACCACCGCTCTCAGCTACAGCCACCTCCATGTCATGTAAACAGCCTGATAACAGGCATCAACCGCGCATGTCGAACGCACAAGGTCAGCTGAGAACTGCCCGGCGAACGCTTTGAACCCCGGAAATCCGCTTCAGCCTCTCAATCACGGAGTTCATATGCTTAACATCATTTATCTCCATTGTCATGTTTATCACAGCCAAACGGTTGCTCACCGTTCTGGCAGTAACAGCACTCACATGTGCCTTCATCTCGACCGTGGTATTGATGACCAGGGTGAGAAGGCCTGGCGCATCGTAGGCCTCCATCTCGATATCCACAGGATATGATTCGCCAGCCTTCGTATCCCAGCAAACCTCAACCGCGCGTTCTTCATCATTGTCCAGTATTATCGAGGCGTTGCGACAGTCGAGCCTGTGGACGGAGACGCCTCGTCCCCGAGTAACATATCCTATGATTTCGTCGCCGGGCACAGGATTGCAGCACCTTGCGAATCTTACTAGCACGTTATCTACACCCGGAACGCTGACTCCATGGGACGACCTCGATTTGGACCGAGTGGGAAACGGCTTTGGCACCTCATCCAGAACTCTGTCAGGAACGAGCCTGGTAACAACCTGGGCAGCGGATACTTTGCCATAACCGACGCTTCCCAGAAGGTCGTTTGCACTCTGGTAGCTGAACTTCTGAGCTACTTCAAGCAGACGCTCGTCCTTCATGTTAGCACGGACTTCCAATCCGAGCCTTCTAAGTTCCTTCTCAATGAGCTCCTTGCCTTGCTCCACAGATGCCTCGCGCCGCTGCTCCTTAAGCCACTGCCTGATCTTCCCCTTGGCCTTCGACGTCTTGGCTATCGCGAGCCAGTCCCTGCTCGGCCCTGCCTGCGACTTGCTCGTGATAATCTCCACAATGTCACCTGTTGAAAGCTTCTTACTGAGTGGAACCATTCTTCCGTTGACTCGAGCTCCGGAGCATGAGTGGCCCACGTCGGTATGGATGGAATAGGCAAAGTCCACCGGAGTCGACCCCGCAGGAAGCGTCTTCACGTCCCCCCGTGGCGTAAAAACATACACCTCGTCCGAAAAAAGGTCCACTTTGAGTGTTTCCACGAACTCAGTGCCATTCCTGGTCTCTTTCTGCCACTCGAGAATCTGCCTCAACCACGTGATCTTTTCCTCGAAGTCGCCTCCGCCACCCCCGCCTTCCTTGTATCGCCAGTGAGCGGCGATTCCGTATTCCGCAGTCCTGTGCATCTCCCATGTGCGTATCTGGATTTCCAGAGGTTCGCCCCGCGGGCCTATTACGGTAGTGTGGAGCGACTGGTACATGTTTGATTTGGGCATGGCCACGTAATCCTTGAACCGCCCCGGAATCGGCTTCCATATGCTGTGGACCGCTCCGAGTACAGCATAACATTCTCTAAGCGTGCCTACTATGACTCTCAGCCCCATAAGGTCCCATATCTCTCCGAAGTCTTTGCCTTGCTTTTCCATCTTCCGGTATATGCTGTAAAAGTGCTTCGGACGTCCTTGGATCTCAGCCGAGATACCGATCTCGCCGAGAGCCGCCTCAAGCGTTCTACGAGCCTCTTCGATGTAGCCTTCCCGCTCCTGCCTCTTTGTGGCGACCTTCTCTACCAGCTCATAGTAGGCCATTGAGTCGAGATACCGGAGGGACAGATCCTCCAGTTCCCATTTCATTCTCCACATGCCGAGTCTGTGCGCAAGGGGCGCATATATTTCCAGCGTTTCACCGGCCACACGTTTCTGTTTCTCAGGCGGAGAGTAGTCCAAAGTCCGCATGTTGTGAAGCCTGTCCGCCAACTTAATCAGAATGACCCTGATATCCTTGGCCATGGCTACGAACATCTTCCTCAGGCTTTCAGCCTGCTGTTCCTCTCGGCTCTTGAAGTCCATGCGCGACAGTTTCGTTACTCCATCCACAAGTGTTGCGATCTCGGAGCCAAAAGCCTCACTGATCTCCTCGTAGCTCTTGCCTGTATCCTCAATGACGTCATGAAGAAGGCCTGCTGCCATTGTGTTAGCATCCAGGTTCATGTCGGCAAGGATGAATGCCACAGACACTGGATGGTCGAAATAGGGTTCGCCTGACTCCCGCACCTGTCCGTCATGGGCCTCTTGAGCGTATGACCACGCATTTTGTATCAGACTAAGATCAACATCTGGACGATTTGCTCTAGCCTTCTCAAGCAAGCCATCTAATGTGTGCTCTTCTTTCTGATGCTCCATCCCCACCGCCCTCCCTTCTACTCGCATCCGATCAATCCTTGGCAGACTGAGCTACTCGCCTCTAGGCTTCCTAATATCTTTGACGACCAACTCCGCTTCCCTGCGCCCGTTCCACTCATTTACCTGAAGAGAGTGGACGACATCGACCTCAGGAAGACCTTGAACCAAGTCTCCATGGCTTCTGGCCATCCGAAAACCTATGGCGTCTACGACCTGACCTCCGCGCCCCAGCTTAAGCTTGAGGTGTTTCCCATCCGCGCCTACATTCCGCCATTCTAGAACGAGCATATTCCTTGTCACAAAAGTAGGTGTCGGATTGCCATATCCGTATGGCTCCAAACGCTCCAATTCCCTGGCCAGTTCAACGCTGATCTCTTTTTCGCTCAGTTCCGCATCAACCAGCACTCTGGGAACAAGATCATCCTCTGTGAGCCAATCGTGCCCTATGTCATTGAGCCTTTCCCTGAAAGAATCCAAGTTCTCCGCCTGTATCGACAATCCTGCAGCCTGCGAATGACCACCATATTTCAGCAAAAGGTCAGAACATTCGGTCAAAGCGGAATAAATATTGAATGCCGGTATGCTCCTGGCCGATCCTCGTCCAATATCTCCCTCGAAGGATATGAGAACAGTCGGTCTGAACGTGAGTTCAGCTATTCTGGACGCAACTATTCCGATGACGCCACTGTGCCATTCATTAGATCCCAGAACTATTGCACGGGTAGTTAGTGTGTTCATCTTGCTCACAGGCGCCCAAGCCTCACGCAGTATTGCAAGCTCAATCTCTTGCCTTCTGCGGTTTTCCTCATCAAGCATGGTTGCAAGCTCCGCAGCCTCTTCGCTTGAGTCCGTAAGGAACAACCTCGCGCCGAGGCTCGGATCGCCAAGCCTTCCTGCTGCATTCACCCTCGGCGCGACGGTGAAGCTAACATGACCCGCCCGGATCTCTCTCCCTGCCAGACCTGAAACACCTATCAGAGCACGAAGCCCCAAATTGGAGGATGGATTCATCATGTCAAGCCCAGCCCTGGCTATGATCCTATTCTCCCCCTGCAGTGGGACTACGTCAGCAATGGTTCCAAGCGCCACAATGTCAAGGTACTTGTGGGGGTCGGCCGCGCCTTCAGGCTTCCCTGCAAGATTCCACAGAGCCTGGCACAGCTTGAACGCCACCCCAACCCCGGCCAGTTCTCTAAAGGGATACTCGGAATCGCAACGCTTGGGGTTTATGACCCCAACACACGAAGGCAGTCTATCCCCCGCTTCGTGGTGGTCGGTGACAATCACATCAATGCCAAAATCGGACGCAAGGCCAATTTCATCGATGGCGCTCACGCCGCAATCGACTGTGATCAATAGCGATACTCCACACTCGGAAGCCTTCTCTATCGCATCGCTGCTCAAGCCATAACCTTCAACAAGCCGGTTGGGAATATGATAGTCCACATTGGCGCCAAGAGCTTTCAACACTGAAACCATCAGCGAGACTGAGGTTATTCCGTCAACATCATAATCCCCGTACACCCGTATTCCCTCACCATCTTGCACAGCGGAAAGGAGCCTTGTCGCCGACCTTTCCATGTCGGGCATGGCGAATGGGTCGTGCATGTCAGAAAGTTCGGGTGAGAGGAACGCCCATACAGACCTTTCATCGCGTATGCCCCTGTTAACTAGAATACGAGCCAACGCAGACGTAATACCGCAGCTTGAGGCCAAACGTTCTTCAGTTTCCGGGTGGCCCTTGCGAAGCTCCCATACCTTTTCTCTTGCTGCCATACATTTCTCCACCTTAATCAGGAACGATTCGACTTTTATTCGAGTTCCCCTTCTCATCAATCTACATGATTCAATACTACCATGTTTGGACCCTCTCTCGCTCATCCCTTACTAGTTTTGCAAGGAGGTCGCGATCGAACTCGTCGACAACATACAGGGTTCCGTGGGCAATCTCGGCCAGCTTACGAAGGAAACCCCTATTTGGGGCCAGCCCTATGCATGTGAAGGGCAACTCATTTTTGGCAATCTGTTCTGCAGCCATCAACGCATCCCTGGCAGGATCCCCTGTCCAGTAGTTCATGGTGGGTATGCCGTCTGTGAGCAGAACAAGCATTGTCGGTATCCCCTTGCGCGTTCCGAGCAGCTTCACAGCCTCCACAATGCCTGCAGCCAACGGTGTCAGCCCCGCAGGCCTAACAGTCGCCAAACCCTCTTCAAGCACTCTAACGGACCTTGCTCTTAGCACGTGCTGAGTCACTGTTCTGTCCTGAAACGTAAGCACGCTCACCCTATCCCGACACGTAAGGAACAGATGGCGCGCGAGGTGCTTTGCAGCCTGTATACGCCTTCCCGCCATGCTTGCACTGGCGTCTATCAGCAGGCAAACATCTACCCTGGCCGGACGCCTCACCTGCTCTATCCGAATGTCCTTCCGCTGGATCGCGCTTCGAGTGCCCTCGGTTGCGCATCGCGCAGCCCAATGTCGCACCGTTTCACAAACGGAAATGCTGCCCCGGTGGTCAGCCTCTGATGTAGAAACCACGGCACGAACACGGCCCGGTCCGCTTTCAACCCTTCTGCCTTTGGAAAAATCACTCCGCTCCAAAGGCGTTGCGCATGGTTTCGAGCTCCGCCGGATCATGCGTCGCACCTGATTCTCCACTTCTCTGGCAAATCTTCTGAGAAAAGATTGGAGACGCCTGCCTTTCTCGGTGAGTTCAAGACCAGCACCCTCGCCGTCCACGATTTCGAGGGTTCGCAGCTTCGACAGCATTCCCTCTGCATCCCCAAACTCCCGCTCCAACAAGGCATAGGGGTTTTCACGCCTGTTTGGGCTAGTCATGCATTCAAGAAACGATCTGAAGCTCGCTACCGACCCGAAATCGACGCACGCGTCCAACGCCTGCTTCATTAGGCTTTGAGAAGTCTGTTCTCCATGGTCCGAACTCGTCTGCCGCATCAACGAATCAGTAGGGGACGAATAAGGAGACAGATCGAGCGGCACCTGACCAGATGAAAGTGCATTATCGATTCGCTCCAGTTGGCGCAGACTGGCGCCGCTCGACAAGATTGCACATTCCACCTCGCGGACTATGAAGTATATCAGTCCTGCCACTTCAGGCGGAAGGTATGAAGCAACGTGAACGTGTCCGCGGTGGGCAAGCCTGAGCGATGCCTTCTTTCCGTAGTTTAGGGAACCCGTGACTCGTCCGCCGCCTGTCGCTGTCTGAACGTCAATGAAGTCCGCCAGCCCTGTAATGGACCAAGCTGGTCCACTGAGAGCCAGGAAGGGACCGGGGATGCTGGACATCTGGCGCGAGAAGCCCTCGACAGCCCGTCTTATTGCCGCAGCCGCCACGCGATGGTCAACATCTGCCAGCTCATGGAAGACGTCGATATGTACTATGTCGTCTGGCGAAGATCGCTGGTAGAATACCCGTCCTGCATCTAGGTGGCATTGAACCTGAGCTTGTTCCGGACAGCGAGGGTCTATTATGTGAACCCTCCTTGACACCAAGGCAGTCTCGCCTATCCTTACGCCGCGTCCAATGCTCAATTCCTGATTGGCATCGCGGGCAAACCTGAGAAGATCATCGATGTTCAAGCCAAGTCGTCCTCTACGAACACTATTTTGGGGCCGATATCCGTAATGGGTCGCGCAGCTTTCGGAGGGCACACTTCACTAACCTGTCCCGATTCAGCCTGTGAACGCGCTCCACCCGCATAGCCCCGATCGTCTCCCCCGCTTGGCTCTCCAGCCGCGCACCGGGATCCGCATCCGGCCCTTCCGGAACCTGATCGATGGCTGCCCCCACTCTCTGTCGCCTGCTTTCTAAGGCGCTCCTCAGACCTCATTCGTTCAAGCAACCGATGGAGAACTCCTCTCAGTCCAGGGCCGCTGCACTCCAATCCGCTCGGCTCCTCGCTTCCTTTACTGCCTTCGGAGGCCGATCCAGGCTCTGCGCTTTTCCGACAGCCAAGCGATTGGCAAAGCGGTTCCCCGTGCCCTAAGCGCTGAGCGTCGCACGAGTTTGCCGTGCCTGTGCCCTCGCATGTTCTTGGCCCTTCAATCCCTGGCCGCGCAAGTCCGCCATAGCTCGAAGGAGCCCCTGACCGCGCATGACCATGTACTGTCTTCTCCTGCAAGGCATCAACATACCTGAGTATGTTTGCCAGAGTCGCCACGTCAACCCTGTGGCGCAAGGCCAATGGCAGCACCACTCGAACATCCTCCATTGAGACGCAGCTGCGACCTGCCAGCGCTGCCCGGCAACGGGCTGCGCTCCTCGCCGACTCCATCGCCCTGATGCTTTCTATGTCGAAGTCCACGTAGATGCTTGCCAAAAGCTCCAGGAGGTCATCGGAGAACTTCACCTTCGGAGCGAGCAGCGCTGCAGCCGTCAACCGCCCCGGCCAACTGCCAGAAGCCATCGGACCGAATACGCTCGCCGCGCTGCCCAAGGTCTCTGCGCCTCCAGTTTCAAATCCGTCGCCCCTCCGCCTCATTTGGGCTCCTTGGTCTACGAATTCATCGTACTCCAAGATCCGGCGTATCATAGAAGCCTGGCTGGTTCGGCCCATCTCTACCGAAAGGTCAAACCTGTCGGAAAGCTGCCTCCTGACGTCCTCAAGGGGCCCAGGATCCTCATCAGGGTTGGACGCCGCCCAAACACTGATCTCCACTGGCATGGAGACTACGGGCAAACCTGCCTCCTCAACTTGCACACGCCCTGGTCTGGTTCCCATTACGTCCAGCAGAACGTCGGTGAGCTCAGGCGAAGTGTCAGCAAGCCGGTTTACCTCATCGACGAAGAGGATGCCCCGATTTGATTTTGGAATGGTTCCCAAGAGGAGAGCAGCCTGGGGCTTGTCGCGATCCATGACTTGTGCCAGATCGATGCTTCCCACAACAGTCCCCAGCTTAGCTGAGTGTGAGATTTCTCGAAAGGGCATGCGGATCCGCTCCGAAGCCAACCCGCTCAGGTCGGCGACTGAAGTATTGCTGTGAGTGGGGCAGTGCGGCGCCCACGCCCGACAATTCTGTTCACATTTCGCTATGCGTTCTATTGTCGGAAGGATACCTGCAGCAGATCTGAAGATCGTTGTCTTTCCTGTTCCCCTTACGCCCTCTGCGTGCACGTGCATGGGACGGCCCGCAAGTGACGACACTATGGATATTTCCACCGCGGCAAATAGCAGAGCGTTGCCCTCATGTTTGACAAGGTCATCGTATGAACGCAAAATAGACCCCTCCGCATCAGTGCTATGCCTGAAGTAGTATTGCACCGTGCGGAGGCTTTGATTCCAGCTCCGGCCATGTTGCTTTCCAAGCGCACGGATCCCGGGCACTTACAAACACAGCGCGGCCTAACATGCGTGGGGCTACAGCAAACAAACACCGTTAATCTCAAGCTTGAACTCGCAGTCAAGGACTTCAGCAGCACGCCTGCACATGAGCATGCGAGTGAGGAAGATTTCGAAGTAGTCCATTACGGGGCATATTTCCGTATCGATCGATACAGTCAAGGTGATGATGTGATGCTCCGCGTCCACTTCAAGAAATGAACGCTCAGCAGCATAGGAGACTCTGTCGTGTATGTCGAAGGTCGCAATGTCTCGCTTGCTCACTCTCGTCCTGTGCACATCGCTCTTGTCAGCCAGTATTACTGCCGCCGCAACCTCATTGACCGGATGCCCATACTCCTCCTCATGATTGCCGACGGCCGCCATAACAATGGCGACTTCATCTGGATCCATTCCCATTCTCGTCAAAAGGCTCATCGCTATGAAAGCACTGCTCTGCCCGTGATGGTCACGGGAGATGGAGTTTCCTATGTCATGGAGATAACCCGCTATTCCAGCCAGCTCCGCAGTTCGCGCAGGATAGTCCAGCCTAACCAGCACATTATGGGCAATGTTCGATACCAAACCTGCATGCCTGTACCCGTGTTCCGTAAATCCTATCGCCTTAGTGTTCTCCATTGCGCGCTTTATGAACGCATCTATTTCCGGATCCTGTTTTACATCCTTTAGGGTGATTCTCTTCAGCAAATTGCTTCTAGCACCTCCTTTCCTCAGCACACTGGTTATGCTGAAATCTCGCACAATCATAAGATAGCCGCGCCAAGGCGGCGCGGCCCGGTAATATGGTCATTACATCATCAAATGTAGTCGAATGCATACTGGTCTATGGGCCCGTATGGCACATATAGCGTCCATGTAAGGCTCTTGATGGCCCTACCCGCAAACTTCGAGTCCACGCTCCAGAATGGCACTATCGAGTAAGTGCGCATCGCTTCCCCCCTGCGAAGCGGCTTCTCCGGCACGGCAGCCGGCGGCTGCGCAAAGTATTTTCCACGGACTGCGCCGTCAGCTTCCACAACGTAGAAAGCCTCAAGCGAGGGGTAGATCAAGCATTCTTCGGGACCTGAGAGATTCTCAACAATGATGTCGAACTTGATCTCCGGGGGCACCTCCAGTATCCCGACTACCCGAACTCGTACCCCCCCTATCTCTTTAGCCTTGGCAAACAGGCCTTTTCGATAGGATAGGGATATCCACTCTCCGCCCAGCATCTTGTCGTCCACTACTCTGTAGCGGCCCGCAATGTCACGCAGTTTCAGATATCTCAGCCTGACCTGGCCATCTGAGCTCTGGTAGTAGATCTTGGCACGCACACTGTCGCCCAGATTGGCCGTCTCTATTTTCATTATTGAAGCCAAACCGTCAGTCTTGCCCTCGCGAGATCCGACGTATTCCACCCATGACAAAGCTGCATCGTCCGCAAGTCCTTGCGCTGTCAGCCATTCGCCTTCTTGGAAGGCAGCGAAGTACTCACGGGCAACCTCTTCGGCTGTGGCAGTACTCTCAGCCCTTGCCGGGCAGAACAATGTCGCCATCAAGACGACCAAAAGGGCAAGCACCGCCCATCTCTTATTAGTCATTATGTAGAGGCCTCCTCAATCGTGCCCTCCAAACTATGAGCTCTTCTCTTCTGTCTCCTTGTCCTTGCCTACGTTGTCTTTGCCGAGCACATCCTGAACTCCCCATTTGGCCAATCGTACAACCGTTCGCTCGCCTTGCCCGGCAATATTGAGCAGCACTGCGTCATCCTTGATGTCGATTATCTCACCATATATGCCGCCTATGGTGGTTACCCTGTTGCCCTTTCGCAATCCTGCAATCATCGCATCGCGCTGCTGCTGTTGTTTCTTCTGTGGCCTGATTAGCATGAAGTAGAATAGTACCATCAGCACCGCAAACGGGAGCAGAGCTCCTATCAAGCTTGGGGCCTGGCCTGCTTGTCCTTCCATTCGCTACTTACCTCCATTTCCCATTCTGCTTGTGTCCTAGTTATTATACCAGATCTCCCATTGTTCCTTCCTGTATTCCGAAAAAGTCCCCTCAATAATCGCTGAGCGAATCTCCTCCATCATCCTTATGAGGTGCCTGAGGTTATGTATGGACGTCAACCTTATCCCTAATACCTCGCCGGCTTTCAGAAGATGGCGTATGTATGCTCTTGAGAAGTTACGGCACGCGTAGCAATCACAACCTGGATCCAGCGGACGAAAATCCTCGGCATAAGCCGCATCCCTGACTATGATTCGGCCCTCACGTGTAAACACGGTACCGTTTCGCGCAACCCTAGTGGGAAGGACACAGTCGAACATGTCCACTCCCCGGGCAACACCCTCAAGCAACGCGTCGGGTGACCCTACCCCCATGAGATACCTGGGCTTATCCTCTGGAAGACAAGGGACAGTCTCATCTAGGATGGAGTACATCAAATCCTTCGGCTCTCCCACGGAAAGCCCGCCAATTGCATACCCAGGAAACCCCAGCGATGATATGTCAGCAGCTGAGCTCTTTCTGAGGTCGGGGTAGACAGATCCCTGAACGATCCCGAAAAGGGCCTGATCCTCCCTGGAATGTGCCTCAAGGCACCTTTCAGCCCAGCGCGCTGTCATCGCAGCCGACTCCTTGGCGTACTCGTAATCACATGGGTACGGAGTGCACTCGTCAAAGCACATTGCGATATCTGCGCCCAGAGCCATCTCGATCTCCATCACCCGCTCTGGGGTGAACATATGGGGCGATCCATCAATATGGGACCGGAACTCTACTCCCTCCTCACTGATGGTTCGGAGAGGCCCAAGAGAGAATACCTGGTATCCTCCGCTGTCTGTCAGAACAGCGCCGTCCCATGACATGAACGAATGCAATCCGCCTGCCTTCTCAATCAGCTCGTGGCCTGGCCTGAGGTACAGATGATACGTGTTGGACAGGATAATGCCTGCCCCGATCTGGCGCAACTCCTCAGGGGAAACGGTTTTGACCGATGCTTGTGTGCCCACTGGCATGAACACAGGCGTCGGAACCTCTCCATGACGAGTGAGCAACACGCCTGCTCGTGCCATAGTGTTTTCCGATCGTTTTTCAACTCTGAATCTTACTGCCGTAATAAGCATCACTCCGTAGACATCGAACTCCATTCGCAGCATACCGCTGGCTACAGTATGAGCATCGCATCTCCAAAAGAGAAGAACCTGTACCGCTCTTCTATCGCCCGACGATATGCACTGAGAACAAATTCCCTTCCGGCGAAGGCCGACACCATCATGACCAACGTCGACTTTGGAAGGTGGAAGTTCGTGACCATTGCGTCGATGGAACGGAAGGTATATCCAGGGTATATGAATATGCTCGTCCATCCATCGCCCGGCATGATCATTCCATTCGGCTCTGCCACAGTCTCCAGCGTCCGGACGGTCGTCGTTCCGACAGCCACAACCCGCCCGCCAGCGCATCTGGCCCTGTTGATGACCTCGGCAGCTTTGGTCGATACATGGTAATGCTCAGAATGCATCACATGCTCTTCAATAGTCTCAGTCTTCACAGGGCGAAATGTGCCCAGCCCCACATGGAGAGTAATGCGGACGATCTCAACTCCCAAGCGGGCCACCTCGTCCAGAAGCTCAGGCGTGAAGTGAAGACCCGCAGTGGGCGCTGCAGCCGAACCTCGCGTGCGAGCGTATACCGTCTGATACCTCTCGGTATCCCTAAGACCCGTCTTTATGTAATGGGGCACAGGCATCTCGCCTATTTCATCGACGACTCTGTCTACGCCCTCGTCCGCCTCAAATGAGACCACTCGGCCCCCATATTCCGTCTTATCGAGCACAGTGCCTATCATTCGACCATT
>JAQVXE010000153.1 GCA_028709305.1 Bacillota bacterium | reverse complement strand
TACTCTCGGTCTCAGTGGGCTCGATCATCAGCGCTTCATCTACAATCAACGGGAAGTAGATTGTAGGCGCATGGAATCCGAAGTCGAGCAAGCGCTTGGCAATATCCAGCGTCTTTACGTCAGAAGATTTCTTCTGGCGCGCCCCCGACAACACGCACTCATGCATGCACGCGCGGTCGTACGGGAGATCGTAGTACGGCTGCAGCTTTCTCATGATGTAGTTGGCGTTGAGGACTGCATATTCGCTGGCCGCACGCAAACCGTCGGGCCCCATGGATCTGATGTAGGCCCATGTTTTTACCATGACGCCGAAGTTGCCGTTGAACGAATGGACTCGGCCGATCGACTGCGGCCTATCGTTGTCCCAGAAGTACTTCCCTGTAGCCTCATTAAACCGTACCACCGGAGCGGGCAGGAATGGACTGAGGAACTTCTTGACGCCCACAGGTCCAGACCCAGGCCCCCCTCCGCCGTGCGGAGTTGAGAACGTTTTGTGGAGGTTGAGGTGGATCACGTCGAATCCGATGTCGCCTGGGCGGGATTTGCCCATGATGGCGTTGGCGTTAGCGCCGTCGTAGTAGAGGAGTGCGCCTGCGCCATGGACTATCTCTGCGATCTCCCCGATCCGTTCGTCAAAGAGGCCGAGGGTGTTCGGGTTTGTCAGCATCAATGCCGCAACGTCAGGGCCGGCCTTGGCCTTGAGGTCCTCGATATCCACGTTGCCTCTCGCGTCCGACTTAACCTGGACGATCTCCATTCCGGCGCCTGCCGCGCTTGCGGGGTTGGTGCCATGAGCAGAGTCGGGCACCAGCACCTTCGTCCTTTTGTCGTTGCGGGACTCGTGGTAAGCGTTGATGATGAACAATCCCGTAATTTCGCCATGCGCGCCTGCTGCCGGCTGCATGGTGAAGCTGTCCATCCCGCATATCTCACACAAGTACTCTTCAAGGGTGTAAAGGAGCTCCATAGCTCCCTGAACCGTCGATTCATCCTGGTCAGGATGGACTGCCGCAAAGCCTGGCCGTCGCGCGGCGTCTTCGTTCACCTTGGGGTTGTACTTCATGGTGCATGAGCCAAGCGGGTAGAAACCAGTATCCACTGCGTGGTTAAGTTGTGAAAGGTTGACGAAATGCCTCACAACGTCTACTTCGCTGACTTCCGGAAGGGCCGGGGGATCTGTGCGAAGATAATCTTCCGGAAATAGCCGCGAAAGATCAGGGGCTGGGACTGCCGGCTCCGGAAGGCTGACCGCGGTTCGCCCGGGTACGCTCAATTCAAATATCAGCGGCTGCGGGCCTTTCATGCTAGCACCTCCAGTTCCCTGATTAGGGTGTCGAGCTCTTGGCGGGTTCGCAGTTCAGTCGTTGCCCAGAGCGTGCACCCTGAAAGTTCAGGATATTCTGCCTCGATCATCTTGCCTCCGATGATCCCTCTCTCCAGCAGCCTGCGATTGCGTTCTGCCGGTGATCTCTTTCCTCGAATGAGGAACTCGTTGAAGAATGGACCATCGAACGGGAATTCGTAGCCTGAAATTCCAGCTATCTTGTCGCGGAGGTAGTGGGCGTTCCACGTAGAAAGCTCCGCAACTTTGCGTAGCCCGGAAGGGCCCATCAGGCTCAGATGTATTGTTGCTGCAAGAGCGCAAAGGGCTTCGTTCGAGCAGATGTTGCTAGTTGCTCTTTCGCGCCTTATGTGCTGCTCGCGTGCTTGCAGAGTCAGGACGTAACCGCGACGTCCCTGATCGTCATGGGTCTGGCCGACCAGGCGCCCGGGCATCTTCCTCATGAGCTTCGAAGTGACTGCAAAGAACCCGAGCAGCGGTCCGCCAAAACTGACGGGATTCCCCAGCGGCTGCCCTTCGCCAAGGGCTATGTCGGCGCCGTAGCTTCCGGGCGGCGCCAGGATTCCGAGGGATATCGGGTTTACAACCGCTACGAACAGCGCTCGCGTTCCGTGTGTAGCCTCAGAAAGAGCCGCCATGTTCTCCACTATACCGAAGTAGTTCGGCGACTGGGCGACAAAACACGCCGCGTCAGCCAGAACGTCCTTTGGAATGCTCTCTACAGGCGTTGCACCGCTTTGCTTGTCGTAGTCAACAGTTACAACCTCGATTCCGCGCGGATGGGCATATGTCTGCAACACCTGGCGGTATCTGGGGTTTACGGCTCTGCTTACTACGACTTTGTTGCGGCGGGTGGCGTCGCATGACATTACTGCAGCCTCTGCCATTGCAGTTCCGGCGTCATACATGGATGCATTGGCCACGTCCATGCCAGTCAATTCGCATATCATCGTCTGGTACTCGAAGATTGCCTGCAGTGTGCCTTGACTTACCTCTGCCTGGTAGGGAGTGTACGCTGTGTAAAACTCCCCGCGGGTGAGCATATGCCTGACTACGCTGGGCACGAAGTGCTCATAGAGACCGCCGCCGAGATATGTTGTGTATTGCATGGAATGTGCGCACTTGGCAGCGACCCTGTTCAGCTCTGCCGAAAGCTCCGGTTCGGAGAGGGCCTCCGGCAGATCCAAAGGTTCTGTAACCCGATACTCAGGCGGGATAACAGAAAACAAGTCATCGACGCTGGACGCTCCGATGTCGTCCAGCATTTTGGCGACGTCCTGCGTCGTGTTTGGCAAATACCTGTGTGGCGAGCCCATCACTGGCCCTCCTCTTTCAGGTACTCCTCATATTCTTCTTCATCCATGAGTTCATCGAGCTCAGCCAAGTCATCCACATCGAGACGGGCTATCCAGCCGTTGTCCATGGGATCTTCGTTTACAAGGCCGGGCTCATCTTCGAGCGCTTTGTTCACCTCGGTGACCGTTCCGCCAATAGGCGCGAATATGTCTGCGGCCGCTTTGACCGACTCGGCAACTGCCAGGTTGTCTCCTTGTGCCAACGTGTCCCCAACTGCGGGCAACTCCACGTAGATTACGTCTCCGAGTTCATCTGCCGCATATTCCGTTATTCCAACCGTTGCGATGTTCCCATCAAGCCTTACCCACTCATGATCGCTGGTGAACCTCATTTTGCTGCCCATATCCCCCTTACTCCTTCCTGTAAGACTTCTCGTAGAATGGTGTTTTTACCACTTTTGCGGGGCATGCCTTTTTCCTTATCTCCATGGCGAGCTCGGTACCGATTTCGGTGAACTCAGAAGCCACTAGAGCTAATGCAAGCCCTTTGTTCATCGTCGGCGAAAATGCGCCTGACGTCAAGTGCCCGATCTGTTTCCCGTCTGACATGACCGGGTAGCCTTCGCGTGGAACTCCACGTCCCATGAGCTCCAGCCCCACGATCTTTCGTGACAACCCTTTTTCTTTCTGGGAGACCAGGGCTTCCTTCCCGATGAAGTCGGCCTTCTTCAGCTTGACAAAGAAACCAAGTCCCGCTTCGAGCGGAGTGATCTCCGGCGAAAGCTCATGTCCATAGAGGGGAAGGGCGACCTCAAATCGGAGCGAGTCTCTTGCGCCCAAACCTGCAGGGGCTATGCCTTCATCCTTGCCTTCTGCCAGTAGGGTATCCCAGATGTGACGAACGTCCTCAGGCTTACAGTAGATCTCAAACCCGTCTTCTCCAGTGTACCCAGTTCTTGACACAAGCGCTTTGCGCCCCGCAACTTCCACATCAGGCAGACACCAGAAAAACTTGATGGACGAAAGATCGCAAGGAGTGATTCTCTGTAGTATGCCCTGAGCTGCTGGACCCTGAATAGCTATCTGCGCCACTTGCGGTGATATGTTCTCAATTGTGACATCATAACCCGATACATTGCCCATTACCCAATCATAGTCCTTGTCGGTATTGGCGGCGTTAACTACCAGCCAATAGTCGTCCTCGCACAGTTTGTAGATTAGGATGTCATCTACTACCCCTCCATCGGGATAGCACATGGGGCTGTAAACAAGCTGGTGGACCTTGGCCTTGGAGCAATCGT
>JAQVXE010000047.1:8518-16701 GCA_028709305.1 Bacillota bacterium | reverse complement strand
GTAGACGTGGTCGGGGATGCTTACCACAAACCTATCAGTTAGAGACAATAGCACATATATTAACACGCCTGCTGATGTCATGACGCTCGGATTCTTCTTCACTGCTGCTTCACCTTCACTAACTTAATTATCTACGGGCAAATCAAGACAGTCTACCGTTTCAGCATAACAGTATGCCAATCAGACCTGAACTTCGTGACGTGCCCCACGGATCCGGAGACTCTGTTGGCGCTGGGTCACATCAGTCTAGTGCCTTACAGCTCTAGGATTGGGTTTCCACCTGCACCGCCTGCATGGGCAATATCGAGATCCCGATAATCTCAGGGGGAGAGCGTTCGCTCCAGGCTCTCCCTCAGGTTGGCCTCTGCAAATCACAACGTAAAAAGCCGCTCCGCATTCCCCCACATCACAGCCTCAAGTTCTTCTTTGCCGAGCCTGGACTTGAGCGCAGCCCTGACCCGGTCCCGGTCGTAATGGCCATCCCCTCCAAGGGGGGCGTCCGTCCCCCAGAGCACCCTCTCTGCCCCTATCCGGGAAATCGCACTCTCCACATCCCCGGGCCTCGCCCAGCTCGTATCGAGGCATATGTTGGGATATGCCTCCGCCACGCCAATGGCAGCTTCCGCAGGCCCGAAGAGGTTCATGTGGGCAAGTATGATTTGCACATCGGGATTCCGCTCGGCAACACTTCTGTAAAGCTCAGGAGCTGAATACTTGTCAGCAGCACAGTGGAACAGAGCCGGCTTCCCCTCCTCCCCGCAGATTCGCAGGTAGCTGTCAACCCCTGCGGAATCGGCCTGGTATCCTCCTGCCGTCGGATGCAGCTTCATGCCCCGAAACCCCATGCCGAAGAGGCGCCGCACCTCACTTACGTCAGTAACCCCAGGCGTGACCCACGCCAGCGGAACCAATTGCGGGTAAGCTTCGGCCCATGCAGCCAATTCGAGATTGGCCCCGACGGGATCACCAATGGCAGATATGTTCGAAACAATTGCAACATCCACACTCGCATCACCCATGCATCTGGCAAGCTCGGCCGAGGAGTAAGACACATGTTTCCCGTTGATCTGATCGAAGAATTCGCCAATATGGGCATGGCAATCGCAAATGTTCATCGAAATCCCTCCGAATCAGGTCGTGCCGCCACATCGACACCGTGGCGATGTCGTTCCTCCCAAATGAGCGGTATTGACATCTAGTAGATCTACCAATATTATAATAGTAGTCGCTGGGCTGACTACTACACAATAACACAACCCATGACTGTCCGCGGCATCAACCTGAGCACGAGCTCAGGCCATGGCAAGCGGGGTGTTCAAATGTTTCGCGACATCTCATACTACAAACCCGACATCAAGGCGTGCGCAAGACGGGTGAACGGATTCTTCAGCATGGCGTCTGGGGCGCCCCAAGCACTAATATACACCTTTCCTTCGGTGTTGACCCTCCGCGGGCCAATCCTCAACCAGTACAACTTCGAGCACGATATGGAATCATACCTCGACGATTACCTTGAGTACCAGGCACAGCTCACAGAGATCCGCCGCGGAATCGAAGATGATTGGATACCATCTGTCGTTCCGTACATGGGCATAGGAGAATTCAGCGCCTTCGTTGCGGGCGAAATAGAGTTCGGCGAGGATACTAGCTGGGCGGCGCCTGTGGTCACGGAAAAATCTGAACTGGCGGAGCTTCGCCTCGACCCGAACAACAAATGGTTCGTCAGGCTCAATGAGGCAACCCGGTACCTAGTTCGCAAGATTTCACCTTGCCGGATCCCGTACGGTCGCGGATACTACTCCCCGCTCGACCTTGCATGGGCTCTTCGAGGCGAATCCATCTACATGGACTTCTATGAAGATCCCCAATTCGTCCATGACCTAATGGAGCTTGCCCTGCGAGCAACGGAATGGTTTGCGAGGGCCCAGGCATCCGAGATCTTCGCCCCGGACGTAGTTCATGAGTACTCGGCATGGCATTGTGGGCCCAACCGAATTGCCATCTCAGAAGACATCTCAAGCCTCATCTCCCCAAACCACTACAATCAGTACGCTGCACCATACACCCAAAGGCTCTTTAACTCTTTTGGCATGGGCGAAGTACATTGCCATTCAGCCGGACCCCATGTGGTTCCCGAATTTCTCAAGCTTACGAACGTGCGGCAGATCCAGATCGTAGCCGATCCGAATACAAGGCGCCCGGTGGAAATCCTTGCTGACCTGGTTGACAGTTACCCCGAATTGTTTGGCTGGTCCTCTGACATCGCCGTAATCCAAGTGGACGCCTCGCCTGAAGAGGCAGTTCAATACTACGATCTCTCTCAGCAAACACGTGTCGTCTTCTCTGTTGTAACTGAAACCGCAGAGGAGGCGCAACACGCGGTGCAGATATTCAGAGCGAGGCAGAAGCAAAGGCGGAACCTCTTGCTCTGATAGTGCAAATTCAGGCATGATGGAGGAACGTCTTAATGGCCAGAGCAAACCCAAATCCTGTAATGGCCGGGGTTCTCTCGGCTCTGTTGGCCGGCGCTGGGCAAGTCTACAACGGACAGCGCAAGAAAGGCGTTACCTACATGGCTGTAGAAGCCGCCTTTCTCACACTTCTATTCACAGTGCTTCGAGACCCCCTCTACGGGCTGGTCACTCTAAATCCGGTGGGGAAGTTCCTCGATTCGAGGCACATACTTCTCGCCGGAATCATCGCAGCATTCGTTGTGGCAGCCTATGCGTGGTTTCACATAGCAAACATCGTTGACGCTGCAAGGAGCGCCTCATCCATCAGGGCATTCCACGCGCTCCCCGAGGATGCGCGGCGCATAAGCCCCGAATACTGGGCACCTGCCCGCACACTAGGCCCCTACATCTACATCGCTCCCTCAATCCTGGCAGCCTTCTTCGTAATTGTCATCCCTCTTGCCTTCGGGATTCTGCTCGCTTTCACGAACTACAACCTGTATCATTGCCCTCCCGCAGGCAGGTTTGACTGGGTGGGCTTGGCCAATTTCCAGAAGCTTCTCAAGCCCGGTTCTTCATGGCAGAATCAGCTCACCATGGTTCTTGGTTGGAACATTACATACGCCTTGTTAGGCACAACCCTGGCATTTGTGTCGGGATTGGTTCTTGCCCTGATCCTCCAGAACCGCCGCATACGCTTCAAAGGCGTCTTCCGGGCCATCCTGATGCTCCCATGGGCAGTTCCTGCCACAGTCTCAATCATGGTATTCTTCGGCCTCTTCAACACGACTTTCGGGCCAATAAACGATATCCTCAAAAGTTTCGGCCTTAAGGCAGTGCCGTGGTTTCAAGATCGCACGTGGGCGCGGGTCAGCGTGCTCCTGACTCACGTGTGGATATCCACTCCGTTCAACCTGTCGATAATATCAGCCGCGCTTCAAAGCATTCCAGAGGAGATTTACGAGGCAGCTACGGTCGATGGAGCATCGCCCTGGCAGTCTCTCGCCAAGATAACCTTCCCCTTGCTCATGTCCATCGTAGCACCAATACTCGTTCTCACCCTGGCAGGCAACTTCAACAACTTCGGCATCATATACCTTCTAACTGGCGGCGGGCCTGCGGTGGCAGGAAGCAGGGGCGCAGGAGCAACCGACATACTCATGACATGGGTGTACGATCTCGGTTTCCGGCAGCTGCAATGGTCGACCGCGTCAGCCCTTGCGGTGCTGGTGTTCATCTTCGTAGTGATATTCAGCCTGATCAACTTCAGGCTCTCAGGCGTGCTGCGTCAGCTCAGAGAGGAAGAATAAGGGGAGGTGAGTGAAGATGGCTGTAACCAGTAGGCAGAAGAAAACACAGCGCAACCCCGGACGTGTTCTGGGCACGGTTCTCATGTACCTGGTGCTCATCATAGCGTGCACCATAGTGCTCTACCCGCTTCTCTGGGTTCTTTCGTGCTCGTTCAAGTCCACGGCCGGCCTTGTAGGCTCCAGTTTAATCCCGGCCGATCCGACGCTGGCAAACTACAGGAAGATCTTCACCGACCCGAACGTCAACTTCGGTCGCTGGTTCTTCAATACGCTAAAGCTCTCTGCGGTAAGTGCCCTGGTTGCACTGGCACTCACGACTCCGGCTGCTTACGCCTTCTCGCGTATGCGCTTTGCAGGCAGGCGCCAGACTCTGATCGGGTTCATGATATGCCAGATGTTTCCGGGGTTCATGGCGATCGTTGCACTCTATACCTTGCTGGGGTGGGCAGGGCTTATCGATACCCATCTCGGGCTTATCGTCCTTTATGCCGGAGGCGCAATCCCCTTCTCTATCTGGCTGCTCAAAGGCTATTTCGACTCGGTGCCCGTGGAGATAGAGGAGTCGGCGTTGATCGATGGGGCCACCAAGTTTCAGGCATTCACCAGAATATTGTTGCCACTGGCGAGGCCGGTCCTCTATGTCGTGGCGCTCATCAATTTTCTGGGGCCGTATGCTGAGTATCTCCTTGCCCAGGTAGTCATCAACTCGGGAAGCAAGTGGACACTGGCAATGGGAATGAGAAGCCTTACTGTTTCGCAATTCGCCACGGATTGGCCGATATTCTCCGCAGTGTCGGTACTGACGGCACTCCCGATCGTCATCGTATTTCTGTCGGCCGAAAAGTACATCGTCTCCGGCCTCACAAGAGGGGCAATCAAGTAGAAAAGGGGGACGGCAGCCAAGCAAGGCGTTCTGCCACGTGTGCGCAGTGCACAGCCCGGCTCTCCGCCTTCCGCCCGGCGCTTTCGATCTGCATGCAGCCGGCGCCGGGGCAGAGTGTTGTTTGGGAGTCGTCTAAGGCCTCGAAAATCTAATCATACAGGAGGAAAGATAGCATGAAGGTTAATCGTGCGTTTCTGTGTGTCGTTCTTGGCGCGCTGATCTTGTCGCTAGCCGCCATACCGTCGACGGCAGCGGATCCTTTAGTAGTATGGTGTGAGACTATCAAGATGGAGACCATCGCACCCCTTGCCGCCGAGTGGAGCAAAAAGACCGGCGTGCCGGTGAAGGTTGAACCTGCCGGGATCCTAGAGACCGCCAGCAAAGTGCAAATGGCAGGGCCCATGGGCAAAGGGCCCGATGTGTTCTGCTCTCTTTCGGGGACGCTGGGCCAGTTGGTTATCACAGGAACCGTCGCGCCAATCCAGACTAAGTTTATGGACCTATCCAATTTCATGGATGTAGGCCTCAATGCAGCCACCTTCGGTGGCAAGCTGTACGGAGTGCCCTACGACATATCCGGCGTAGCAATGATATACAACAAAGCTATCTGGCCAAAGCCACCTGCAACCTTTGACGAGGTAATCGAGAAATCCCGTGAGCTGCGGAGGCAAGGTAAATTCGGAATCCTGTGGCCACTGGAAACCTTCTACCACAGCCACGCAATCATGGCGGGCTACGGAAGTTACATCTTTGCCGAAACCGAATCTTGGTGGGATTCGGATGATATCGGCCTCGCCAATGAGGGCGCGGTTAAGGCCGTCAAACTGCTCAAGAAACTCAGGACTGAAGGGATCATACCAGTCGGCACCGACTATCAAGTTGCTCCTGCAAAGTTCAGCGAAGGCAAGGCTGCCGCCATCATCGATGGCTCCTGGGCCCTACCCGGCATCAAGCAGGCTGGCATCGACTATGGCATAGCACCCATTCCAAAACTGGACAATGGCGTGTATCCGGCACCGTTCGTGAGCCTGAAGTGGTGGCATGTGAGCTCCTACAGCAAGCAACAGGAGAATGCCGCAAAGCTCATTGCCTACTTAACAACTAAGGACGCAATGTACAAGTCATTCAAAGCCGGAGAGGGCATCCCCCCGCGGCACGACGTTCTCGAAATGCCTGATGTCAAGGCAATGCCTGAAGTATCAGGCTTTGGTTTGCAGGCCAGCTACGGCATAGTCGTGCCTGAGTTGCCGGAAGTTAATCCAGTATGGGTAATAATGGACAGCGCTATAGAGATCGCCCTTCGCGGCGACAAGACCGTCGAAGAGGCTCTCCGTGACGCAGTCGAGATCATTAAGCAAGACATAGCCGAACTCAAGTAGGCACAGAGAAGTCGGCAGTTTGGCAATCCGCGGACGACCACATATCGCCGCAGCACAGTCTCTGACATGAGCTGTAGCAGCCAACCGCCGAAAACATAACTCGATGGGAAATTACGAGGCCCGCCCGACACCCTGGCATCTGGAAAGCCGCTGCGCCGCCAGATCCAGCGAGAGGCTGGAGGGCGGGCCTCGTTATCCATTCCGTCCAGGAGGAATTTGAACATGATCCGCGAATTTGCAGTGCCTTTTGCGGAACCCAGGCCGGACTTCGAGGGGTTCAGGCAGATGCTTGAAGGAAAGATGGACGCCGAGCGCGTCCACTACGTCGAACTCTTCGCCGACCGCGAGGTAGTCGAAGCAATCCTCGCGGACTACATGGGGCACACCCCCGTCCCCTCCCCAAAAGATAACTTTGAAGATTATTGGCGTCAGCAGATAGAGTATTGGCACAAGATGGGCTACGACTATATCCGGGTCTCAGGGGGCCTCGAAATTCCACGGGCCAAAAACCGCGCAACCGGCGATACGGCCGTGCTTTCACGGGGAGAGCGAAACTGGATCGAACAGGGGATCGGCGAGATAGCCTCCTGGAAGGATTTTGAGGCATACCCCTGGCAGACGGTGCGGGATATGGACTTTTCGGCGTACGAATTTGTCTCGCAAAACCTGCCTGACGGCATGAAGATGCTGGTCTGTCCCTCCAGCGGCGTATTCGAGATCTCATCCGAGTACATGCTAGGGTTTGAGGGCATGAGCATAATGCTCTACGAAGACCCGGATCTTGCGGAAGCCGTATTCAACCGAGTGGGCCAGATGCTTCTCGATTTCTACCGAAACGTGGTCACCATTGAGAATGTCGCCGGTATCTTCCAAGGAGATGACCTGGGGTTCAAAACGTCCACATTCCTCTCCCCCGCCCACCTGCGCAAGCTAGTCTTCCCCTGGCACAAGCGCTACGCCCGGCTGGCCCACGAGCGCGGGCAGGTCTACTGGCTGCATTCCTGCGGAAACCTTCATAACGTAGTAGATGATCTCATCGATGATGTGGGAATCGATGCCATACACTCGTTCCAGGACGAAATCGTACCGGTCGGCGATTTCAAAGAGCAGTATGGCCATCGGGTGGCAGTGCTTGGGGGAATTGACGTTGACAAACTGTGTCGCATGGACGAGGCGAGCCTCCGAAGCTACGTGCGGACGACGATAGACAGGTGCATGCCCAGAGGCTGGGCTCTTGGCTCAGGCAACTCCATAGCCAACTATGTGCCCATTCGAAACTTCTTGATCATGATGGACGAAGGCGCTCGGTGGAGTGGGTAAAGCCCTACTTTAGGCTGCCATGCTAATTTGATGTTGTGCCATTGGTTCTCCTCCAGACAGATAATTGGTGTGTTCACCCTCCAATTCCCCAGGAGAACCAGTGGCCTTTCCATGCCGAACCTCATACATTGCCGAAGGCCCAAAGCCTTCTTACAGCATCATGGCGATATCAAAATACGAATTCTGCTTCGAGAATCCGGTTTTCCAGGGCAGCTTTCTCTGAAAGCTCAATGGCAGCTACCGGATTCCTTGCCCACTCAGGAGTAATGATCAGAGGCAAACCCATAAGTATATGGTCTGCAAGATTTCGATAGTATTTTGCGGCCAGTCTGTCGAAATAATCAGGAATATTACAGGGTGGAATAATCGGATACTCAACTCTCGTAAGCCTGTCGTTTATGTATGTATTTACAACTGCAGGCTTTTCCCAATCCCAACTTTCTATGACAGCTGACCCCCGGGTTCCAAGCACGACCCACAAGGGCTTTGGCACCGCACAAAGATTCGACTGAACAATCTGCATCTCCAGACCTGATTCAAATTTCACATATGCTCTCCAGTAGTCTTCAACGGTAACGTGATGCCAGGCTTTCTTGAGACAGTTGCCATGCACAAAAGCCTTTGGCCTCTGCGAATTTCCCTCGAAGCTGTACGCTGCTATCTGGAACGCTTTTTCAAATTGGTGAACTCCCATGTCGTACAGCAGGCCTCCGGAAATCGGCTTGTGAGTTCGCCAGCCCGGATAGGGGATTCCATAGTGCATCATGTTGCACTCAACAGAGTACACTTCGCCAATCAAGCCCAAGTCCATAATATGCCTCAATGTGACAATATCCGA
>JAQVXE010000047.1:0-8418 GCA_028709305.1 Bacillota bacterium | reverse complement strand
TCGCGCGCATGTTGCTTCAACATATAGAATTCATCATAGATAACGAAGCTCTTGTCGACTCTGGGAACAATGGCATCAGCTTCTTCGCTGTAGCTGACTCTAATATCCGCCATTGGGCCGTGTTCCCTGAATTGAGCGCCGATCATTTCCATGTAGCCTTTGTTGGTCGTCCAAGAGTCAGCAGCAGAGTGGATGCCCACAACGCCGCCGCCATTGCGGACATAGCCGAGCAATCCGTTTTCCTGTTCTTCGCTCAATTCACCACCTTGAGTGTAGATTATGACAGCGCTGTACTCTGACAAATCCATAAGTCTGTTTCGATCCTCAGTGACTTCAACAGTGAATACTCCTGTCTGCTCCAAGAAGTCCTTTGCTATGCTGCTGCATAGCTGGAACGGGTGAAATCCTCCACCTGTAAGCATTAGTATCTTTCCCATATAACACGTTCCTTTCACTTGATATCTGGTCGCAGTGCGCATCCTGCAGCGGGAATACCTCATGTGCCAAAGAATCAGCGCACAGCATCCCCGCTTGACAGCGACCCCGCTCGATTCCTCTACACCACCATTCCACTGCGCGTATTCCCGGTATTCTCCCCCGGTGCAGCTTAATACTCTTTGCGCATCATTCTCCCTATCTCACCAAAAGAGAGCGTCCGATCGAATTGCAGCAGGCCGCGGCTGAAGATACGCGCGCCAAAGCTGATCCCTCCAACAGCCCTCTTGGAGCCGAAGCTCTTGGTCAGGTTCTTGATATCAAGAATCAGGTCCATCCTTCCTGTAACCCTCCTATTGCTTGCCAGTTTATCCGCAATATGCCGGGCCCTTCAATAATCAAACCCGGCTACCACAGGTGCCATCAGAATGCGTCTGGCCCTTTAAATTGACGCAAGCCGTCACATCAATACTGTCGATCCACGATGTGCAGAACACCGTGCTCAGACGTGAGTGTTTCATCTTTGAAGAATTGCGGATATACCTCGTAGTTGCCTATCTCGTCTAGAGGGATCCACTCTAACCGCTCTTCAACGCCATCTTCAACGAGGCTTTTACTGATTGATGAGTATTCTTGTATCGGTTTCATGTAGTAATAAAGTGCCAGCTCATGAAAGGCTTCGCCAGTCGGCTCCAGCACAAAGAAATTCTCATGAACATACCCCAGTCTATCTATTTCAAATGGCACGCCAGTTTCTTCATAGACCTCTCTCATGACAGCCTGTTCCAAGCTCTCATGCAAATGTACACGACCCCCGATAGAATAGTAACAGGGCTGTCTACTGCTTCTTACCATCAACACTCTGTTTTCATGAATTATGATCGCCCCAACCCGGTAATTGAACCTGCCTTGCTCTGTACTGAAAGTGCAATCCATGATCATCCCACCTATTCAAAACAATCGATGCATTATCCAGTGTTTCATCCATAAGGGCCTACCGGCCTTATCGCTGCGGCGAAACTCACCCTGGGGTACAACTCCCAACTTCCATCAAGCATAAGGTAGGCAGTCTGAAAGCGTTTCGGCATGATCCTCCCACAGCCGCAGCCATCGCCGTACCACATCAGACTCGGTGTATAGCAGCCTGCTGTCCGGGCGGCCGTATTCTTGCGCGAGCTCCCTGACGGGCACATGGAACATTCCATGGAGCCCGGGCAGAGGATCGCGCTCATAGCGCTGAATAATCTCGGATATGCCGTCTCGCTTGAGGTTGCCCAGCTTCCAGCCGGGCGTCATTTCTCCCAAATTGGAAAATACATTGAGATCGGGGGTAATCATGAAAGCCGACTTCCAGGGAAGATCTGCGTATGGCTCTTCACACTCTATGAGCTCCTCAAACCATTCTGCCTCAGATTTCCCACAGGCGGCGTTGATATCTGCTGCGCCGAAGTGCTCTATAGTCTTATCCAGAAGATACTTCGGTAGCCTGCCCAGAACATCTACGGAAGGACGCAAATGCTCGATGGAGAAGGCCTCACCGTTGGGGGTAGGAGTATTCAAGAAAAGAGTGAACTTGCCCCCGGCTTGAACCGCCCTCTCCTCAAGGTTCAACCTATGAACAAGATGCACAAACTCCTCAAGCTCAGAAATGGCGCTCGTCGTCAGAAAGAGTTGCCACCTCGGATAGATGCCTTGCTCGAGCAGCCTCTCGGTAGCAATCTCACATCAGCCTGTGCTTACCTTCTCTACCAAGGGCGTTTTCTTTCAAGCCAGCCTTGTTTATCCCAATACTCTCGGTCAATCGGATTGAATTCAAGCTTCTTATGCATAAGGCGCATTGCATGAAACAACGCCTTCACCTTGAAGCTGGGAGTGACATTTCCGTATCCCTTCTTGATTCTCGCGGAGAGTCTGTCTACATCCCGTTCTATTTGCCTTTTCTTGCCGTCCTTAACACCATGCCAGTCAGTAGCGGCAACTGCTCTCCCGTAAGTGAAGATCCTCCCCACACCCCAATGGGTAAGGCTCGTAGTCATGTCTCGGATCGCAGATTTCATTCCACCGCCTGCGGCAGTAGCTACAACCAGTGCAGTCTTGGAAAACATCGCTTCATTCGGACGATGTACCATGAACCGAAAAGCAAAGTGGTCTAGAAAGGCCTTCATCTGCCCGGTCACACGCAACACATAGACGGGACTGGCCAGAACAACAAGATCAGCCTTGTCAATTGCATTTTCTATCGGAGCGATCGCCTCGCGATGTGGGCAGTATTCTTCGCCCTTCTCGATACACCTCACACATCCGCAACAGAAATGCGGCATGTCCCTGGGCAAGAAGAACTCTGAAAGATCCCCTTCTGGTACATGCAATCCATCCAGAAACAACTGAACTATGTTGTAGGTGCTCCCCCTGTGCTCTGTTCCATATACCACAGCAACCTTCATGCTCATACCTCACAAATGGCGCATGTAGTTTCCTGATTTCCCATACCATAACTATATCCAAGTCCTTGCCGGATGTCATTGCCGTTTCCATGTTGCAGTGGATCGCATTGGCGCAACACTGTTTAGTCAGGGCACTTCCGCGAACCCTCAGTCTTCTCAGGGCAGGTCCGAACCAGGGGCAAAGAAGGGACGGCTGACGTCGCCAAGGGGCTGCCTAAGATTGCGTCACAAAGCGCTGACGCCTTTTGGAGACGTGAAAAACGCCCTCCGGCACAGATGTGCCAGAAGGCGCGTATATCAACACTTTGCGTTTGCTATTGAAGCCCAGTCCCAGGCGCCTCTGCGCGCTTGTCTACCTGAAGCTCCTATGCTGCAGTTGCTAAAAGACGCCCATCTCCTTGGCCACTTCGGTAAATGTCTTCAAGGCGAAATCAAGGTCTTCCCTTTCATGCGATGCTGACAGCATACACCTTATCCTCGCTTTACCCTTGGCCACAGTTGGAAAGACTATTGACTGGGCAAAGATGCCCTTCTCAAAGAGCCTCTTCGAAAACTTGACAGCCGTGCCCTCTTCTCCGAGCATGACCGGGGTTATCGGCGTCTCCGTTTTGCCTATGTCAAACCCAGCTTCCTTCAGGCCTTTTTGGAAGTAGGCAGCGTTGTCCCACAACTTCCTGACGAGCTCATCGCTTTCCATGAGCACGTCGACAGCGGCCATCGCGGCAGCAGTGTCCGCCGGCGTAAGCCCAGTACTGAAGAGGAACGGACGCCCCTTTTGCTTGAGATAATCGATGAGGATCTTGGGGCCGGTTATGAATCCGCCCATCACTCCAAAGGCCTTCGACAGCGTGCCCACTTCAATTTCAACCTTGCCCTGCAAGTTGAAGTGGTCAACGATTCCCCTTCCGCTGTCTCCGAGAACTCCTTCGCCGTGGGCGTCATCAACCATGACCATCACGCCGAACTCATCTGCAACCTTCACGATTTCGGGAAGAGGCGCAATGTCTCCGTCCATGCTGAACACGCCGTCAGTGATAACCAGCATCCTGCGGGCGGAGTCCTTGTGCTCCAGAATCTTCTTCCTCAGATCCTCCACGTTGTTGTGGGCATACCTGACTACCTTGGCCTTTGAAAGCCTACAGCCGTCGATGATGCTGGCGTGGTTGAGCTCGTCTGAAAAGATGATGTCACCGTCGCCTGTAATAGCTGGGACAACAGCAAGGTTTGCCACAAACCCGCCCTGGAGGACAATACAGTCTTCCGCATGCTTGAATTCGGCCAGTTTCCTTTCAAGCTCAAGGTGGATAGTCTGAGTACCTGCAATTGACCTTACAGCCCCAGGGCCGACACCGTAGTCGTCTATGCTCTTCTTAGCTGCACTTTTAAGCTCCGGATGGTCGGCAAACCCCAGATAGTTGTTGGAACATAGATTCAAAACCTTCTTGCCGTCCACCAAAATCCAGCCACCCTGCGGCCCTTCGATCGTCCTTATCACATTGAACAGATTCTGCTTGTGCAAAGACTCAAGTTCCTGCGCTAGGAAATCTAGTTTAGGCATTAGGTAACCCCCGTTTCAGTCCACGCTCCTATGCCAGGAGCGACACATTGGTTTCGTTGGCCAAAGCAACAACCGTGTGATTCCCATTGCATGATCCGTGAAACTATGCCACTTATAACTATATCACTTGAGAGGTCACAGGCATAGGTTTCCCAGACGCCCCCCGCACCCATCAACCCCGCCCCAAACAAACCCCTACACGCTCTCTAAAAGCCCCTCATTGTTGACCGGTGCACCCCCTAACAGTAAGATGTAGCTAGCACTGTGAGGTGTTTGAGATTGAGTCAACTCTATCCGCTGTCATTCATTTCTTTATTCAAAGAGAAGGTTTGGGGAGGACGGCGCCTTGAGTCCTGGTTCCCGGAAATTCCTGACGGTCCAATAGGTGAAGCATGGGTCCTTTCAGCCCATCCACACGGGATTACTCCTGTAGAAAACGGGCCTTTGGCAGGCCAGACCATTCCCGAGCTCGTTGCGGAGCACAGAGATAGCCTGATCGGGGCTGCAGGAAGCCAGAACGATAGCCTGAACCCGGCAAAGCCCTCCGAGTTTCCCATACTGATCAAGCTCCTCAACTCCAACGACGACCTTTCTGTTCAGGTGCATCCCGGCCAGGAATACGCTGCATCGCACCCTGAAGCATCAGCCAAGTCCGAAATGTGGCTCGTACTCGAAGCAGATCCTGGCTCCACAATAGTCCACGGCCTCAGGGAAGGCGTAACACCTCAGAAATTCCGCGAAGCCGCCATGCGCGGTGCGGTCATGGACTGCCTCAACCGGGTCGAAGTCTCAGCGGGAGATGTCGTTTCCATCCCGCCTGGAACAATCCACGCCCTCGGTGCAGGGCTCGTCGTCGCAGAAGTCCAGCAGAGCTCCGACACGGTCTACCGCGTTTGGGACTACGACAGGCCTGGCCTTGACGGACAGCCTCGCGAGCTCCACATAGACCAAGCTCTGGAAGTGACCAACTACTCCCGTCCGCCGGAGATAACCCAGCCGCAAATGGCACAGGCGAACTCTGGCGTCACGATCGGGTCGTTTGCAGGCTTCGATGTTGGGCTCGCAAGATGTTGCGGCAGGTGGGAGCGGCGCCCATCGCCCCATTCGTTCACTGCCTTTCTGTTCTTGGGAGGTACAGGGGAAGTAGCGTGGGGAGAGGATGAAAGGACGCACGTTTCCGTGCGCCCTGGATCATCAGTATTGATACCTGCAAGCTGCCCTGATTACGTTCTCAGGTCAGAATCGGGCGACCTCGTCTTCATGGAAGTCAGTCGCGCATTATAGCAGCCAGCCCCGGCCCGTAAGGCGGCCGGACTATTCCCCGCTCGGTGATGATGGCCGACACTAGATGGTGGGGCGTCACATCGAAAGCAGGATTGTATACTCCTACCCCATCAGGGACAGTCTGGCGCCCAAACCCATGGGTCACTTCCTGCGGGTTTCTCTGTTCTATTGGAATCTCCGCGCCACTTGCCAGCGAAAGGTCGAGCGTGGACGTGGGGCACGCCACAAAGAACGGGATATCATGCATCTTTGCAAGGCATGCCAGACCGTAAGTCCCGATCTTGTTGCATACGTCGCCGTTGGCGGCTACACGGTCAGCCCCCAGGATCACGAGGTCTATCTCCCCCCTGCCCATCAAGGAGGCCGCCATATTGTCGCATATCACAGTAACATCTATGCCGGCTTCTGCCAGCTCAAATGCGGTAAGGCGCGAGCCCTGAAGGAGAGGCCTCGTCTCATCCGCCCATACCTTGAACTCCTTGCCCTGCTCTTTCCCTACGTAGAGCGCCGCAAGAGCCGTCCCCCAACCCGCAGTGGCCAGAGCCCCTGCATTGCAGTGGGTGAGAACTGATGCGCCGTCAGGTATGAGGCTTGCACCATACTCCCCCATCGCCCTACACACCTTGTTGTCCTCATCTATCATTACGATGGCCTCATTCAGGATCGCCTTGGCGAGATCTTCCGTGTCGGCTCGCTCTCCACGCGCCCGGGCAGCATCAGCAGTCTCTCTGGCCACGCGCTTCACGCGCTGGACAGCCCATGACAGGTTCACCGCCGTCGGCCGCACGCAAGCCACCTCAGAGCAGACACCGCCGAGGGCCTCAAAGAACTCTTCTTCAGAAGAGAAACTCCTGCCAGCAATCCCCAGGTAGACTCCGAACGCCCCTGCTATCCCAATAGCCGGAGCCCCGCGCACCCGAAGCATCGCTATGGCCTCACACATAGCGTCCATAGCTGATATTTCAATGTATTTAAGTTCAGTTGGAAGAAGAGTCTGGTCGATGAGGCGAACCACCCGCCTGCTTACATCCCATGCGATTGGCACCAGGCGGACAGGTCCATCATTGCCCTTCCTTCCCGAAGATGACGTTGACAACAGATCAACCCCCTTGCGCGTCTCCGTCTTTCCATCATCTTTCTCGGACATCCTCGATGTTTCCTGCAACCGCCTGGCCCTGCGTTTTGAGGGATCGCCGGATGCGCCCGGGCACCATGGCGGATCGCAGTCGCACGCATGGAGGAGTATGGACGCATCAGGCGAATCTGCACACCAGGAGGTGGCATCAGTGAATAGTCTTTCCTTTCCTGAGGATTTCCTGTGGGGTGTAGCAACATCCGGACATCAAATAGAGGGGAACAACACTGCCAGCGACTGGTGGGCATGGGAACCTGGCAAGATCGAGGGCGGCCTCACATCGGGCCGGGCCTGCGACAGCTGGAATAGATACGAAGAGGACTACGCGACAATGCAGTCCATGGGCCTCAATGCCTACAGGATGGGGATTGAATGGGCCCGCGTGGAGCCGCGCCCGAGCATGTGGGATGATGAGGCCTTCGCGCGGTATGAGGCAATGATGGAGTCCCTGTCTGAAAAGGGAATCGCCATATGCCTCACTCTATACCACTGGGTGTTGCCGAAATGGGTAGCAGACCAGGGCGGCTGGGAGAATCCTGCAACTTGCGACGCGTTCCTCCGTTTCACCGAAGAGGTAGTAACCCGGCTCGGGAAATACCCCCTTCTCTGGTGCACATTGAATGAACCCAACGTCTACACCATGTTCTCCTACGTGACTGGGGAATTTCCGCCGGAAAAGCGGTCACTCAAAGCCGCCCGCACAGTCACACGCCACCTGCTCACTGCCCACTCAGGCGCATATTCGATAATAACAGACAGCCTGGGCGGCTCAGATAAACACAAAGGACCCCTGATCGGCATCGCCCATAACATGACAGACTTCGTCCCTGCAAGCCCCGGGCGGCTGGACCGGGCGATATCACAATACCAGGCCAGGGCATGGAACAGCTCCTACATTAAAGCCCTCGCCACGGGCGTCATGCCTCGTCCATTCGGCAACGGGAAGCCCATCCCAGACCTCGCAGGGTCATTCAACTACATAGGGCTCAACTACTATTCCAGGCGGACCGTGGTCTTCCGCCTAAATGGCATATCCAACGGATTCAGCAAAGAGGTCTACCCCGAAGGCACACGGTTCAACGACTTCGGCTGGGCAATATGCCCGGAAGGTATCTACAATTGCCTGCTGGAGCTTGGCGTGCTCAAGGTGCCCGTCTACATCACGGAAAACGGGACCGCAGATGCCAAGGACACCATCCGCCCACGCTACATAATAGAACACCTCCGAGAGGTCAGGCGGGCGATTGGCAGCGGCGTTGATGTGCGGGGCTATTTCCACTGGACGTTCCAGGACAACTTCGAGTGGCGGGCTGGCTACACACAGAAGTTCGGCCTCTTCGGGCTCGGCCCGGCCGACCCCGAGCTTGAGAGGACGCCCCGGCGGAGCGCAGAGATGTATGCCAGGATAGCCAGAGCCAATGGGATAACAGAAGATATCATTAAGGAATATCTAAGGGAGTAGGCCGGGAAGATCTCGCCATGTCGCCCTCGGTGTATCCAGTAAGAAGCAGATCTAGGCATGGGGTTGAGCGAGCTGCTCAACAATTAGGCACCTTCAGCTG
>JAQVXE010000152.1 GCA_028709305.1 Bacillota bacterium | reverse complement strand
TCCTGCATCTGCTTCATAAGCTGGGTAAGGAGTACCTTCGTTTCGGCAGTCGTCTCTCCAAGCAAACCTGCGATTTCCTGCGCCACCCGCATCTGCCTGTCAATCACAGCTCCCGCCTTCTCCAACGTCTCCTCTCGGGCCTTCTGTATCGCCCGCACAGTGTCATGCTCGGCGGTAATGTCTGTTCCAATCGCCACCACAAGGTCGCGCACTTCAACATAGAACACTATCTGAGATGTCCTCAGTTTGCCGTCGAGGTGTTCTTCCTCTATACACATCAGCTTCTTGGTTTCGAATACCTTGCGAAACGGCTCAGGATCCATGACTACACTGACATGCTGCCCCACGCATGACTCCGCATTAGTGCGGAAGACCGATTCGAACGAAGGGTTGACAAGGACGATGTTGAAATCTCTGTCGACCGCCACTATCGCGTTGGGAGTGGAGCTTATTATCAGGTTAGACATAGACTCCGCGCGCCGACGCATGTACGGAATGCACATCTCCACCTCAGCCATTCCCCGATAGACCGCAATAGCTTTTTCGCGGCACGAATTATATCCGCATGCTCCACAGTTGAGCTCGTCCTCAGGGCAGAACTTGTCAGTCTGCGCAAGAATCTCCCGGATCTCATCTTCAGTCGGCATCGGCTGGTCGATCTTTCGCGCATGAAACGACATGCTCAACATCTCCGGTCCAGGAGGCTCAATCTTGCCAAGCTTCCCTGTCGACTGCTTCGGTCCGGCGACACTGCCTGCCCGTCCCTGGGCGGCATGTTCCACAATCCTTCTACGCCTCGACCATAGATCCAGATCCGACAACATGCATGGGCCAGCTATACACCCGCCCTCGCATGAGAGCATCTCAACAAGCCTAATATCCTTATGGGCCTTGGCATGCTCAAGGAAGTCGATGGACTGGTCGATCCCTGTTATGCAGAGATCCGCGCCCCCCATGGAGCTTCCTGGGATTCCTGCTGTGGCCATCATTCCGCCCTCAACAGGAAAGAGCCTCGCCACGCCCTTCACATGCCCATCCCACTCGCTGTGTTCCTGGGACGAAGGAGTGATTCCAGCCTCTTCAAATAAATCGCTCAGCTCTGCAAATGTAAGCACTGCGTCGATGGCCCCCGCCGCCTCTTCCCTTTCAGCCTCCCGCTTCTTGGCTATGCACGGACCGGCAAACACGACCTTGCTATCCGATCCAAGCGTCTCTTTGAGCATCCGTCCATGAGCCACCATTGGCGATGCCACAGGTACCAAATGGCTGAGCAGGTGGGGATAATACCGTTCAACCAAGTTCACAATAACCGGGCAGCTGGTTGCTATGGCAGGCCTCTCGCACATGTCCAGGGCCTCCATAGTCTGCTCTGTTACGTAGTATGCTGCCTCCGCTGTCTCAGCAACTACATCGAAACCAAGTCTTCTGGCTGCAGTGGCAAACGATCCTGAATCTACGTCGCTGAAGGATGCTACGAAAGACGGCGCCACGGACAAAGCAACCTTCTTGCCAGAGGCTAAGCTGGCGCGCACAGCTTCTCGCGAATCCCGAACTTGCTTGGCGCCTTGAGGGCATATGCGAACACAGGTTCCGTCACCAATGCACAACTCGTCAACGACCTCAGCGTGTCCGTCCACCACCCGGATGGCCTTCATAGGACAATGGCGCACACACTTGTAGCAGTCTTTGCAGTTGGCCCTTATCGTCTTGATCAGACTCAATTACCGCAGCCCCCTTGATCATCTTGATCCGCTTGACATGCCAAATCCCACAGCCCTCTGAGTGTCAACGCCGGCGAGGCTTCTTACCGTTCCTGATCGTCCTGGCCGTCGCCGGCCTTGACGGCCACGCCCAGCGGCTCAAGTACGTGCTCGCTGAAGATTTCAACAACGCCATCTGGATTCATGGCAGAGTAGATCTCGCCATCAACTGCGATGGTGACGCCTTCTGTGCACCGTTCAAGGCAGAACACGCCTTTCAGTTCCACCTGGTTGTACAGGTCATGTTCGGCTATGAGCTTCTGAAGCTTCTCTATTACTTCAGGAGCGCCTTTGATATGGCACGAACTCCCCACACACACCGAAATGGTTACCATTCTATCGCCATCCCAACTTTGTGCAGTCTTTCACGATTCAATCATAGCAGTTTCTTCACACATATACAACACCCCTGAAGCAGGTCACGAAAGGAAGAAGGCCCGGAAGCGCTACCTCCTGGGCCTCATGTCTCAATTGGCAAGTTTGCTTTTGGGAATCTCAAATCCGTTCGAAGTGTTCCACTTCAACCACAAAAACTGTTGCTCCTCCTGCCATAACTTCAATGGGAGGAACGGCAAGGCCTGGGGACATAGGCATCGGCTGCGTTGTGATCAACTCCTGCCTGGTCTTGCATGTGGCACGTATTATCTCCAGCACCGAATCCACTTGGTCATCATCCACGCCCACCAACAGCGTAGTATTGCCCTTCCGCAGGAATCCCCCTGTAGAGGCAAGCTTCGTGTACCGATGTCCAACATCAGCAAGCTCATCCTGGAGGACTTCAGAGTAATCATCCCTTACAATTGCGATCACGAGCTTCACCTATTAGAGCACCCCCCTTGTCTCTTTCTTTGTAATACGCCTCCGCGATAGTGACAGTCTGAGAGCCCTGTGCATTTTCCCAAGTGTTTGCTGTATGCCAAAAGCCTTCAGGAAGATCACGCATCCCGCCGTACGCACTATGGTGGACACAATGTATGCCCCCATTACTCCCTTCTGAGAGATAACCAGTGCCGCAATGGGCGGCCCGATGATTCCCGTTGCGTTGATGAGCACGTTGAAGACAGCGATCCCGTTAGCGCTGTCCTCAGGATTTACATACTCCAGTGTAAGATTGAACAATGTAAATGCAAAACCAGCATCGAATACGCCCATGGCTGCCTTCATTATTAGCAAATATACCAAAGACCCGTGCAAACCGTAGACCACCGGGTAGACCGCAAATGCGATCAGGGACAAAGCATAGACCGCAGCCTCGCCTGCCTTTCTCGACACTACGCCCCACATAGGATAGGCCAGAACAGCCGTGAGGCCGCCAGCCAGCGATAGGCTGCCGATCGCTGCGTTTGAAAGCCCGAGGTCTCTCACGTACATGATAGAGTAGGCCGGAACGGCAAGATTGATTCCAAGATGTACAAGGGCAGCGCTTATCACAAATACCCGAAACTTAGGGCCGTACTCAGGGTCGGCAAATGGCCGCTTGATCCTCTTGCCAAGTGAAGTGGAGACTGGTTTCACGGGCACTACTGGAGGCTCCTTCATCTTGGACAGAAAGAACAGCGACAGAAGAGACGCGCCATAGGATATTACAAACAGCGTGACGTAATTCATTGGGTACACAATCCAGTCCAAAAGGACACCTGCCAACAGAGAGGAGACCAATGTGACCAGCGAAGTGTACATGCCTCTCAATGCCAGAAGATGAGCGCGCTCTTCTCGGGGAAACGTATCTCCCATCAATGCCGTCCACGCAACCATCGTAATAACTGTTGGAATAGTCTGAAGTCCTATCAGGGTAATCAGTGCCCCAGCGCGCAGATTCGGCCATGGAAGGAACGGCACAAGGGCCATTAGTATGTATACTGACTTCCCAAGGAAGTGTGTTTTCGTCGCAATCTTTAGCCTGCTGCTACGCTGTTCAACAATGGAGGCTGCGGGAAGATACATGAGCGTGTTGACGAGTGCAGGCATTGCCGTGATCAGACCCACTGCCTGGTTGGAGCCGCCCAGGGCCATTGCATATACGGCCAGAAAGGGAGTGACCATCCCCATGCCTACGTTGGCGAACATTCCATCCAGGGTTGACATGCGGAAGTTCCACTTTAGATTCTGCCGTTTCTCCTGCTGTTTCTGAGTTGCCTTTCCGCTCACCTGTGCACCTCTTTCATGTCCGAGGACGTTGTATGTCATCACAGCAAACCAGGATTGCCCATTCTGTCAACTACCACGAATCA
>JAQVXE010000046.1:2516-16806 GCA_028709305.1 Bacillota bacterium | reverse complement strand
GTTTCAATCCACGCACCCGCATGGGGTGCGACGCCCCCGCCCTCCGGTGGGGTACGAGTATAAGCATGTTTCAATCCACGCACCCGCATGGGGTGCGACCCAGGGACACCTGGGCAAGCATGTGCCGGCCGAGTTTCAATCCACGCACCCGCATGGGGTGCGACGATTTGCGCTTCAGTCGGTGGTCCCATCTCCCAGCCGTTTCAATCCACGCACCCGCATGGGGTGCGACCACCCGGCGCCTCACAATAGGGGCATGGGATGCGTTTCAATCCACGCACCCGCATGGGGTGCGACACAGCTCCGTTTTACAAGAGCAAACAACATCACGGTTTCAATCCACGCACCCGCATGGGGTGCGACTATGGGAGGGAGAGGGGAATGGAAACGATTAGGGTTTCAATCCACGCACCCGCATGGGGTGCGACGCCGGGGGTTGAAAGAAGACGAATTTGAGGGCAGTTTCAATCCACGCACCCGCATGGGGTGCGACCGAGCTCTTCAAGGAGCTCTCGGGCCTCGTAACCGTTTCAATCCACGCACCCGCATGGGGTGCGACCCCGAGACACTCTGCGGGAACGCGGCGAGCTTTGGTTTCAATCCACGCACCCGCATGGGGTGCGACCCCTGTTTATGCACTCTTGTTGTAGCGTATTGTAGTTTCAATCCACGCACCCGCATGGGGTGCGACGATTGCTGGCCGGGACGTAACGGTTTCATCGTTTAGTGTTTCAATCCACGCACCCGCATGGGGTGCGACACCGCAGGCCTGGTGCGGCCTGCCTAGGGAAGTGTTTCAATCCACGCACCCGCATGGGGTGCGACTGTAACCTGAAAATCCGCTAGTTTACCTGGGGTTTGACGCCAAGTTCCGCGAATGCCTGTCAAAAGTCAAGGCAGTGTGCTGTGCCGATAAGCAGTATCTTCCGACTGTCCAGCTACAGGGCTTGCGCGAACCTCCCAGGGAAACCTCCATCACTTGGGGTTCGCGGCAACATGATGGGCATACATCACTCCTACCAGACCATACTTCACTTTCTGGGATAGTCGGCAAAGCCAAAACAACATCGCCTGATCAATACACAAGCAACCAGCATTCTCCCCGCGCCTATGTGCCCTATCAGGGCATCCCCATGTCCTTACATAGAATATACTCCAATATGTCTTTATTTCCTTCAAGAGTCAGAAAAATCACCCCTATGGTTGCAGGTAGCCTACCGCCAGCCTGTCCAAGAACACGGTTCCCACACCCATAGTCCCAACCTCATCATTGACCGGAGGCACCCTAAGCCGATGGTATCCGGCATCCGCTGGGAGCCACCACCGGCCACTTGGGAAAAGCGAGAGTCAGCAAGGGCTTGATAATTATGGATAGACTATCTGGCAACCACCTGGAAGTCATGGTTGTATCTACACCTTATGGCATTGGCTTGGTCCGTCAGGCCCGCTGGAAGCCGACGTTCCTCGCACGCAGCCATGGATGCAACAAGAACCAGGCTAACAAGCGCATCCAGCGGGCGGCCGATGGGCTCGCGGGTTCAAACGGCACTCCTGGCGCGAATAATTGATGAGAACATCCATGCCAAGGTTGCAACGGGTGAGACAGTTGGACTCGAGGTGTGTCTCCCGCAGCCTGCAATCGTCGAGTAGGTATAGCGCTTGTGCGTCCGGTTACCACGCAGGTCAAAGGATATCCTCTTGAGGTCCAGATCCCGAAGGAGGGCAACATACAAGGCATGGTTCTCTCCGATTAGCTCAAGAGCGTTGATTGGCAGGTTCGGGAAGCCGAATATATCGGTCATGTGCCACAAGACACAATGTCTGAGATGGTAGCCAAGATCCAGGCGCTGCTGACGTACGACGCCTAGCAAGCATGTCCAACAGGCCGGATTGGGTGTAGCAGCTCAGTCAAGACCGCCATTGACGCGCGATTCTGTTAGGTTCACACATGGTAGAGCGCCTCAAAAGGGATTCCGCATCCTCCCTAGACTGAAGCCTGAGGATCCCTGGGAGGCATTCCAAGCTGGTCGGCAATTATCTTGGCCCAAGCCGTTTCCGTCTATGCCTCATCTATGTCGCCATAGGGGCGAACTCAGTAGCCCCTCCCGGCTACCTTCCCATAAGGTGTCCGCAGCATGCGGCAGTCCTGGCACACTAGACTGCCGCCAGACCCTAGTTGCTCTTGCAGCGTTCATGGTACCCACGGAATCCGCATTCTCTGCGTAGCCGCAAGCAGCGCATTTGAGGCGACTTCGCTTGCGGCTAGCCTGATAAACTACATCACACGCTTGACAAGTCCGGCTCGTGTTTGCGGGGACTTCCCAGTCGACCTTAGTGCCCGCAAGGTTAGCCCTGTACGCGGTGGCTTGCTAGAGCCACTGGAAGCTCCCAGAATGGAGAGAACGCGCTCGGTTCCTTGCAACCCGGTTTGCGCCTAATCCGAACACCAGTCATAGCTTCCGTGCGGATCGTTCCCGCGCCTCAAGCGATGCACAAATTCACAATCTTGTGCTGGCACTAGGCAGAGCGATCGGAACCTCTCTACCTTGAGATCGCGGCTACGTCCCGAGAGATTGGTTGATGATTTGTGGGGGGGCGGATTCTGTCAGATCAAACACGGCCTCACAGCCTTGCTGCCGAGCTTCTTCGGGCGACCGACCGCAGCCAGGTTTCCCTCACTAGCATCGAAGCAGGAGGAGACACAAAGTGCCCCGCGCCCTGTACCTTGTACGTTGAGCGAGATTGGAAAATTCCCCTAGCAAGATGCGGGCCCACACGCCCTTGAAGACTGTCGCTAGGTCGACAGACCTAGCAGTAGGTGGTGACGCAACAAACAGACCTGCATGGGCAGCATGATTTCCAGTGCCACCGCATCCCATTCTCGCTCAGCAGCCGCTTCCTGGATTACCTGCTTCAGTCGCTTAACCAACTGCCTGACAAGAATGTGCCGTCGATGCCTGAAATCCAGACCACGTGGTACAGGATCAGGTATTTGGAACGCCTGAATTCTCCCATGGTTTCATCTCACGATGTGCGCCACCAGAAATCAACAAGCAGGAGAGTATGGCTGAACAACGTGGAAATAAACACGTCGCTCATGGGGTTTGCTTACACCTGGATGCATTTACGCGACGCGCATGTGGCCGACGGATATTGACTACTCCCCCCAGTGCACCCACGCCACGCCGGCTAGCAACAGAACACGCGCTTAAGCCAGGACATATTGGCTGTCCGCAAGCAGCTAGCTCCATATGTTATCTGCTCTCGGTTAATGCAGGCCCTGCCCTCACAGCCACAACTATTAGCTATCAAGCCTTGCTCTGGTACCCGTATTCCGTCCAGTCCGCAAACTGCTCCCTGACGAATCTCTTTGCCGATTCGAGCTCAGGAGCGAAGCTTATTACGAAAACGTCTCTCGCTATCTTGAAAGCCCACAGCGAATTGCCTAAGAGCCATATGTTGTCATCTATGAGTGTGCCTTTTACCAAAGACCCGAAGAACGGGAAGATAACAGCTTTAGGTTGCACTACGTCAATCGCCAGATGGACTCCTACTCCCAACGCATACGCGCTCAACGCGCCGCCAGCCACCTTGGTTATGGCGCGTTTCAGCAGATTGGGCTGACTGTCCTCCTGTTCATGCTCTCGCCAAAGACGATAGAAATAGCGCAATACAACCACTCCCAATGCGGAGTGAAAAAGGAAGAAACGGTGCCTGCCAATGCCGAGAATCCGGATGTCTGCATCAGCAGCCCGAAGGCCGCGAAAAAACGACATGAGGCCTGCCGGAATAATCACGCTAGCCTTCATTATTCGGTATCCCGCAGGCAAGATTCTTCGAATTCGATCGCGCATTCGCTCTACAGCGCGCAAGTCCAATACTGCCTGTCCACGCGATGCACGATCAATTAGATCATCGATCGTCGACAAGCTGGTTCTTGCAAACCCACGAACAGCCTCATATGAAAGCTTCACACGGTGGATAATCTTGTCCATTGCATGCAACGATCTTCCCTCCTCATACCAGATGCCATGACGGGAATAGAGAACTGTAGTCAGGGCTGTGTACATTCCGCTGTCTCAGGCACAAACAAACCCAGTCCAAAATGGCACGCATACCCTAAAGCCACAGGTCCCATCAGAAGGCCGTCGAATGTTAGCCTGAATCTGAGAGGCCTCCTTATCGGACTTTGCACCTTGCCAAAAGTGCGGACTATTCGATATGGCTTCTTTGAGGCAACCGCGCCATGCGACGTCCAATCGCCAAGCAGCTGAACATCAACGAGCGCCGGCAGGCTGCAATCGTCGCGCACACGCTGCCTCCATTCCCTGGCTACCTGATCTTCGGGGCCATCCTGTTGCCTGCCGGCCTTGGTGAGTTTTGCCGCTCCGGTCCGCGTCCGCTTCGGGTGACGGGTCATGACGTAGGGAGCACGCGACACCCAAACATGCGAAGGCCTGAAGATAGTTCCCAGCTGCGCGATGTTCTCCGCATCTCCCACGCCCGACAGCCTAAGCTCCATGGGTTCGCAACAAGGTCCCAGATAGACTTCCCTGACTCTGGCGATCGCGTCAAGTTCAAGAGAATCTAACCCTAGAGCGCTATACACGAATACCGTATCAAGCAGTCCATCTTTGTCGCTGTCATGGGCCAGGTAGAAAGCGTGCCGGTGGCCGGAAAGCGGCTTTCCCGACCCGTCCTTTCCCGATAGGACAGGCGAGACTGCTCCCCCATTAGCCGTGCCGTACTGGCTCATAATCGCCCGTCTACACATCTCGCCCACAAGCAAGGTCTCTTCTGCAGGCGGACGAAAGCGGGGGCCCACACTGCATCGAACTCCAACAATGCCAGTCACTTATCTGCGCCCCCCGGAAACCGTCTTGTTCTCGCTTCCTGCCTCACAGCTTCCAGGTTAAGTATCTCCGCCACTTCGAATTTTGTGGGCACGCTGCCCGCCACAGGCCTAATGCGCACGCAAGCAGGGAAATGCCCCATGCGTCCATGAAGTTCAGCCACTACCAATGCCGCTGCATTGTGCAGGCCAGGCAAGTTCACCAACACCGAATTGGTTTGCCAATCCTCAGCCTTGGCAGGCACGGCATCGAGAAGGTCTGCAATCTGCGGAGCAAACGCCTTGCCCTGGTCGAGCTGACACAGAATGTCATACACTGCATCTATTGTCTGGCCAGTAAGTGCCTCTATCCGGCGCTGCTGTTCTTCATTGAGCGGGTGCGAGAAATTTACTACTATCATTGCCCATCCTCCAAAAGCGCTAGTATCCCCAGGGCTCTATCTTCCAGTCAGCCAGGCGATTCATGTAGGGCCTCAAGTCAGCCCAAACTCGCTGAGCTCGGTTGGCCACTTGATCTACATCCAAATTGTCAGTGGCCTCGTGGCCATGATGATAAAGATTGTTGCGCAGTTCCCATACGCGCTCTTTTATCTTGCGCAGCTCCCGCGATGCCCATCTGCCTCTGTTCGCCAGATCTTCGGCTCCTTTTCTTTCTTCGCGAGTCCGCCACTTGTCCCTGTCGCCGTTGTGGTATATTACCATCAACATGACCCATTCTCGCATCATGCCAACGGAATTCACGGCGTGGCCTGCTTCGATGTATCGATCTATGACCCGAGCCTGTCTCCGAATCTCCTCCCAGGTGAGTGTATCCGGGACTCGGTCTCCTCTGTCAGGAGCGAAGCCTGCCGCCAGCCTTGAGACCTCCCCGAACAACTCATCGGGCAGCAAGACGGTTGACTCCAGCGTTTCGGGCAATGGAGGGCTCACCTGTTTGCGGAGATCGACAGCTCGCTCAGCAAGCTCGATCGGCAGGCCCAACTCGAAGGCATCTGCAAATCTCGTTATCGACTCTATGATCCCCTCCACCTCGTCAGAGCTCTGAGCCTGCTTCATCATGTCTGCCAGCTTCTGCGGCATGTAGGTGTCACGGAAAACGCGCACTGCATACACCCAATCCATGAGTTCAAGAAAAACGCTCATGTCCACCAAGGGCGCCAGGGGCGCTGCGTCAGGCGAATCTGGTGGAGTATTTCTCAACATGCCGTAGTAAAGCCCCTCTATTGTCACCGACGGCCGCAGGAAGCTCAGATACTGAGCGGCGACTGAAAAGACGAATGGGCTCGATCGAAAACCGTGGGTGATGTCGAGCGTCAAGTCGCACTCATCCGGAATAGCCTGCAGTAGTATTCTGACTATCTCCTTGAGCTCGTTTTCGTCCTTGCCATCGGGAACCTCATGCGGCTCTACAGCGATGCCAAGCTCGGAAAAGCCCGACTCTATAGTCTCCAGTGTTTCGTCTATCGCCCGTTTAGTGCAGAGCGCCACTACCCTGTCAGGGTATTCTTTCCCATGTACGTTTTTGGCCAGCTTAACCAGGGCGATCGGCGCCAGGTTCGTCGTCTCAAGCATACCGGGGCTCTCAGGTAGAAAGTAACTTGCCTCCCTCGGCATGGTTCCCGGAGCAAAGACCAGTACTCTTTCTCGGGCCATTGATCCTCAAGCCTCCCCCAAGAGTTTCTTTACTTCCGCCACCTTATCCGCTTGCTTCTTGGTGAGCTTGCCGGACCAACGCCCGGCAGCCGTCCAAACGTTCTTAAGCGTCCGCGCGACGACCAGCTTTTCGTCATCGTTCATCGCGCTCATCTCGTAATACAATTCCATAGTTGCATGGATAATCTGTGCCGTTGGCCCTTCTTCCTCAACAGCAAGCTCCAGCTCCCGAAGCTTCCTCTCCAGCGGCGACAGCTCCGCAAGCGCGGCTTTCTCCTCTTGCTTGCGGAATTCGGCAAATATGTCGTCTGTCTGGTCCTGGAAGGATCCGAATACTCCATAGCCAACAGCTGTCTTCGCGCCGCAGCCGATGACCTCGAGGGCATTCTGAAGCAACTGGACTCCTTCTGCCAGATCGTCTTCAGTGCACCTCGAATCTGCAGGGGCCAGCGCGAACTCGAACCACTGCCCTGCCGGAACCGCAAGGAAATTGACTGGCGTCGGCGAGTAGTAATCGCCGGGGAGATTGCTTTTGGGGTTAGAGTAGTAAGGGGCATAGTGAGGATTCATGATGTCCACTTCCAGCCTTGGCGGACTTTCTGGCATGGCATCGAACAAGATCAGCCGTCCCATGCCCACTGTCTCAGTGTCGCCGAAAAGCTCCGCAGCCCGGGTCCTCGCGCGCTCAGCAGCCGCACTGTCGGCCCTGCCAAGCCAATGGGTAAGCCAGGCCCTGACCATTCCTTTCACAGAGGAGCCCGGCAAGTAAGGAACTCCCAGTGTGCGGTGCCAGATGAATCCGGCTTCCAGTGGATGCGAGCCGCCCAAGCCCGACACGAATCGCCACGCAGTCCTGGCGCGCACAACCCTGCCGCCCAGCTCCCATAGGAGCCCATATCTGCGCTCCCGGTAGTCCCGGAGAAGGTTGGAAGTGTAGTTGCTCGGCGAGGCGGCAAATCGATCGTAAAAACGCCGCTTGCCGTCTGGGCCCATGGAGACCCCAACTCCCGTTTGGCCATCGGTTCTCGACCATTCGTCTATGTATTTGTCATACTCCAACCCAAGATTGGGATCCTGACGGTTACGTCTCCACTCTTGTGCGCCCTTATAGAGAGGCAACATCTACGATCGCGCCTCCCCTCCATGGCGTCGCCCGCCGCCTGAGCCCAGGACGCCATCTTTGCCCAGGCCTTCGCCGGCTCCGATATAGGCCTCAGCGAACTTCTTGAGCCACACCAACAGAGCCCACGTCTCCTCCTGAGCCTGCCGGTAGAGGAATCTGTCACCCTGAATCAGCCTGCTCATCAAGTCAGCCCTGGGCCCCGTATATAGCTTGCGTTCTTCCACAATCCACTCCGCAATTATGTCGTAGACTATGTACTCCGGGCCTGACCTCTTCCCTTCGTCCTTCTGCAGCAGAAACGCCAAGGCCTGGCCTAACCCGTTCGCCAGCACCATTGACGGCATCTTCTTGATGTGCATAGCAACATCTTTAGCTTGTGTTGGATGCTCCATGCATACTGAATTGATACGCTCCCAAGCGAACAGCGCGCGCTCCTGTTCTAGCGTGCGCATTATTGATCCCCCCTCACAAGGAAGGCTGCACACCAACCATGCCCCAATGTCTCATTCCCGCCAAGCTGGATGAAGCGATGCGCCAGCACTTCGCGGTCGAGCTTGTCCATTACCGCATCTCCAGTTGAGAGCTGAGCCTGGGCTCCGCCTCCCCTGGCCGCGCTGGCCATCAACGGGATGTGAAGAACGGTCTCGGGAGGCAATGTCTCCTCATACCAAAGATTGCCCTGTTCCACCTTGCCATCGGGCCCAATGGTCTTGTCAGTAGTCTTGTTGGATGTCAGTTGGGTCCTGGCAGAAACCTGCGTGGCGTAGCGAACGAAGTAACCGAACTCATCATCGCTCAACACAGCAAGGTCGCTCTTGAGTTTCTCATTGAAAGCCGCACCTATTGCCCCGCCATCAAGCCTCTGGGCGAGAAACTCGGCTATCGCTGAGACGGTCGAATCTCCCTTGGGCTCGAAGTCCATCTCTTCGAGGTAAAGACGGGACGAAGTTTTGCATTTCTCTGGCACCAGCGCCCGGGCGTCTTCGACCTCGAGCGGCGCATCCCAGCCGGGGTCTATGCCGACTGTTTTAAGGTCCCGCCAAAGGCGCGCAAGTGCCAGCGGGCTCGTCACCCAAAAGAACGACCTGGTAAGCGACCTTACTGGGAAAAGGAGCAGCTTGGCGTCGCCTATAGTGAGGGCGCCGGCAAAATGCGTTTCCTTGCCGCGGGCCTCTCCCGCTGCGGGACGACGGACTTCAGGTCCAAATAGGCCGTCAACGACGTCCTGGGAGACTGTGCCCTCAGCGGCCTCGCGCAAACTCCCCTTTACGCTGGACGCAGGAATCAATGGGTAGTCCGTATGCACCTCCCGCTGGACAGGCAAGTCAATCACTCCAGTGCTTGCTCCCGCTCCCGGATGGAGCCAGCTCTGGCCATAGAGAAACAGAATTCCTTTTGCGGTATCCAAAACTACCACCTCCCGACTACTGCGTGACCGAAACCTATGCGAGTGTCCATTCCAACTTTGGTGTCGTGGAGCGCCGCAACGACCTCCGCTCCCGCATTGGGGGTAGTGAAGTAGTACACAGCGCCACCCGGCACGTATGCCAATCGCGGTTTGGGCTGGTTGAGCACCATACTCCAACCGCCTATGCGAACAGGCCTGTCCGAGCACACGCTGACAAGCGTGCACCGCACATCCCGCAAAACCCCTTCCCAAACCAGCGCGCCGTCGCGTTCGCACTCTGCAAACCCCGGCGGAAGCCAGCCTTGACCATCGTCGTCATCATCGCTGGGGCAGAACTTGACTGGGGTCATGAAAACCACTTTGAAACCGCGCTCGCCGAATAGGCCAGGGCCTCGGTCGATCGCTTCGGCGATGCCGTCTGCAGAGAACGGCTTCGAATCCTTCACTTCCAGGCTTGTGAAACGTCCTTCCCCGCCAAGCCTGACTACGTTGGGGATAGGCACGTCAGGGCATCCACGAACGCGCGCGCCCATTCCAAACCTGCCATTTGGCCCATGGGCAAGGCGGATATGTTCGATTGCATAGAGCATTCCTTCTTTAGTGGCGCGGGTAGTTCTCTGCCTGGCTACTCCAATCCTCTCTTCACGCAATAGGAACGCCCGTCCTTGTTCTAAAGCCCCGTCCTTTTCAGCCGAGTAATAGGCCTTGCCCGGTCCAACATCGGCCCCTACTAAGTAATCCAAAAGCCCGCTCTCGCTTATCCATACATCAGACAAGGACTTGCATCGCACGCTAGATGCGGGCATGAAGACGCGGCCAAGGTCGCTGATGACAGGCTCTGCAGATGGACGCAATCGACCGAACTCGATCTCGCGAGCGCTAGATTCTATCTCCACCAAGTCGGACGGGGCTTTATGCAGTCGCTCCACTCCGCTGTCTGTCTTACGAGTCACGAACGGACCAATCAAGTCCATTCCCGGATCCTCCGGGTCATCTGCGCTGCCGCTCATGGCTTTCAAAACCTCGCAGCCTTCCTGTGCACAGTCGCACACGCTGCACCGGCCCTGGGCGTATTCCCCGAAATCCAGGCCGTGGCCGCGCATTATGGCAGTGCGCACTGCGCCATACACCACATTGCAGCTAGGCGGGAAGCTTGACGGAAGGAACGTGTCTTCGCCGGCAGTGAACGGCGTTCCGTCCCGAAAGAAGTAGCTTTCCTCGCAGCCAAAGAGAAAGAGCTTTTCCGCCATATCTACTTCACCCCTTTCGCCTCTGCCAGAAACCTCACCATGGGCAATGCGTCAGGCTGCAAAGCGCGGTCGCGGATCTTGCCTGACTCCCGCGGCTCCCATCTGCACAAATCGTATAATTCCGTCATCCTCCTGACAGATTCATCCCAATCGATCTGGAGCAAGGCGCCCGGCCCACGCAAATATTCGGCTGCCAAGACAGGGATCATGTTCGCCGCTTCAAAGGAGGGCCCCTCCGAACCGCATTCCTTGGCTGGACGGGCAAAGGGTTCCAACAGTTCTGCCGCGCTGTACAGGAACCTCGAGGAGTAGCCCTCTCCATCGGAGTCGAATATCTGGCCGCTCAGTTCGTCAATGCGTTCAGCCCACCCCGGGCCGTCGTTCCGCTCCGCAGCGCCATGGCATGACTTGCCCTCCCATGGCTTTGCGATCGTAAGCGGAGAGCCCCCTCTCTTCCGCACCTGGATCACGAAAGCGTCGCGGCCTATTCCTTCTTTGGCTATGTCATCTAAGAGCCGGTGTGCGGCCGCAAACGCAGCCTGCAGCGGGCTCTTTGCGTGCACGCACAGGATGGAAGCGGAGATAGTCATTGGGACCCCAGATGACTTGCTGCTTCCCTCGAACGCCCGGCGAAGGCGGACAGCGCAATCAAGCGCCTCGTCGACAGGAAGGAGCGCCAGAACATCGTCGCCGCCAGCGTACACGACTCTGCCATGGTATTCGCGTTCCACAATCTGCGGCACCGCTCGGCTGAAATCTGAAATGGCCTTGGATATCTGGCCTGTCCGTTCAGGTTTGCTGCTTAAGTGCTTGCCCATGCTGTCGCCATCCATGAAGAGGATCGCGTAGTATGGAAGGGCCAGATCTTCGGCATCAGAGCTTGCCTTCTCTCCGGGCCTACGCGCCAGGTCATGTGTGGACGGAAAGCTGACAGGGACTGGCCAACCGATTGCCTCGCGCGCGATGTAAGGGAATATCCTTTTCACCATGCAGACGGCGCAAAGCCGTTCTTTCTGGTCGGGGTCGAGCGCGAGATCCCATTTGTCGCTGCTACCCTCACTGTTTACTGAATCAATGATCCCGCCCGCTCCATGCCATATCTGACGCGCCTGCCATCTGGGCAATTCCGCTCCAAACGCGACCACTCGTTCGCCGCACATGGTGCAGACCTCTCCGGTTTCATCGAACATGTGCATCTGGCGCCAGTTCTTTCGTTGATCAACCCCAGAAGGCCCCGCTCCGGCAACCCAGTAGAGTTCCCAATGGTTTTCGACCTGGCGAGACCATGTCGGCGGAAGACAATCCTCGCAAGCGAGCTCAGGCAGAACATCGGAGTATCTGAAGGACCGAATCAGACGAGCGCGGACTGCCTTCCACACCGCCAGAGCCAAGTCGCGCCATACTTCCTTGACAGCCTGGGCGGCCGCCTCGCCCGCAGCTGCGGGGTCGTAGCACTCGGCGCTGAACCTGTTCGGCAGGGACGCAATCCGAGCGCCTTCGTCTGTCCAGGACTGTGGAGTCGCAGTCCCCATCACCGCGGCAAGAAGCGGGTCATCGTCAACGTGGGGGAATATGATTCTACTTCCCGTCTGTGCCGCAGTTTCGTTGTGATCGGTCGCTCCAACCTCAAGAACGGCCTTGATAGCGTGGGCAGTAAGGTAAGAGATGAGGTATGAACCGGCCCAGAAGTCCCTGGTTCGCCTGGCCTGTCCGACGAAGCCCTGGACGGGAGCTATAGTGAAATCGAGAACCCGCTCGCTTGAGGGCGAATGCGCGGCGATGCCCGTATGATCTTCCGGTCTCAGTCCGCACGACTCAGTTGCTGGATTCTTGTTGCCGTCAATGGGTTCCACAGCTATATCAGCACCTCCTTCGCCCCCGGCTGCTCAGCCATGTGATCAAGGAAGCCTTCAACAGCTCCCCAGCTGGTTGGAGGGGAAACTGTAATGCGCTGCTGCCCTCGTGTGCTCATGCTTATCTTCTGCCCTGCAGGTAGCAGCGGCGCCGGCAGGAAGGTCAGCACAACAGCGTAATCCCCGTTATTCATAGGATGGACGTGGATGAACAGGGGGCTTGCACGCCTTGAAAACTCCTTATTGGCCCCCTCGATGTTAACCTTGTCTTTCGTTCTGATGAAGAAGTAGTTGTGAGGAAGCCCGAACATGGCTCTATACGGGGCTTTTTCGGGAGCGCTATTTTCTAAATAGCCCGACACCATACGCACGTCCCGAATTGCCCAGGGGTAGTCGGGAGGATTGGTTTTAGGATTGCGGAGATCCATCATCTGCTTACCAACAATGTTTAGAGCCTCTCTCCACGATCTGCCCGCCGGAAACGTTACTACGCGCGATCCGCCGCTGAAAGATGTGTATCTGGCTTCCTGGGTTTCGCCAACGTTGAGCGCGTCTACCTCGCGTTGCAGGCGAGACACAAGGTCATCGAAGTCGGCTGGCAATTCGTCGGCAAGCACGACTGAGCCCCAGCCGCGGCGGCTGCGCGCCCCCAGTCCGCCGAAGTAGTTCATCAGCCTGAGGCTACGCAATACTCCGTCTTTGATGTCTGAAGAAACGCCGGGCTTGAAAACGAGTTTGAGCTTGATATCGGTCCCAGGAGGAATGAAGGGGCGACTCTTCCCCCTCGTTATAGCTCCGTAGCCCAGGTAAGCCAAGGGCGCTTCCACGCGGTCGACGGTCCGGTCACTCGGCCCTGCGGCGTCCACACGGATAAGGAATGGCGCCTGGCCGGAAGCCCCCTTTCCTGAACTGCCGAAGAGATCGCCCTCCGTTTCCAGGCCCTCGGGCCCTGTTGCCCGATGCCAAAATCTCATGACGCCTTTGATGGAAGGCGGGCGCAGCTCCGCCGCGCTTTGCGAAGCATTGCCGAGGAAGAGCGGCGTTACAACTTTTAGGTCGATGCCCTGAGTAAGTTCCAACATAGGCTCGGCCATCCCACGGCCTCCAATCGTTGACATGATTGAGAGCAGTATTGCAGATTCAGTCATTTATTCAGTATTTCGTCAGATTACGTAGAAGCCCTCCCAAAAATGTGGGGGATTTGGGAGAAATCCGTGCGCAGGAAGGGGTGGATACGCATTCACTGAACCTCGCAGGTTCCCGCTTGCGGGGTTGATTCGCCCAAGTTGCTGCTGTGCTCTCAGTTTGCAGGAGTCGTCCAACAATACGAAGGCCAATCGCGTGAGCAAAGAACCTAAACCTGTGAAGAGTCGCTGCTCTATTGCGAGAAGTTCTTAATTGACATAGCGGCGGATCTATACCGTGCAGACCGTTTGTGGGGGACTCTGGCGATTCGGGTCGCATTGAGGAGGGCCAGAAACCTGAGGCCGCACCTCTTCCAGTAAACCAAACGTTTTGTGGGTCTCCTCAAGGCGAAAAACTGGCCCGTTCGGGTCCCAGGCAACCATCAAGTAGCCTCGAGAAGTACCCGAGCGTTTTCGAGCAGTTATGGTTCGAGCATCGGACGATGTGAGTGTGGAGACAGCGCGGACAGGGGTCGGAAGCTGCTCGGGCGAGATTGGCTGGTTCGAATCCGCGCTCCGCCTTCATTGCTTCTGAACGAAACATGGCGGTTATATGGGTATAGGATGGTCCTTGTTCACCAGTGCAGTTGGCTCGACGCTATTGCAAGACTAAACATGAAATAGCAGATTTGGGTGCCATGCGAGGTTTGGCTCAGGCATGTGCGCGATTTATCCCCTTTTGCTTGGAAAGCCTCGCGACAGATGAAGGAGTAATCAGACAACGGGCGAATAATATGGTTGAGGATTGCGCAGGGATAGTAAGGAAGGTGTTCGGTAAACAGATGCTTCCAATTTCGAGCACCCCGAAACAGACCAAAATGCCGGGAGGTGCTCGCAACATGAACACACAGCTACGCGACGCGTGACCCGCTTTGCGGCCGAAGAATCGTGTGGTTTCGGTTCGGGGGCGGAAGGTGCTCGAAATCGCCGACTAATGCGCAGCTCAACCCCTGCGAAAAACGTGGGG
>JAQVXE010000046.1:0-2416 GCA_028709305.1 Bacillota bacterium | reverse complement strand
GTCTCCATGGTTGAAGAACCGTGGCTCCATTAGGACGGTCCTCTGCCTATGGCCAAATGCAATGCTAGGATAGTTCGAGTGCGAAGCCTGGGAGGGCATGAATCAGCTTCCGAGCAACAACAGACAGCTACGCCAAAGCCAATGAGTATCAGTTCTGCCATAGGGCCTGTGCGTATAGTTGAAGGAGTAATGAGTTTCGTATGACGATAAGAGGATGGCATGAGGTGAGCACATGCACTGGCTACTGCTCCAGCTACACAAGCTGCTTCAGTTCATAAGGATTCAGAGGTACAAGGCTAAAGTCAAAGAGGATCCTGATTATCCACGAAGCGTAGAAGCCCGTACTGACAGGCTGCTCGGGTGTATTGTAATGTGCTTTATTGCCGCGGTAACATGCCCGGCGGCAATTGTGCCCATAATCATCGGATTTGCAGTTTGGAACCACATTGCGAATAACAGATAGGAAAGCAGTGGCCGGGCCGCTTATCTACGTGATCTGCCCCCATGTACACCCAAGAGTGCCCCATATCTCTGTGGAGAAACAAGCGCATAGGTGAAAGATCATGGCTCGGCGCTTCCCTCAGAAGAAGCCAGGATGTCGAGGAGGCACGGCATTGCTCACCCGCGAAGAACCCGACAATACCACTGGCTCACAGCCTATCATAGACATCGTTGTCAGCGACGAGATGCTGGAGGATTTCATATTTTGCCCAAGGCTGGCGCATCTCAAATGGGCTCAGGGCGAAATAGCGCCAGATAGCGACTATGGAGATGCAGATGGCGCAGGAAAAACCGGCATTACGCCTCAGTCGTCCAAGACGTGGATGACATGGGATGCCGTAGGAGTATCAATAGGTATCGAGAGACTTGAGCACAGAGGCGGCGAAAGTCTGCCTGTACGAACACATTCGGCCGCTAGCACGGAGGCTACTTTCCTTGAAGCTGACGCCTTGGTTCTGTGTTTGCAAGGCTTGGTGCTGAGGGCCAACTCTCATCTCTGCAATTCTGGACTGGTTCATTACACAGATACAGAGAAGATCATCAGCATAGATTTCGATGGCACGCTCATTGCACGCACCTATGATTCGGTCTTCGGGCTCCGAAAAACACTGACGTCCTCAAAAACGCCAGCTCCAACCCCCGATGAAAACCGGTGTACCCAGTGCCAATACGCAGGAATCTGCATGCCAGATGAAATAGCATTCATAGGGGCGACCGTTCCCGACAAGCTGGCAACTGATGAAGACATAGTCGAGAATGCTGAGGTCCGAAGGCTGGTTCCAGCTCGCGATGATGGAATACCTCTATATGTCCAAACTCAGGGGGCAGTGCTTTCCAAGCGTGATCAGACCGTCGAAGTCAGAGCGAACAATGAAATCGCCGCACAAGTGCGACTGATGGATCTCTCTCAAGTCTGCATATATGGCAACGTGCAGATCACCACACAAGCCGTCCGTGCATTTTGCTCAAGAGACATACCCATCTGTTACTTCTCCCGAGGCGGCTGGTTCTATGGAATCACCAAATCTACTATGGGCAGGAATGTGACAGTGCGTATGGAGCAATACAAGGCCACTGCTGACCCGGACCGGGCTCTTTCCATATCGAAGCGATTTGTGGCAGGGAAAGTCAAGAACTGCCGGACACTGCTCCGCCGTAACTGCCCCGACTGCGATGCAAGCGTCCTAAGCAAGATGTCGGAGTATATCGAGAAAGCTATGTCCATCGACAACATGGCCACTCTCTTGGGAATCGAAGGAGCAGCCGCCAGCCTGTATTTTGGAAACTTCGGAGCGCTCCTGAGCAGCACTGCCGGATTCGACTTCAGAGCACGAAATCGCCGTCCTCCCAAAGATCCTGTGAATGCAGTTCTTTCATACTTATATAGCATGCTGGTGAAAGATCTTACCATCATTGCCCTGGCAACAGGGCTGGATCCATATGCCGGATTCTATCATCAGCCACTCCAGGGAAGGCCGGCTTTAGCTCTCGACCTCATGGAGGAATTCCGTCCTCTAATATGTGACTCTACAGCCATCAGGCTCATCAATACATCTGCGCTCAAGGAGTCCGACTTTTCCAGGTTGGGCAATGGCGTTATCATGTCGGATAACGCCAGGCGCAAAGTGATCTCTGCCTATGAGAACCGCATGGACACCCTGGTAACGCATCCGATATTCGGCTATGCCATAAGCTATCGCAGAGTCCTTTCCGTCCAGGCAAGGCTGGTGGCGCGGTGGTTGCTGGGCGAAATCAACGACTATCCACCATTTTGCACAAGGTGATGATATGAGACGCAGGTTCATCGTTTGCTATGATATTTCCGATCCGAAACGCCTGAGAAAGATGTACCGAACAATGCGCGGGTTCGGAGATCCACTACAGAAATCAGTATTCACATGCGATCTATCGCCGA
>JAQVXE010000045.1 GCA_028709305.1 Bacillota bacterium | reverse complement strand
CACTGATATGTGGCACTCTCCCTCACCCACATCAAAAGGAACAGTAATGGAGAAATCTCCGTTCGGCGATGTGTTGGCCGAATAATCCCGCGCCTCGCCGGTCTTTTCATTCACGATCCTCGCCCGAGCCACGGCGAATGCGCTCTTGCCTATGATCGTCATGGAATCAGATACTCTGCTCGAAGGCCCAAAGGGCGAATGGATTTCAAGATCCGACCCATAGCCTGGATACGTCCTGGGAGCCAAAGGAGTAGCGGGCAATTCATTGTCAACAACAAGGCGGCAGGCTACTCTGTAAACGGTCTCGCCTTGAGGAAGAGCAGCCACGTCTATGATATATCGTCCTGGGCCGTCAAGCAGCCATACAGTGCCCGAGAATCCGCCATCAGCGCCGACATCTATGATCATATTCGCAGACTTCCTGGGATCGTCTTCCCGCGTAGCCCTTACCAAGACTGTGCTGCAGCACGACTGCCCCCTCACGTCAAAGGTTCCGGGAACGGCGATGCCGGACTCTTGCGGGGCAACGAGCGTAAGAAGATCGCCATAGCCTACGAATGTCTGAATTGCCGCACTTATCGTGTGCGCCGCTCCCAGGGCAGCTCCGGTCCAAAGCAGGAGGCCAAGAAGGGTAGCCGTCGTAAGAAGGCGTGCTGTGGATCGTTTCACAGTGCTTGTCCTAGCCTCAACCGTATTCGCCATGTTCAATATCACCCTTCCCTCGTGAGGTCGTCCAAAGCAAGCTGGCGAATTATGACGCTGGCCATGGCAAGTCCTGCGGCCGGCGGCGTCGTCGAAATGCTGCCTATCGGGCCATTGCCCCTAACAGCCGGAGGCTCTTCAGAAAAGACAACTGTGAGGCCGCTCCCTATCCCGCGTTTGCGCAATCCTTGCCTCACACTCCTTGCCATAGGACACATGCGAGTCTTGGAGATATCGGCGACCTTGAACATCGTAGGGTCAAGTCTGTTTCCCGCCCCCATAGACGAGACTATCCTGGTCCCAGACTTGAGGCAAGCTTCTATGAGGTCAAGCTTCGCATCTATCGAGTCTATTGCATCAGCTACGTAGTCCGGCCCCGACCGGAGCAACTCGCCGACATTGCTCTGTCCTATCCAGCAGACCTCAGGCTCTACTTCGCACTGTGGATTTATCCTGCACACACGTTCGGCCATGACTTCCGCCTTAGGCCGCCCAATGTTGTCGGCAAAAGCAATTATCTGCCTGTTGATATTGGTGGCCGACACAACATCGCCGTCGACAAGGATGAGCTTCCCCACGCCCGCCCTTGCCAGCGCCTCTGCACAGGCCGATCCCACTCCGCCGAGGCCCACAACGGCAACTGACGACGTAGACAAGCGCGCTACTCCATCCGCGCCGATTATCAGCTCGGTCCGATGTTTCCAATTGGCGCGCTCCAAGTTGCCATCCATCCCTTCCAGATCCTCCGATTTTGGTCTATTATTGAGTTTGCCAGGGTTTATCTCTGCCCGCGTCGAAAAGCATTCTAACGCAAGCGAGGTGTCACAGAATTGAGTAGCAGCATCACAACGAAGATAATCGACATGCGCGGCGGGGGCGGCGCCATCGCCATGCACAACTGCGATTGCATACACGGCATAGCCGACCAGGTAGCGTCGGAGTCCGTGGACGTAGTGGTCACGTCGCCCCCATACAACCTGGGAATCGAATACAGGACATACGATGACCACATAGAGCGCGGCGAGTATCTCGAATGGACCCGCAAATGGGCATCTGAAGTTGCGCGCTCTCTCTCGCCAGCAGGGTCGCTCTTCCTGAACATAGGCTCCAAGCCCCGCGATCCGTGGGTCCCTTTCCAGGTAGCCACGGAGCTGGGGGAGATATTCGTTCTCCAAAACGTGATCCATTGGATCAAGTCCATCGCCATCTCCCAGGATGATGTGGGAGACTACCCTGGCATCGAAGGCGACGTTGCAGTAGGCCATTACAAGCCCATAAACAGCAAGAGGTTCATAAACGATTGCCACGAGTACATATTCCACTTCACGCACAAGGGCAATGTCCCCCTTGATCGACTGGCAGTGGGCGTGCCATACCAGGACAAGAGCAACATCGAGCGATGGGCCCGAGAAGGACGTGAGCCCGTAGATCTCAGGTGTCGGGGGAATACGTGGTTCATCCCTTACGAAACGATCACCAGGCGAAGCAGCGATCGCCCGCACCCTGCGACCTTCCCCTCAAAGCTTCCGGAGATGTGCATCAGGCTGCACGGTCTCGACAGGTGCAACCTGGTGATGGACCCGTTTTCAGGCCTCGGCAACACTGCCATCGCCTGCGCACGCCTGGGAGTACCGTTCATTGGTTACGAGATAGACGAGTTCTACTTTGCCGAAAGCGTCGAACGAATCGCTCAAGCCGTAGATGAATCGGCGAGAGACGGTGCCGGCAACGCCCAAAATGCCAGACAACTAGGCCTTTTTGAGTAAGATGTGCCATGCAATTCTAACCTATGACTGATGCGACCGCCCGGAACAGGTTCTCCCCCATAATTCCCTGTATCGCTGACTCTGAGTAGCCCCGTGCAGCCAATTCTTCTGCCACCTTTGGAAGCTGTGATACATCCTTCAGCTCGTCGGGAAGCTGCTCCGACGGCAGGCCGTCAAAGTCGGAACCCAATGCTATGTGCTCCGGCCCGATGATGCTCGAGAAATGGTCGATATGGTCAGCAACCCCTGCAAGAGAACGCCTTCCCTCTCCGAGAAAGTATCCTGCGAAATTCACGCCTATCACGCCGCCCTTCTGGGCGATGGCCCTCGCCTGGTCATCTGTGAGATTCCTCGGATGGGAGCAAAGAGCCTTCGAGTTGGAATGAGAAGCAATCACAGGCTTCGTGGATATCTCCATCACATCCCAGAAACCCGCCTCCGCCAGGTGCGACACGTCTACGACCATGCCGAGCCTATCCATTTCTTCCACTACCTTAACGCCAAATCTAGTAAGCCCGCCACCTGTCCGCCCCTCAAAAGCCCCGTCTGCAAGCTCATTCCTGAGGCTCCATGTAAGCGTCATAAGCCTGACTCCAAGCCGATAGAAGATGCGCAGCAGCTCAATTCGGCCATCGAGCGCCTCCCCGCCCTCTATGGACAGAAGCGCAGCGATCTTGCCTTCCTCGTGTGCCTCTTCTACATCCCTGCTGCTTGTGGCGCAGACCAGTTTGTCTCCGTTCTCCTCAATCTCTCTGTAGAACGCATCGACATACTGAAGGGCTCGCCTGGCCCCTCCGCCGGGCAAGTACTCGGGAGGAACATAGATTGCGAATATCTGAGCAGAAACTCCACCCTCTATCATTCTAGCCAGGTCAAGCTGGCCGCCCTTGTCCTTATCAGCGAGCCTGCGTTTGCCTTCCACTACATCCATGAGCGTATCGCAGTGTGCGTCCATAATGAACATATACGGCACCCCCAACACTTGCACAATCAATACACATTGAGTATACCACTACAATTGCAAGCGAACATTGTTCCAGTTTCAACAAAGTGCTACTATTGGGCATGGAGCCGGACTGTGCACAAAATAGCTAGCTAAGGAGGTTTGATCGAGTATGCCTGGCATCAAGATCATTACTGATTCAACGGCTGACCTAGGCCAGGAGCTGATAGAACGCTACCGATTTGAAGTGGTCCCGCTCACAGTCACATTTAATGAAGAAACGTACAAAGACGGAGTGGACATCGACACGCAGCGCCTATTTGAACTTGTCAAGAAAAAAGGGGCGTTGCCCAAGACTTCAAGCCCCAGCCCCGCAACGTTCAAATCCGTCTTTGGCAAGGCCATAGGCGACGGAAGTCAGGCAATCTACATTGGCATCTCCAGCCAATTCTCCGCCTCCGTCCAAAACGCCCAACTCGCCGCAGATACATTCCCCGAAGGGCAGGTGCATGTATTCGATTCGGAAAACCTCTCGACGGGAATCGCGCAACTCGTCCTGTACGCACATGATCTGGCCGCCGAGGGCAAGACTGCAGACGAAATCATGGGGCTGCTCGAAGAAGCACGTCCCAAAGTCAAGACATGCTTCATGATCGACACCTTGGATTATCTGCACATGGGCGGGAGATGTACAGGGGTTCAAGCTCTGCTTACGTCAGTTCTCAAGGTAAGACCGGTGATCGAGGTGGTTGACGGCGGAATGAGGGTGGCAGCCAAGATACGCGGCAGCCGAACCAAGCTCCTTGATTGGCAGTTGGAGAGGTTCGCAAAGGACGTCGAGGAGAATCTGGTCGAACCGGCCAGGGTGTTTCTGACTCACACAGGCGTTCACGAAGACGCTCTATACATGGCAGAAAAGATTCGCCATATCATGCCCGAGATGCGTGAGATACTTGAGACGCCGGCAGGCTCTGTAATAGGAAGCCACTGCGGCCCGGGCACTATCGGAATACTATATATGCTGAGATAAGCGTGCAATCATCCATATATACATGACATGAGGTATCCTGACGCGCATCGCTCAGAAGCCAAGACCGAGTGGGCAAGTTGTAACCCAGTTTCCCTTTGCCCACTCAGTTCTAGCAAGAAACTACAACCCGGGGGTGAGGTTCTTGGCCCAGCGGATTGGAGAGATTCTATTCCAGGTAGGCGGCATGATGACACTCATCGGATTCATCCTTGTGCGCTACCCGAACGCGTTCTCATGGTTTGGGCGCCTGCCCGGAGACTTTATGACAGATACTGTAATAGCCCCGATTGCATCCATGTTCGCGATCAGCGTTGGCTTTTCCTTGCTTTCATGGTTATTCCGCGCCCTGCTCCGTCTAATCCGTTGACACAGCTGGCACCTTGCGCCTGCCCATCCCCAAACTATCAGTATCCAACCCGCTCCGTCTCTCGGAGGGCACGTCTGTTGAACTCGCCCGCTCCGGGAAGGTGGTTGCTCTTCCACACCTGGGGCTTGAGACCCCTCTTGAGCATTCTGTCGATGATCTCCGCCTCAAGTGTCCACATCAAGCATGCCGCAGCGATTCCCGATGTTGGCATAGCCTTTGTGTCAAGCCCCTCCACATCAAGGATGGCATCGCCTATGACGCCGCAGTTGTCAAGGACTATGTCAGCCGCCTCAAATAGACGTTTGCCTGATGGATGCTGAGCCTTAAGAGATGACGAATAGGCAACCGACGTCATCGCAATGACCTTGATGCCCCTCTCCCTTGCAAGAAGTGCCAGACCCACTGGGAGAGCGTTCTTCCCCGACACTGATCCTATGATAAGAACGTCGCCTGGGTAGATATCGGATCTATCGAGGATGAACTCTGGCAACCCGGGTATTTCGTCGAGATAGACCATCTCCTTGGTCTTGCCCGGCCTTGCAGGACCCGGATTCTCAACTTCCATCGTTATGTTTACAGGCCGCGGCATCATTAGTCCGCCTGCGCGGCCAAACAACTCGTTCATCAGCATATGTCCTGTGTCCAGAATGTGGACGGCTCCGCCCTGCGTCACTGAATCCACAATTGCCTCTGCAGCTTCAGCAATGCTCGCCGATTGAGTCTTCTCAATCCTGTCCACAAGGTTCTTTATCTCATGAAGATACTTTGCGCCCAAACCAAGCATACAAGTCAGTCCTCCCATCCTGTCGCCCATCGCAGAGAACGTTTCGCATCAGGAAGCTAAAACGATTTGATCTTGCACTGGTATTCGTCGAGCAATATCTCATTATGTTCCAAACCGCCTGGTATGTTGGAACTCATGAAGATAGGCGGGGCAATTCCGCGTTCTACCAGTTTCTCGATGACCCGCACTACGATGGAGTTCAGTATTGCCACCCCTACCACTGTTGAAACGGGCCCGGTCTTCTGTGGAACACCCTTTACCTGAATGGCCGCATCACCGCACGGCACATGAGTGTCGAGGACGATATCGGCTATCTCGTAGAGGCGCTTTCCAACGCTGTTTCTGACAGGCGTAGCCCGCGATCCCTCTACAGACGTCAGAGCTATGACCTTCACGCCATCAGCCTTTGCCTCAGCCGCCATTTCGACGGGGACAGGGTTAACTCCGGAATTAGATCCGACTATCATGACGTCACCAGCGCTTATCCGTGCATCGTCAAGTATGATCCTGGCAAGTCCGGCAAGGCGCTCCATGTGAGAGCTCTTCCCTGCGCCATTTGTCACCATGAGTGCAGGCTCCACAATGGCGTTCACAGGAACAAGCCCTCCGGCCCGATAGAACAACTCCTCGCCGAGCATGTGGGAATGGCCTGCCGCGAAGTAGTGAAGAACTCGCCCGTCTGCAATGGATTCCGCAATAAGGTCTGCTGCCTGTTCCATGTTTTCAGCCTCCGCGCGCTCAACCTCGTCCAGCAGAGACCGTACTACATCGAAGTACTCGAACACCCAAACTACCTCCTAGTGCCAGCTGAGCGCAGATCAGCATCCGCATGTGCAGTCGGATGCCACAACGCCTGCCTTCCAGCGCCGAGCGACTGGATAAGATCGTAAGCCCACGCCACGTTGCCGACGCGCTCCGCATTGTGCGCATCGCTGCCCACGGAGAACCTGACTCCCATCTCCAGGCCCGTCTCAACCATGTCGATCCTGGGCGTGCGCGTGGCACAGTGCAATTCGATGGCCGTCTTGTTAGCAAGCGCGGCCCTGAAGACGTCCTCATACCACTGGCGCGAGAAGAACCTTGAGTCAATCTCTCGCTCCATCTCTCGCCTTTCCTCGAATGTGGACCCGGGGAACAGCATCCCGCCCATAGGCAGGTATCCTGCTATATGTCCCACCACGTCAACCTGAGGACCTGAAACCACCCTGAGCGCTTCACCCATGTAGGCCCGCCAGTATCTCTCATCGAAGAGCTGGCCACGCTCAACTGGAATCTTCGATGTGATGTAGTGAACACTTGCAATCACGAAATCCGGTTGAATCGAAGGTATCGCCAATCTTACGGGAATGGGCCCCCGCTCTATTCCAATGGAAACTGTTAGGCTATCGTCATCATCAGGCAGCTGGTCTCTCCACTGAAGCTGCTTCTCTAAGGCTTTATCGTCAAAGACGTTCCCTGACTGGGATCCATACCCTGCTGCAAATGGGTCATAGTGGTCGGTTATGGCTACAATCGAAAGCCCTTTCGCCTTCGCCATCTCCAGTACTTCATCGACTGTAGGCTCCCCGTCAGATGCATTAGTGTGAATATGCAAATCCATCAAGCCGCTGCTTTCGCGGCGTTTCTTGGCATCCACAGCTTACCGTCCCCCTGCAACCATCTCTTCAGGCAGCACTGCGATGAAAGAAAGCCTCGATTCGGGAACCTCCAAAGTAACTCCGCCCTTCCCATCAACGACAGCACTTGAATCAGACCGCGCTCCTCCAAGCGCATAGCTGATAACGTGAAGCTTCCTCCCTGGAGCTCGACCTTCGCCGAAATTGCCTTCTACCCAGATCCTTCTGCCCGGCGCCTTCTGCGGATTGGAGATCAGGACAAGAAGCCCTTCGCTCACCAAAGTCCAGCGGCTGGCAGTGATCGTCACGAGGTCCTTGAGAGGCAGGCCCCTCCAGTCGCAATCGCCTTCTCCATCAGGCTCATCTTCATCGTTCCACCAAGCCTTGGGCTCCGAATCCGGGGCCGCGCCCCGATCGCCTATAAAGGTCAGGCCTACGTCATCCTTGTATTTGCCCCGAGCTATGTAAGGTGCAGCCTGCTGACGCAGGCGCAATGCCTCCCTGGCGCTTTCAAGCAATTCCTCGTTACCGGGCCCGAAGCGATCCCCCAGCTCCATCCAGAATACCGACCCCAGCACGAATGCTCGCGCCAGGTCACGGTAGAACCAGGCATAGCGAAGGTTGCGGTCATCAATACGCCTTGGGTTGATCATGTTCACCTGAATGAACTCAGGAAACGTGTACTTGTATATGTTGAAGAATTCATCATACGCCTGGCCATTCCACGTCAGGTTGGCATAGAGGAATTGGCTGTAGATGTCGCCGCAGTTCTCGATCATCAGAAAAGATGACGGGTCGATAAGGCGGCTTCGCTCCTTGATCCTCTTTATCATCCTGAGGTAGCCGTGGTTGTAAAGGCCATGATGGTGTGCCGAGGCCGCACCATCCCCTGATCCAAGATGGCCATGGGACGAATCGTAGCACGGCAGCGGCGTGGCCGACCCCAACTGGTCCAGATAGATGCCTCTTGCCCCAAAAACGTCAAGCATCCATGAAGCGGTATCAACAGCCCAGTCCTGCCAGTCGGCACACCCGGGGCAAAGCACTGCGAATGTGCGAGGGCCGTACGTCTCGTACGTCATCTCCCCGTCCAGTCCCTTTGCCGCCCATTTCTTTCCCAGGGAGTCAAAGAACTGGGACTCAGTGTCGAAGAGGCGGACATTCATGTAGAATGTGGAAAATCCGCCGCTAGCCCTAACGTGCCTGCAGCCCTCCCTAAGCTGCCACGAACTGCCCAGCTCCATATCGGGAATGAACTCCGGGTAATCCGTGTCAAATCCCTGCCTGTTCCAGCCAGAGATGAGGAAGTGCTTGATTCCCTCACGGTCAGCCGTTTCGAACATCTCGGGAATATCGGCGAAGCTGTTATGAACTATCTGGTCGTTCTTGAAATCGTAGCGCGGGCATATGGCCGACTCGCGTGCCAGATCGCCAATGGTTGTCGACACAACCAGGTGATCTTCAATCCATGACCTGTACTGCTCTGCCGCCCAATGCCAATCCCCTGAATGGACCCCTACAACATACGGGTGCGAGCTCCAGCTCTCCCCAGGCCTGATAGGCACGTACTTCCTGAACCCAAAACCGCACCATGGGTCATCGGGCCCCCCGGTCTCACTTCTGACCCCGGTCAACAGAAAATCCGAATCGTAAGAGGCCATGTATAGACCACCCTGGCCATTGCGATCGTAGTAATCCATCCACATCATGGATGCCAGGCCACAGTAGTTCAATTCGCGAGAATAGGTTCCGTCAGGCTCGTGACGGCTTGCCGCCCTCCAGAAACCAGTATACCTGTCGGAGACGAGAGCCGTGGCCGGATTCTCAATCATCTCCCCGGCATGGTGCGGAAAGACGAGGACACCGTCAGCGGCCTCCGCGCTGACCTGAACTCCTCGAACATAGGGGAAGACGACTTCTACCACGTCATAATCATGGGAATGGTTCTCCACCGACAGAGCCCATGTAGAAACTTCCGGGTTCTCCTCGTCCAGTTCAACGGTCCATAGGCATTTCATCGGAATCTCAGCCAGAGCCTTTGTTTCTACTGCAACTCGATGCTCCATTGTTAGAGTGAATTTCCCCATCTCGTCAGATCTGATTGCACTTGCAACCGTAGCCGAGCCCGGAGAGAATACCCGTCTGCGTCCTTCTTTGTCACGGCAGACAATGCGAAGCGGCGCGCCTTCGGCGGCCTCAGGCCACTTGACCAACTCCTCGCCAGATTCAACATTGAATATGCTGGTGACCTTGCCGGTATCTCCATCCACTACAATGCGCATTCTGCTATTCTGCATCTGGGGCATGCACATTCCCCCCATCATATGGCAATATCTTTTCATCGCGCCGCACTGCCATCCTCCTCAGGATGTTATCTAGAGATTCTCCATGATACCCTGTGTCGCAGCGCAATGTCCTAAAGGCGTACAAGCATGTCTAGTGCGTCCGCCACAAATAACCTTACGTTATCATCAGAAAGCATTTCTGGCGACAGGATGTCGCATCCCACATACATTACGCGTCCCGCCAGCACAACTGCGGAATTGTAATGCTCTGCATGGGTCGGGCTGCCATCTGCATCAGCCCATGAGCCCAGCTCTCTGGCGCCAGGAAGACGTCGCACTATGATGCCGCGAGAATCCGGCACTTCCAAGGGCAAGGAGATCACGCCGTCAGCGCCCGCTGGCATGATTCGGCTATGCAAAGGAGCAACCCCCTGCCACCCTACGAATGCGACTCCAAGCAAGTCGGCCAAGTGGAAGCCGTGCACCCCGCAAGCTTTCTCATCCACAGTTTTGAGGGAAGTCTGCCCGGTCGCCAACACCTTGCCGCCGGCTGCCACAAAATCCCGAACAGCCTGCAACTCAGTCTCTGACATCCGTCTCGCATTTGAAAGCACTAGAATCGTGGGGCGTAACTCTGCCACGTATGGCAGAATCCCAATGTCGTCCTCTGAAGCTTCGACGCACTCGTACCCTGCCTCTTCCGCCATCTCGAATATGGCATCTATCTGGCACTGGTAGTCCCACCTCATATCCTCATACCACGCTTCATTGGCCCTACTTGCAAAGACTACAACCAGTTCTTCGGTGCCTTTTCGCGCTGACAATTCTTCTGACGGCACATCCAATGTGGCGATGTACGGGAGATGGTCAGATGCGAGGGTTCGTGGAACGCGGGCTGCACCCGGCTCCTGGGCTATGCCAATGTCAAACGAAGTAAATATGTAGTCTATGCGCCGAGAGGGACTATAGGCGTCGTATGTATATCCTCCCTTGAGATAATCCCTTGCAAAAAGCCCTTCCTTTATAAGTTCAGCACTGTCCACCAAAACTCTGTAGGTTGGCATTGTATCGTTGAACTCATTTAGCGCCCGGGCTATCTCTTCGGTGTGGGGAGATGCGTTGAAATCTCCCATCATGACTTTCGGACCCACTGCTTGAGATGCAATGTCAAGCAATGCGCCCACCTGCGCCTGACGGCCTTCCTCCGCCTTCACGTCCAAGTGGGTCACGAAAACGTTAAGAATGGTCCCATCCACGTCAACTTGGGCCTCCAAAACCGCCCTGGGCTCATTGCCTGCAGGGTTCGGGAGTGGATGGTTGCGCCAGGAGCGAATAGGATACCGCGAAATCAAGGCATTGCCGAACTGGCCCCCGCCATAGTAGATCGTTCGCCCGTACACATGCTCGTACCCAAGTTTTTCGCTTATGTAAGCAGCTTGGTCCACTTCGCCGGATCTTTGCGTGCCGCAGTCGACTTCGCACATCCCTACGATGTCGACACCCTCCGCCAGAATCAGGTCAGCGATTCTATCCAGATCAAGCAGAAGGTCTGCTCCAACACCGCTGTGTATGTTGTATGTCATCACATTGACTCGGTGAGCGGGTTTCGCCTCAAGCCTTGGGCGCTCCACGCTGCTTTCCGCGTGGGCTGCTTTCTCCGCTTCGGCCTTCTCCGCATCGGCCTTGGCCACTTCGCCGTCGGAACAAACGTCATTTCTCTCGTCTGCCGCATCTTCGGCGTGGCTCTCTCCCACCGTGTACACCTCTCCCAGGTTCACCTGCATGGCCATGGCCATCAGCCTTGCCACGTCAGTGTTGTCGGAGGCTGATGCGAACAGCTCCGAGCACGGGCCCTGTGCATAGAGGTAGACCGGTTCCATGGTGTGCCCGTCGGTACTGAACGTAATCGTTCCGTTCGAAGCTTCAACGCCTCCTGTCTCATGATCCGCAGTCACTATGACTAATGTATCATCCCGTCCGGAAGCCCAATCGAGTCCTACTGAAACTGCCCTGTCAAAAGCAAGCATCTCGCTGACGAGCATCTCGGCATCATTATCATGGCAGGAATCGTCTATCCTTGCCCCCTCTACCATGAGGAAGAATCCTTTGCCGCCAGCAGACGAAAGAAGCTCTATGGCCTTGGCCGTCATCTCGGCAAGACTGGGCTGTTCCTCGGGAACTCTTACCACATCGTAGTCCATGTCTGTAAGGGCAAATAGGCCCAAGAGAGGCATGGACGACGCTTCCAGGAAAGGCTCCCTCTCCTGGATCACTGTGTATCCCTTATCCTTGGCCAGCTCCATGGGGGGAACCGTCCTTTGGAAGAGAGTAGGCAGGAAGCTTGCTGCGCCTCCCCCAAGTATCACATCGACTCCCGTCTCCACCATCTCTGCAGCAATCTGGCGTCCGCTTCCACGATCTGAAACATGAACCGAAAAGCCCGCAGGCGTAGCATCTGTAATTGAAGCGGTGCTCACCAACCCTGTATACCGCCCGCTGTCCCTGGCCGCCTCCAATATGTTTGGCACAGCCGTTCCGTCTGGGAGCACACCAAGCGACCGATTCACAGTTTTGTGCCCTGTTGCGAGAGCGGTTGCGCCCGCAGCTGAGTCTGTGAGATGGCCTCCCCATGACACCGTGGTTATCCTGGTCATCACGGGCATGAAATCCATTGTCAGCATAAACGGGCTGGCGTTGCGAGCAGCCTCTAAGTGCCCAGGGCCCATTCCGTCCCCGATGAACAATATCACGTTACGAACGCCTTTGCTCTCTTCAGCCGAACACGCAGATGGGTGAAGCCACCCAACCATGTTGCCGCCGGACCCAGGGACTACGGGCCCGATAAGAGAGAACATCATGCATACGGCAATAGCTGTGACGAGTACGGCCAACCTGTTTGCCGAGGCAAATCGGCGATTGCCCTTTGAATGAGTCGTGTATGGAAAAATCCTGACCAATGTGTGATACCTCCCTTGTCCCCACGTTAGGCCAGATTGGGGAGCATCCATTTCAGTTCTGATCTGTTGAGCCCCCAAGAATTCACCCCCGTTCCTTACCCCTTCATCCCTGTTATGGTGATGCCTTCCACGAAGTATCGCTGGGTGAAGAGGAACAGGATCAGCACAGGCGCAATGGCCATCAGCGATGCCGCGTTAATCAGGTTCTGATAACTGAAATACTGCCCTGAGAAATACGGAATTGCCAGGGGCAATGTACGAAGCCTGTCGGAGTTTACGCAAATCAGCGGCCAAATGTAGGCACCCCAGTGCCCTGTAAAAGTAAAGAGGGTCTGCGTAGCCAGGGCCGGCTTCACAAGGGGAACTATAATTTGGCGGAAAATTCGAAACTCGCTTGCCCCGTCAATGCGTGCGGCATCAAGCAGTTCATCGGGGATCGTCATCATGAACTGCCTCATCAAGAAGATGCCTGATGCGCTCGATAGGCCTACGATGATCAATCCCGCGTAAGTGTTTATCAGGCCAGCCTTGGCCATCATTACGTAAAGGGGCACTATCGTTGCGGGGAATGGCACCATCATGGTGGAGAGAATGACCCAGAACAGCACATTTCTCCCGACGAACCTGTACTTCGCAAACCCAAACCCCGCCATAGAGCAAGTTATCACCGTCACTATCGTAGGCAACACCGATGTGATGATGCTGTTCATGTAGTAACGGGCAAAGGGTATCCTTTCGAACACCTCCGTAAAGTTGGCCAGTGTGGGGTTTCGGGGAAAGAATGTCGGCGGGAAGATCGAGATCTCCTGTAGCGTCTTGAACGACGACAGTATCAGCCAGACAAATGGCAAGGCCATCATGATGGCCCCCAGGGTCACCAGGATGTATGTGAGCGCCCTTCCGATGATACGCTGCCACTTCGCCGTCTCTCCGAATTCGTGCCTGTTATGCTTGCGCAAAGCAGAATCCAGGCTGCTGTTATCGAGATGTGCACTCATTCGTACGTGACCTCCCTACCGAGGAACTTCCACTGGATCACGGTGATCAAGAGGATTATGCCGAACAGGACGAAGGACATTGCCGCTGCAAGCCCGAATTGGAGATCGCCGAAGGCTCGCTTGAAAATGTACGACACAACCACTTGGGTGGCATCGAGCGGCCCGCCGCCTGTCAACACGTTTATCAGCCCAAACACCTGGAACGAACTGATCACGCTTGTGACTAGAATATAGAGCGTGGTGGGCTTGAGCAACGGAAGCGTGATGTACTTGAACACATCCCAACGCCCTGCTCCGTCTATGGCAGCCGCCTCATAGTAGGCCCGCGGTATCCCCTGCAAGGCCGCAAGATAGACAACCATCCGGTAGCCTATGCCCGACCAAATTGCCACAAGGATAACTGAGAACATAGCCCAGTTCGGGTCGCCCAACCAGTCTTGCGGTTGCAGCCCGATGATGCTCACTATCTGGTTGAATATCCCGAGATTCGGGTGGTACATCCAAGTCCAGATAACCGCTGCAATCGACAGCGGGGTAATCACAGGAAGATAATACAGCAGTCTGAAGAACTTCTTCCCCTTTATACCCGTGTTGAGAAGGAGGGCAACCAAGAGCGCCAGCGCCATCTGTAACGGAACCACGCCCAACGAGTATGTCAGGGTGTTCTTCATGGACGTCCAGAACAGAGGGTCGGCCAGGAGTTTCCTGTAGTTGGCCAGCCCGACCCAGGGCTGTGTAGGACGGATAATGCTCCAGTTATGGAAGCTCATCCAGAACCCCGTTATCATCGGCACAATTGTAACCATGAGATAGAAGACTACCCCAGGCAGAATAAAGATATATGGAGCGCTGGCCTTCTGAAGGCGGTACATTCTGTACTTGCGCTCATTGCCGCCGCGTCGTCGAATTGTTGTCGCCTCTGCGCTCACGGCGCATCAACCTCCTTATGCAAGCCGAGCTTCAGCAGGGAAAACGTAATGCGAGAGATGCGGGCCGGGCTGCCAACACCCGGCTCCGCACCTTCGCGCACATTCCATTTGCACATAACCACAGAAGTCATGGCCCAATCGGGTCATAGCAGCTTATGGCTTTGCGAGTTCCTGTTGCTCCTTCTCAGCCTGCACGCCTTCTGTGGTAAGCCACTTCAAGGCCGCTGCCGGGGTCTCGCCCTTCAGTGTAACCAACTGATATGCCTTCCTTATGAGCTCGTCATCGAGCCTTCGGGTGGTCCACGGCGCAGGCACAGACCTCTTCATCGACTCCATGCAAGGCGCAAGCAACGGATTGTTCTTGTACTCCGGCAGGTCGAGCAGAGCTCTTCTTGACGGCAGATCTCCAGTGGAGAGTGTCCAATGCTTCTGGGCCTCAGCTGAAGTCATGAATGCCACCCATTTGGAGCATATCTCTGACTGAGCCTTGTTGGAAACAACGTACGCCCACGAAGTCAGAAGCGTGGAGCGGGATCCGCCGGCCTTTGGCGCGGGAACCTCAGCAATCCTGAATTCAAGATCAGGAACGGTGGCCCTGAAACTGCCTATCATTGCTGGGTGAGCAAACACCATGCCCAGCTTCTCCTGGCGGAATGCATTCCATCTTGAACCGAATTGGGGATCCTCAACTTTGTATACGTTCACCAAATCAGTGGCGAACTTCAGTGCCTCGATGGCCTGCGGCAAGTTGAAGTCTGGCAGCTTCGCCTTTGTGTCCCATAGCGGAGCGCCGTTCTGTATCATCAGCGAGATTAGGACAGGTCCATAACCGCCAGTGGCGACTCCCATCTGAGTTGTTATGCCCTTATCATCCCGCTTGTTCATGGCCTGAGCATACTTGATCAACTCATCCCAGGTCTGGGGGGGCCTATCGGGGTCAAGCCCTGCGGCCTTGAAAAGTGCGGGGTTGTAAAAGAGGACAATCGTCTGTGTGTCTACGGGGAAACCGTAGTACTTCCCGCCCTGCTTCAGTCTTTTGATTGCAGGCGGAATAAACTCAGCCTCGATCTGCTGCGCGGTAGCCACGCGACTGTCGATAGGCTGAATTACGCCGGAAGCGGCGTATGCCGGCACCTGGCCTGCGGGGATCTGGAACGTGTCAGGTCCGGATCCAGCCGCAAGTGCGGGAAGCAGTTTCTGGAAATAGTCGCTCTCGGGCACTGACTCAATCTCTATTGTGACGTTTGGGTTCTGCTTCATGAACTCCTCTGCGAAGGTCTGGACGACCTCAAACCGCGCCGGCGAGTGATGCTGCCAGTGCACGATCGTGACCTTCTTCTGCGCAGCTACGCTGCAGGAGAGGCCCACGAGAAGGACGACAGCAAGGATCATCGCGCCGTACCTGCTCATTCTGTTGGTCATGATCTATACCTCCCAGGATATGCTGACTGCGCCCTGAGCACAGCCGCAGGAATGCCCAATCTCAAAATCACGTCTTAGCAGTCCGCCCTGTTGAGAGTTACAGCCTTGCCGAGCCTTGCAGATTCGTAAGCGCCCAGCGCAACTTCGAGCGCTCTCAAGCCGTCGACTCCATCTGCAGCCGGCCGGCGTCCATCGCGCACCGCGGATACGAAATCAGCCACGAGCGCAAGGTCGGCATTGTCGCCCCATCCTCTGTGTAGGACGGTTCCCTGCAAATTGCTGGCCTCAACTAGGTACTGAGCAAACACATCCACAGAGAGAACTCCGTGGGTCCCGACGATTTCCATGGTAACATCGCCCCATGTGGGGTAAGCCCGAGGCCTTGACCAACTCGGGTCCAAGGTAGCGAATACACCCTTGTCCATTTCAAGGGCGAGTGTGCCACAATCGTCGATGTCAAAATCGTAGAACCTCGTGTCTATCTCTGCGTAGACTGACTTGAACTCATCTTCTAGGATCCATCTGAGCAAGTCCGCAACGTGAACCGTGTGATCGATAACAGCGCCCCCGCCGGAAAGACCGTACTCAATAAACCATCCTCCCGGCATTCGCCCATGGTTTGTAGCTTTCACAGCCAGCACCTTTCCGACCTTGCCCGCATCTACCAGCTGTTTAGCCCTTACGACTGGCAACGCATGGCGGACCGGAAAAGCTGTAGCCAGCGTAACCCCTGCCGCTTTGCACGCCCGGATCATCTCAACACCATCTTCAGCGGTGGTAGCGATGGGTTTTTCGCACAGAACGTGAACGCCGGCTTGCGCCGAGGCAATCACGTGTTCCCTGTGGCGTGCATTCTCAGAGCAGACGACGACAGCGTCCAGTCCCGATTCCAACAGCTTCTCAGAATCGCTGAAGTAGGCGGCACCGTATTGCCCGGCTGCCTCCCGACCCCTGCTCTCATCATCATCGGCAACTCCAACAAGCACCGCATCCGGCAATGCGCACACCGCACGGGCATAGCTATGGGCATGCATGTGAGCAAAGCTTATTACGCCAATGCGAAGCCCGTTTTCTC
>JAQVXE010000044.1:12320-16999 GCA_028709305.1 Bacillota bacterium | reverse complement strand
CGCAGTATTCCCTTGGGAAGCCGGGCTCTCCGACCGCAGAGACGGAAAGCTAGAGATGCCACAAGATGAAACACTGTAGTCCCAAAAGAGTCAATAACATCGCTAGCCTTGATGCTAAGGGCAATTTGTTCCATATCGGCCGCACTCATCCCCAACCCAAGCATGGCAGCAACTACGCTGCCCGAACTTGTGCCTGCGACCATCTGAATGTGTATTCCGGTCTTTTCAAGCTCATCAACGACTCCAATGTGCGCCGCGCCCCTGAGCCCTCCTGAACCAAGTGCAAGCCCAATCTTCACACATCACCACTCCCCGCAAATATGGCATGCACCATCAACGCTCAATCATGTACTACGATATGCAACACACAGCATACGATGAAAAAGACATGACAAGCAGCCTATGGGGCCACTTCTGGCGAAGCATGATCTGTGTGAAAGCCAAGGCCAAGGAAAAGGGGTGGGTCGCTCCCTTCAGAAACTTATCCGTCAGTAGGTCACACCGCTTCGGTGCCCGTGACCAGTTGAGAATAACCGTTTTGGCCATGAAAACTCCCCACGAAAAAGGCGGCGGACCTAAGAGCAAGAGGTTTTTGGAAGGCAATATGGACCCGAGCGGCTTTGCTCTGGCGTGCGTTATGTGGCGAGATGCAATTGGGGGTCCAAACGCGGGGACGGGACAAGCTGAAGTACATAAAAAAATGGTGCCCGGGACGAGACTTGAACTCGTATGGTGTAAACCACACGCCCCTCAAACGTGCGCGTCTGCCAATTCCGCCACCCGGGCACTCAAGATATTCTCTTGTCTTCAGAGTCCATAAAAGATTATACGACCAGAATGGCTGAGTGTCAATAGCAGTTCGAACCGAACGAGCGCCAATCGCCACACATGTTGAGGTCGGCCCCGCCTGACACTGAGCTCAAATCGTCGATTCTATCCTAGGTTCACCCCTTGTGCGGAATCCCTCCTGCTGATAGGCGACACGCCAGGCTCAAGCTCAGGCTGATATTGGGTATGCCAAACACCGTACACGCGCAGCAGGAAGGAGACCTGGCGAAGGCGGCTCAGACGCCCTTCTCCTCACATGAACCTAACAAGTTTGGGATTGTCAGTCAGACCCGGTATTCTACCCCTCTTGGCTACGGGTTTCCCCTCGACTTCCTTGATGTCCATGGTCATATCGATTGGCGATGCTCCGGAGATGTAACTTCCTATGCCGAACGAATCAGCACCCGCCTCCACCAACACCGGGATGCGCTCGGGGGTCACGCCGCCTGAAACGAAGATCTCAACATGCCCGAAACCTGCCTGATCGAGCCGAGCTCGAATCTCCCGAACAAGGTCAGGAGTTACTCCTCCGCGCTCTCCAGGGGTATCAAGCCTTACACCCTCCAGCTTCTCACGAAGGGCCTCTGCAACTCTGAGCGACTCCTCCGCCTCATCCTTGAATGTGTCAACTAGGATTATTCGCGGGTCCCCGGTAGGCATCTCAGCGTCATATGCCCTGGCAACCTCCACGGTGTCTCCGGCAATGAGGAAGACTGCGTGCGGCACTGTGCCCTTTGGTTCCTGCCCAGCCAACTTCGCTCCGAGAATGCAGCTTGCGCCGTTTGCTCCTCCGACAATGGCCGCCCGTTCCATCACCGGCGCCACAGCCGGATGCATATGGCGAGCCCCAAAACATATGAAAGGCTTGTCCCCTGCTGCAACCCGCAGTTCGTAGGCTGCTGTGGCCCAGGCGCAGGAGCTTGCCAAGATACCCAGCAAACAAGTTTCGTAAACGCCGAATTCCGCGTATTTCCCGCGTATCCTCATGATCACTTCCTTAGGCTCGAAACTCTCGCCCTCAGGGATTGCCCATGCCTCAACATCTGATCCTTCAAGCAACCCGAGGCATTCTGGGAGGCCTGCCAGTATCCCCCGCTTTCGCGGAAATATCTCAGCGGTAACCTGCGTGTCCGCAAGATTCATTGAGTCCAGTATCTGCCTGGTCTTCACAAAATAGAGGTCGGTGGTGTATCCCTGGATAATCTCGTCGTGAGTTGCCGAAAACAGGCGCCTGCCTGGACCAACAGAGAATCTTCTGACCTGCGACAAATCTGACACCTTGCCACGACTATTCATTGCCGTACGTACCCCCCGGACAATATCCATATTGCAGTAATTATAACATACATTGAGCGCCCGACACATTCCTACTCACGACCTAGGCCTCCTGTGTGTCCTGGCCACTCCGAATGATAGGCCTTATGGTAGATTCTGTGCATGTTGAGCACGCGCTGGACATAACGGGCTGTTTCAGGGTATGGGATGTCTCCTATGTCCTCAGCAAGCCCTGACCAAGTTCCAGCAGACAGCCAGCGTTCCACGTTTGATGGCCCACCGTTGTAGGCCGCGAGCGCAGCGGCTGCTTCACCATGGAAGGCCCTAAGCAGATATCTGTAATACCAGGCGCCTATCATGATATTGGTTTCAGGCTCCAAGAGCATATCCTCTGAGTATCCCGCAATACCCAACTGGCTTGCCGCCCATTCCCCTGTTTCAGGCATGATCTGCATGAGGCCGCATGCACCCTTGGATGACCTCGCGTCGTGCCTATAGCGGCTCTCCACCCTTATTATCGCCGCGACGAGAAACGGGTCGATCTCGTTCATGTCGGCGTAGACAGTTATGGGTTCCACATAGTCCAAAGGGTTAATAAGCCTCAACACGCGAGGCGATTGCAGGGCAAAGGACATCAAGACCCCGAGGAGGGCCATGATGACCACAGCCCGTCCCAGCCTTCTCAATCTATCTATCATACGACCAACTCCGACCCTAACCCATATGCCCTACTCTGTTCAAACATTCCTTGGGTCTCCTACACAAGGGCGACCCCCGACCAAAGCCTCCCACAGCTCGTCCACCTGGCGGCCGGTCTCATCGAGCGGACAGTCAGTCCTGATCACGAAATCAGCCCGCTCGATCATCTCAACCACAGGCCGTTGAGCTCGGATTCGGGCAACTGCGTCTTCATAGGGAATACCGTCGCGCACAGCAATCCTTTCTGCCTGCAATTCTGCATTGGCCACTGCGATCACAACTACATCCACATGCTCAGCTAGGCCCGACTCAAACAACGCTGCCGCGTCGATCACCGCGATCGGAGGTGGACACGGGCTCTGCTCGAGCCCGCGAATCCATGCTCGAGCCTTACGGACCAGTTCAGGGTGGGTGATACTATTCAATAGCTCAAGAGCAGCAGGGGCCGAGAAAACAGTCCTCCCAAGCTTTCTCCTATTGAGGGTTCCATCAGCCATGAGAAATTCGCCCCCGAAGGCCCTCTCAATGTCTAGCAGTACCGGCGAACCAGGCGCTACAATCTCCCGCGCCACAAGATCCATGTCGAGGCATGCCGCGCCCCGCTCCACCAGCATCGCCGCTACAGTGGTCTTACCTGTTCCACTTTGCCCTGCAAGCCCAATAACTATCATCTCGGCGCGCCCCCAACTTCGACACCTGTGAAGATCTATTCCTCGAATTTCAGCCGTTTCCTCCATCCATCAATGAAGATTCCCCAGCGCAGCAATTCCCATAGCAAGGAGCACGATTCCGGGCGCAACTTGAAGCCCGAGTCCGCCCCATCTCTCCGGTGTTTTCCCCCCCACGGCAATCCCCAGGCGAAAGCCTACACAGGTCAGAACCCCAGCCGCAGACGCAACAGAGAACCAGCTAGCCCCTGCCAGTCCCGCGCCAAGCCCAGTACCCAGGCTATCCAAGGCCAACGCCGTACCCAACAAGAACGCTTCCCCCGCTGAAATCGCACCCGACCTATCAACATCCGCAACCTCCGGATCCCGCATTATCTGGACTACAAGTCCCAGTGGCTTCAACCTGAGGGAGACTGGCCGCGTGCCTGCCAGAAGCCCCCCGCGTGCCCAATCCCCAATGCCTTCCAGCACCAGCCACGCGCCCATCGCCACCAAAACAACGCCGCCGAGAATCGCCGCAATCTTGGCATCAACCAGTGTGCCCGCTACGCTACCAAGCCACGTTGAGACTCCAACCGCAGTAGCCGAAATTGCTCCTACGACACAAATGACTTGCCAGGGGGCACAAATCCTCCTGAGACCATAAACAAGCCCCGCTCCAAAGGCGTCGGCGCTAATCGCCGCAGAAATCAACATTACCTCCACAAATCTCATAGCAACCCCACCGTCCTAAGGCCATACTCTCAACCCCGTTTCTATGGGGCCAGAGTCAGTATACGGTAGGGACATGAAAAAGGACCCCCGGAGTTTCCGGAGGCCCTTATCGTAGCTAGCTTAGCTTAGAACGGCACATTCACCGAAAGGGTGAGAAGCTGCCAGTTCATGCCCTCGCCAGGATGGGAGTACAGGTACGACCAAGGCTTGCCTGCGTCGAAATGCGGAGCACGAGGAGCTGCCGCACGACCGTCGACGCCGTAGGCGATCGTTATCGTGCTGTCACCAACTGTACCCGTGACGTTGGCCTTCACGTAGTTCTTGCCGAGATCCTTGTAGTGCTCCCAGCCCTCTACCGCTTCCTGACGGAAGGTGTAGGTCAGGCCAGTGCTGATGCTCTCGCTAACCCTGTAGTTCAACTTCGCGCTGGCCACAACGCCGCCCTTGCTATCCTTGCTCAGCACGCCGAGCTTGGCATCGAAGGCATCGGTAATC
>JAQVXE010000044.1:0-12220 GCA_028709305.1 Bacillota bacterium | reverse complement strand
TCATACGAAACGTCGCCATGAACCTTGTACCCGTCATATGCTGTGGCCTCGTCGTTATCGAGGTCAGCCTTATAGGCGCCTGATACGGTCACAGCCAGATCCTCGAGAGGCTCAACGACTGCCTTGACGGTAGTCTCGTTATACGTAGGATCCGCTGCATACGTCATCCAAAGCGCATTACCTAGGGCGAGCTCTACAGGGATCCCAACTGGGATACCGACGGTCACTCCGACCTCTGCAGCAGCCTTCCCTGCATACTTGTTGAGAATGGCACCGGCCGCACCAGCCTTGTATGGGTCATCGAAGTTGCCGCCAACCGCAGTGTAGCTGACCCATGCATTCGTTACTGGACCGGCTTCGATACCGGTAAGCGCCAGCTTGTAGGCATAGTTATCGTTGGTCGGCACGCCCTCGAATCCCCAAGTGCTGTCGTAGGGCTTGCTCAGCTGAGCAGCACCGGCAACTGTAATATTGCCACCAATGCCCGGGATTGGGCCAACTACATCAGCGCCGAGGATCAGCTCGTCGCGTTCCTCAGCTGGATCGGTGACTGTGTATGCGCCAACCAGGCCGAGTGTGAACTCTGCTGGCAGGCCATAGGTCGCCCTGCCCAGATAGGCTTCGCTCTCATCGGAGAGGCCCGCAGCGTAGATGTTAAGACCTGCGCCGAGGATATTTCCCTTGGCGTTGAGGACAACGCCTCCGCCAAGCGCTGCGCCGATTCCCAGCGGATCGCCGAGTGCGGCGAACTGCTTATCGTTCCAACGGTCATTCGGGCTTACCCAGAACGCAAACGGAGCAGTTTCATATGAGAAATACCAGCTGCCAACTCCAACTTCTGGAGCCCCCACAAACGGCTCTACCGTCAATGGAAGATAAGCGACTATTGACTCTCCCTCTGTGAACGTGAGGTTCAGTTCCAGAGTGCTGGCATCTGCCAGATTCGTAGGCGACCACACTCTCGTATCATACTCCCAGCTGGCGCTGTATTCTCCATCGAGCGTCAACGTCGCTGCGGAAGCAGGGATCGCCATTGCTGCCACTATCAGGGCAGCGATTACTATAGCTAGATTCTTCTTCAATTAAGCGTCCCCCTTACGGTTTTTTGTACCACGCATTATCTCAGCCTTCAGGGGGAGGTTATGAGTGTCCATGTTTCCTCGCAATCCCCATTCCATCAGGCTTTGAATTAGCGTGTTGCGGCTCTGTCGCGCCTTGCGCGGTCTGGCCGCTATAGACTCGATCCTGCTAGCAACCGGGGGTGCACCTCCTTTCTGGCTTTCAGGACCGAAACTTCTTTATCATGTTCGTTATGGTTCACATACGGAACCTGTGGGACTTGGAGCCTAACTTGCTGTTAAGCTCATCGGATGCTTTATTCTACACTGATTCCATAAATCCTTCAAGCATCGGGAAGATAGACCATCAATTATTCTTCCAGCGCGGGATGGTTATGGTGGATCAATGGAGCAGCTGCGGACGTCAGAGGCTCAATGTCTTCAGCAATTATAGGCCACATGCAAACCGTGGCCCTTGCATATTCTGCCTACACAATCAGCCCCCAACCCGCTACTTGGCCTTCATCCATGATTCCCCCCAGGCTATGTCTACCTTCAGCGGAATCGAAAGTGCCATGGCGCCGCTCATCTCTTCATTGACGATCCCTGCTATTTCTTCGAGTTCTTCTCGTGGAGCCTCGAGAACTAGCTCGTCATGGACTTGGAGAAGCAACCTCGCTTGGCAGCCGCCGTCGCGCAGTCTCGCATGGACGCCCACCATCGCGCGCTTAATGATGTCGGCCGCAGATCCCTGAATCGGCGTGTTCATTGCCACCCGCTCCGCAAACTTTCGGACCTGAAAAGATGGGCTCGACAGTTCAGGCAGATAGCGCCTGCGGTTCATAAGCGTTGTCACATACCCGTCAATCTTGGCCTGGGCAACAATGGAGTCCATGTAGTTTCTAACTCCACTGTATTTCTCAAAGTACCTATCTATGAAATCCTTTGCCTCCGCCTGGCTGACCCCTATGTTCCTTGCAAGTCCATACTCGCTTATGCCGTACACAATCCCGAAATTCACAGCCTTTGCTCGAGACCGCATCTCGGGCGTGACATCGTCAAAATCTACGCCGAACACTGCCGCTGCAGTCCTGCGATGGATATCTTCATCAGCAAGAAAAGACTGGATAAGCGCAGGGTCCTGCGCAATATGAGCCAGCACTCGCAACTCGATCTGAGAGTAGTCCGCACTCATGATGACCCAGCCCTCGTGGCCCGGGATGAACACATCTCTTATTCTCCGCCCCTCTTCAGTCCGAATCGGTATGTTCTGCAAATTGGGATCGGCGCTTGAGAGGCGACCGGTAGCTGTAACAGTCTGGTTGAAACTCGTATGTATCCTACCTGTCTTAGGGTTTACAAGCTGTGCTAGCGCGTCCACATATGTAGACTTGAGTTTAGAAACTTCTCTATAATCAACAACCTTCTGGATTATCGGATGGCTATTCGACAAACTCTCGAGAACTTCAGCATCTGTAGAATATCCAGTCTTGGTCTTCTTCTGAGGCGGCAACCCCAGCCTATCGAAGAGAACATACCCCAGTTGCTTGGTGGAATTAACATTGAACTCTTGTCCTGCAAGAACGTAGATGTCAGCTACCAACTGATCGAGTCTGGCATCCATCTCCCTCGACAGCTCACGTAGCCGGTCAGAATCCACCTTCACGCCGGCTATCTCCATGTCAGCCAAAGTCCTTGTAAGAGGCATTTCCACATCACGGTAGAGCTTCTCCATTCCATTGGATGACACAGAAGCAAGCAAAGTGGCCTCGAGCTCGGGAAGCAAACTCAGGCAGCCGGCGCACATCCTGGCCATCTCAACCGGCTCGGGGCAATAGTTCTCATCCCGCGCCTTCTTCGCGCCCGACTCGATAGCCTCTCTCACTTTCGGGGCCTCAACCCCGAGCCATTTCTCCGCCACATCGCACAACTGGGCGTTGCGAGCCCCGGGATCTATAAGATAGGAGGCGATCATACTATCAAATGTGACTCCGCGAAGCTCACACCCGACAGATTTTAGGAGGATGATCTTTTCCTTGAGATCATGACAAAGCTTCTCGACTTCTGCATCGGCCAGCACTTCGCCGAAGGCTTCGGCAATTGCTCCCGCAGGAAGCCTCCCATCGCCACTGCCCACAGGGACGTAAGCGCTGACATCCTGCGCCTCAAAGGCAAGACCTTCCACCCTTGCCGTCATCGCCCGAGGCCCAATCCCTATGACATCAAGACCGAACCTGCCGGCATCTGTCAGACGACGCGCAAGCTCTTCTGCAGCTTTCTGAGTGTTTACGATCTCCGTTTCCACGCTCTGCCACGGCTCTTGTCGCTCCCTACCTGGAACTTCTGCAGGAGGAATCGCGAAAAGCCCTCCCAAGTCCTCCTGTTGCGCTCGCGTCTCTCTCAGCCCCAACCTCTTCATGAGCGCTCGGAAATCCTGTTTTCTCAGAAAATCTGCAAGCCTCTCCGGATCCTGTCTAATACTGCAGCACTGCTCGATGTCAACATCGATGGGCGCATTACGGTCTATTGTGGCAAGGCGCTTGCTCTCGAGCGCCACATCAGCATATTCCAGCAAGTTGTTGCGCAACCGCTCTCCACGCAGGGAATGCACATTCTCCAACACATTCTCGACAGTTCCCATCTCCGACACCAGGCGCATGGCAGTCTTCTCGCCAACGCCTGGCACACCTGGCAGATTGTCGGACGGATCCCCCATGAGCCCCTTGAAATCAGGAACGTACTTCGGGTCAAAGCCGTACCGCTCCCTGACCTCATCCGGGCCATACTCATCAAACTCTGATATGCCCCTACGGGTCAGAACCACCCTGACATTCTTTGAAACCAGCTGAAGGGCGTCCTTGTCGCCGGTGACTATTGTGGCCTCATCCCCTGCCTCATCTACCATGCGTGCGATGGTGCCGATGACATCATCTGCCTCCCAACCGTCCAGTTCGACGAGGGTGAACCCGAACGCCTCCGCAGCCTCCCGCACTATGGGCATCTGGGCCCTGAGCGAATCGTCCATAGGCTTTCTGGTGGCCTTGTAATCTTCGAATTGCTCATGCCTGAAAGTAGGCGCCGGAGTATCGAAGGCGCATACTCCTGCGTCGAAATCTCCGTCCTCCAGCATCTTTGCAACCATGTTGCAAAAACCCAGTACTGCATTGGTGGGCATGCCATCTGCCCTGGTAAGAGTTGCCGGAAGGGCATAGTAAGCTCTGTGTGCCAGGCTATGGCCGTCTATTATCAGGATCTTGCGTCCGCTTTTGTCTTCCAAAACGATTATTCCTCCCCGCGAAATCTTCGGGTATTCTTCCACAGATGCGGCCCGAATACCTTCCATGGCCTCATGTGCCTCAAACTTCTTGAAGGATATGGAAGGCGTATGGTGAACAAAACCATACGGAGCTTAATCCGCGACGAAGGGAGTAGTGCACATGGCTTCGAAGAAGCTGATCATAGCAGCCTCGCTTGCTTTAGCGATTATCTTGAGCGTGGCCGCAGTTCCAACCATGGGGTATGCAGCAGAAGCCGCAGCCCCAAAGCCAGTCTCCGCCCCGAGGGCCGAGCTTTCGGACGTAACTGGACACTGGGCTGAAGGAGCAATAAACACCCTTGTGAAAATGGGAGTAGTCGCCGGCTATCCTGACGGCTCCTTCAGGCCTGAAGCGCCTGTAACAAGGGCTGAACTTGCAAAAATTGTGGCCCGAACCTTTGGATATGCCCCCACGGTCGACACGAAGTTCGCCGACATGGAGGCGCATTGGGCAGAGCCGTTCGTCTCCGCCCTCGACACAGCAGAAGTAGTAACAGGCTACCCCGATGGGACTTTCCGGCCTTCTCAGAACGTTTCCAGGGCAGAGTTGGCGACCATTATGGCTCGCGTTGCCCAGCTCGGAAAGGTAGGAGTGGCCGACGCATCATCCTGGACGCCTACGTTCCGTGACGTCGACTCTACGCATTGGGCCTTCAGGCACGTTGAAGTAGCCCGAAGGCTGGATATTATCCCAATCCATTTCGGATTGGTATTCGAGCCCGACCGGCCTGCAACCCGCGGCGAAACCGCCCATATGGTCAAATCCCTGGCTGAGTCGGAGTTCGCGCGGGGCACAGCCCTCCAGGTGAGCCCGAAAACGGAGACGATCAACCTGAAGAACGCCGCAGGAAACACCCAGGTCATTCAGGTTGATCCCGAGACTGTCATCTACAGGAACGGAGTCGTATCAGACCTGGAGTCCGTCCACAAGAACGACTCGATTTACGCCGTTGGAACAGGTTATGGCGCCACACGATTTGTCATGGCCGAAGGGGCAATAACAAAGGAAGACATCACCAAGAAAGTGAGCGCCCTTACTGATGGAATCATCACGCCTGACCAGGTAGACGCCATATCCCGCGGAAAGTGGAATGAGGCTCGTAACGGAATGAGCCCTGCCCTGGCGCAAAGGCTGGTAGAGATGGGGCTCACTGATGAAGAAGCCCAGGCCCTTCTCGACCAGGAATGGAACGCCCTCCCCGAACTGGCTCAGAGGCGCCTTGCAATGGCGCTGTCAGAGGAGATTGGCGTGTCACCTGAGCTCATAGAAGCGGTAATGAATCGCGATTGGAAATCGGCGCGCAGCTACGCTGAGCTTGAGGTAGCAGAGATTCTTCTCTCCAGATTCTTGAACATGTAGGGGATTCATGCTCATCGACTCACAAGAGATCATCATCTAGCCCTCACCTGTCTCCGCCGCGCTGGAACAATCAGTGTGGCGGAGACGTCTCTTTAGAGTGAAAGTGCGTCATGTCCCAATGCTTTTGCCCAGAAGACGCGAACTCCCTATGGAGCTTTTGGGGAACCGCACATGGACACAAGCAGCAAAAACCAACACAATCAAGACGAAAGCGATACAAAGGGAAAGAGAATACTAAGTATTGGAGGGTGCTTTGATGCTGCGCCTACGACAAAACTTCATTTGGATAACGGTTTGTGCCGCCCTGCTGATCGGGGTCATATCGATTGGCCCGAGGCCAACGGCGATTGGAGCGCAGAAAGGGGCTGAGAACTCCATGGAGCTGACCATATACAACTCCAATCTCGCACTAGTCAAAGAGACAAGGGCAATGGAGATCCCAGAAGGCCTTTCAAGGGTGCTGTTTCCTAACATATCAGCGAAGATAAACCCCGCGACTGTAAGTTTCGTCTCTCTAACATCCCCTGACGACGTAAGGGTAAGGGAGCAAAACTACGAGTATGACCTTGTTGAAGAGACCAAGCTCATGCAGAGGTTCATTGGTGAGAAAATCAGAGTAACCACGAAAGGCGGGCGCAACTACACAGGCTACTTGCTCAGTGGCGCCAGGGGTTCAGCCCCTTCCAACATCATCATGTCGGAAGGCCCGAACGGTACAGGCCAGGTCTTCACTGTCCAGCTGAGCGATGTTCAGTCCGTAGAGTACCCCAGCCTTCCCGAGGGCCTCATTACCAGACCCACCCTGGCCTGGCTAGTCGCGAACAGCTCCAAGAAGACTAACCATGACTGCCTGGTGACATACCTTACCGGCGGGCTTTCGTGGGCTGCAGACTACGTGGCAACAATCGGCCCAGGCGACGATTACTTGGACCTTCGGGGCTGGGTCACCGTAACCAACGAGTCAGGGGCTACATTCAAGGATGCCAAACTCAAGCTTGTAGCTGGAGACGTGCATCAAGTGGAAGAAGAAATGTACGACGTAGTGAGGGCAACGTCGAAAGTTATGGAATTGGGATCTGCGCCCTCATTCGAAGAGAAGTCGTTCTTTGAGTACCATCTCTACACGCTCCAGTTCCCGACGACACTAAGAGAAAGCCAGATCAAGCAGATAGAGCTTCTGAACGCGGATTCTGTCCCAGCAAAGAAACTGCTGGTATATGACGGCGCCAGACGAGGCACAAAGGTTACCACGATGCTGGAGTTCTGGAACAAGAAAGAGAATAACCTTGGAATGCCCCTCCCCAAGGGGATCATACGGGTCAGCAAAATGGATACCGACGGCAGCCTCGAGTTTATCGGCGAAGATAGGATCGATCATACCCCCAAGGACGAAAAAGTCAGAATAGAGCTGGGCTCTGCTTTCGACGTGGTTGGAGAGCGCTCTGCAATGGGAACCAAGCGGCTATCTGATAGAGTCAATGAGCAAACATTCAAAATCGAGGTCCGCAACCACAAGGAAGAGCCTGTGGAAGTGACCATCCTCGAACACATGTCGGCCTGGGCAGAGTGGGAGATCGTCAGCGCCACCGCTAAGTGGAACAAGCTGGACGGTTCAACCATCGAGTTCCCTACTAAGATACCTGCCAATGGCTCAGTCTCAATAACCTACACAGTAAGGTATACTTACTGAACCAGCGCACTGCTCTAGAGTCCAGGCTTCGAGAGTACTTGGCCGGATACTGACAGAAGGGGGCCGCCTCCGGGTGGCCCCCTCTTGCGCGCTCTGAGCTTGGCAAACCCAGCAGACTTCAATCCGCTTCCATGTGTCATCTCTTTTTTTGCTTGTCTCTTTAGCACACTATGTGAGCATCTTATGGGTTATCATATTGATACATACTGACGACTCCGCCGGCAAACACACTCTCGCCCGACCATATCTCGGGGAGCTGGGTCATTGTAATTCCGATATTGTCCGTGCAAATACGGATGCAGGAATCTGTTTGCTGGTGTTGAAAGTTGAGTTCAATCCTAGGAGCGAATCTGCAAAGATCTGTTCCGAGTAGGAGGAAGATTGATGAAATCCATCCCCGACTCTGTCCTTGAATGCAAAATGTCTCTTACCCCCGAAGCGCTAACCATCATGGAAAGTCGGTACTTATTGAAAGATAAGGAAGGGAGTATTGTCGAAACCCCTGAGGAAATGTGCCTCAGAGTAGCAAGAGAAGCAGCCAGAGCAGGCGTTCAGTACGAGGGAGTGCGTGAATCCGAATCTGAGCGAGTTAAGCTGTTCTACTGGCTTCTGGTTAACCATCTCTTCTCCCCCAATTCGCCGACATGGATGAATGCCGGCACTGGCAGTGCGCAGAATGCCGCATGCTTCGTACTGCCCGTAGAGGACTCTCTTCCGCAAATATTCGACGCTGTACGCGGAGCTGCATTGATACACCAATCCGGCGGTGGAACAGGATTTGACTTCTCCAGCTTACGCCCCCATGGCGATGTTGTTAGGTCGACAGGCGGGGTAGCTTCAGGGCCTGTCTCGTTCATGGCTGTATTCAACGCTGCCACCGAAACCATAAAGCAGGGCGGAAAGCGTCGGGGAGCAAACATAGGCATACTCCGAGTAGACCATCCTGACATTGAGTCATTCATAACTTGCAAAGCAGATAACACCGCTCTCTCCAACTTCAACATTTCTGTGGGCATCACTGACGCATTCATAGGTGCCTTGGAGGCTGATGCTGAGTATGAGCTCATCAACCCCAGAACCAAGTCTGCAGTTGGCACCAAGAGGGCCCGAGATGTCTTCAACTTAATCGTCGACCACGCGTGGAAGAACGGAGAGCCTGGCGTAGTCTTCCTCGACCGTATTGAAGAAGGCAACCCCACACCGTCTTTGGGGCGAATAAGCGCTACCAATCCCTGTGGCGAACAGCCCTTGCTCCCATACGAGGCATGCAACCTCGGCAGCGTAAATCTGCAGAAGATCTACCTTGAGGAGCCATTGACAGAGGAGAATCTCGCTGACGCCCTCGGCACAAGCGTCCGCGACTTCTTGCTCGGCGGCGATTTCGGAGAGCGCTGCCAAGAGCTAGTATCAGAGGAGATGCGCCATGTTGACTGGGATCTCCTTAGAACCGTCATCCATGCTTCAGTCGACTTTTTGGATTCCATTATAGATGTAAGCGAATACCCGCTTTCTGAGATTGGCACGATGGTCAGAACGACCAGGAAAATAGGTCTTGGCTTCATGGGCCTTGCGGACCTCTTGATTCTCCTTGCAACACCCTACGCGTCGGAGAAGGCAGAAGTCCTTGCTGAACTTATCGCCAAATTCATAACATATGAAGCCCGAGCCAAGTCAAGGCAGATGGCCGAGGAGCGAGGCGCTTTCCCTGCATTTGAAAAGAGCATATTCGCCAAAGCCGGGGAAGTTCCGCTTCGCAACGCCACAGTGACTACGGTTGCGCCGACGGGGACAATTAGCATGGTGGCGAATGCCTCGTCGGGCTGCGAGCCATTGTTCGGTGTAGCCTTCACCAAAAGAAACATACTGGGCGGCAAATCGCTGACACAGGTCAACTCCTTATTCCTTGCAGACGCGAAGGAACGTGGCATCTACTCCGATGAGTTGATGGAGCGCATCGCCGAGAACGGCGGTTCGCTGGCGGGCATCGACGACATTCCCTCCGACATGGCTGAGCTCTATCAAACGGCCCTGGAGATTCCCTGGGAGTGGCATGTGCGGATCCAAGCCGCTGTCCAGCGCGGCATAGACAATGCAGTGTCGAAGACGATCAACTTGCCCAACGACGCCACTCGAGAAGCAGTGGGCGAAGCATACAAACTCGCTCATAGTCTGGGCTGCAAGGGCCTGACTGTATACAGAACGGGAAGTAGAGAGATTGAAGTGATATCCTCCAAGAAAGTGGAGCTTCCTCTTGACGCCGAGCTGGAACCTCCAACTCCCCGAGGGAGAAAACCCTTTACAGTCGATTCCTCGCTTTGGGGAACGCTTCAGCCTATCGATAGACCTGAAACGTTGTGTGGGATAACAAAGAGAATCGCTACCCCGTCGGGAACACTCTGGGCTACACTCAACATGTACGATGGCAAGCCGTTCGAGATGTTCTGCCAGATAGGCCGGGCCGGCACCGACATTTACGCCTTCACCGAAAGCATTGCAAGGCTCATCTCGTTGGCGCTCCGCGCAGGAATAGACCCGTCGGTGGTGGTACGCCAACTAAGAGGAATCGGCGGTTCAGGCCAGGTTGGATTTGGTCCCAACAAAGTGCTGTCAGTTCCGGATGCCATCGGACGCATGCTTGAGCAATGTATTCAGTCAAGATACGCAGGCATTGAGTGGGCCACTCCGCCAGAACGCGGCATAGCAGGGCAAGTGCCGCCCGAGAACAGCTGGGAGTCCGCGGATGTCGACATTTCTCCCGATGAAGCCATTATCCAAAGGTCGCTACTATTCGCAGACGGCGAAGATCAATCGGGGACCGACGCGGCGGCAGCCCTGGAAACTGGCGATCCGATGGGAGAAGCAGTTGCAGACCTGGAAGCCCAACAGCCATCTGGCGAGAAGTCTGGGAGGCCAATTAACGCAGACGCCGATGATGTGGCTGCATCGGCAAGAAGCTCAGGTTCAGCGAATGGCGCTGGCAACCATGTAAGCATCCAGGAGCCTGGCATGTTCACCGCGCCCAGCGGCACCGGAGGGCACATGGGCGATGCGGATTACACCTCCTCCGGACAGCGTGTGACACGACACGACCTGTGTCCCCAGTGTGGCAACTACTCGTTGGTGTATGCATCCGGGTGCTCAGAATGCAGGCTGTGCGGGTATAGCGCCTGCTAAGAAAGGACACTTGGACTGCCAAACATCCTGCGGGCGGCCTATGCATCGAAACCGGCCTCTGCCGTGCAGCCTCTGCTGCGCGACATCAGCCCCGTCTGGTGCTGGGATTCGCCCGCTTTCCTGTTTGCATCGTGCAGGCTATGCCTTTGGTCCATCATTCCCTGGAGCACAATGCCGAACTTGGCCCTTCTGCATACTTTGTAGCAGACCAACACGGGAGTGATGGCATATGTCAACATTCTATGATGGACTCTACGCCTTGCAGTATCCCCCATGCCCTGGCGGCACCATCTACATTATCAGACAAGGCGATACACTATTCGCAATCGCGCAACGCTTCGGGACCACGGTAAATGCACTGATCGCCGCAAACCCAGGAATCAACCCCCTGAACCTCATCGTTGGCCAGGCAATATGTATACCGGTCCCGGGTCCAGCACCTGTTCCATGCCCAGGATTCATCTACACAATCCAGCCCGGAGATACCTACTACCTGATCGCACTGAGATACGGCACGAGTGTTGATGCCCTGATCCGCGCCAACCCAGGCGTCGATCCTAACAGGTTGCAGGTTGGACAGCGAATATGTGTGCCTGTGGTAGCACCTCCTCCAGTGACGCCGCGCACCTGCACGGTTGCGCTCTCGCCTCGCATCTCGACGGTGCCGAGCGCCGGCGGAGTACTGTGGCTCAGAACAGACCAGTTTGGCACTGCGCAAGTCCTTGTGGCAGGAGTCAACCTTCCTGATCCGTCCACGATAGGGGTCGACACCACATACCGCGCCGTATTCAGCTGGCCAGGCGGCACTGTCAGCGTTCCTCTGACTCCAGTAACCGGGCAGCCTGGGGTATGGGTAGGAACAGCCGTACAAAGCTTCCCTGCAGTGGCTTTCACTAGCGGAGCTGTAGATGTCTTCCCTGGCCCCGTTCTCGGGGGATTCTTGCGAGATTGCAGGTAGAGTAGAAAACGAGAGACGTAAAAGCAAGTGGCAAGGGTCGGGCTGTATGCCCCCTTGCCACCTTCTATTCCTAAGATGATAACTGATGAGCACAGGCAACCTGGTGGCAACGAGCCTTACAGCTTCCAGGCGAGCTGAAACACCTCCGCAAGCTCGTGGCACTGAGCTGGTTCATCCCTGCCCGTGTCTTTCTGTCCTCTGCAGGTGTAATGCTCATTCCGGACTGCCCCGCCCTATTCCCACCTCAGTTGCAACCCGTCCGTCAAACACGTTCACGTTGCTGTACCCAGCCGTCCTGGCCCACTCCACAAGTTCATCATAGTGCGACCCAACCTCTTCAGGTTCGTGAGCATCGGACGCCAGGGTAATCCCAACTCCCCGCTTACGGGCCCTCTTGAGCAAGACCATCCCGGGATATGGTTCTCTTGCGGGACGTCGCAGCCCGGCGCTCGACACCTCCAGGCATGTTCCTGATACCGAAGCCGCCGACGCCAAAGCATCACAGTGTTCCTCGTACCTGCCTAACGTCGCTGGACCAGCGGGTAGCCGTGCACCGAATACCTTGATCACATCAGGATGGCCCAACACATCGAAAACGCCGCACCGTGCAGCTCGGCAGGCACGTTCGAAGTACATCGAGCAAGCCCATTCCACGTCTACATCG
>JAQVXE010000003.1 GCA_028709305.1 Bacillota bacterium | reverse complement strand
CTCTGGCCAGAGCATTGTGTCAGCCATGTGTGCGGCAGAGCCTCCAGGGCTTCTCGGGGCAATCTCCTCCCGCAAGGATGAGCTGGAGAGTGTGACGATCATGTCGTGCTTGCTCATGAGGGACTACGATTTCCTGAATCCCGAGATGAAAGGGCATTTCCTGAACGAGGCTTGGTATTACGGACAAAACTCCTACAGGGCCCATCCAGGCGGAACAGTCACATTCCTCCCCAACCACCTTCACGAGTGCGGCCTCAAGAAGGCGGAGATCGATCCGCCCGACATCTTCTGGGGAACTGCCACACCGCCTGACAAGAATGGCTACATGTCCCTCTCTCTCAGCCTTACTTATGAAAAGCCGATGATAGGGGCGGCCAGAACAGTCGTCCTTGAGGTAAATGAGAATCTCCCTCGCACGCTGGGTGACACCCACATCCACATCTCGCAGGTGGACTATGTTGTCGAGAATACAGTCCCCCTGATCGAGATAGACCATATCACTCCCTCAGAGGTGGAAATGGAGATCGGCCGGCACGTTGCTTCCCTGATTGAAGACGGAAGCACTATTCAGCTGGGGATAGGCGGCATTCCCAATGCGGTGACATCGTTCTTGATGGAAAAGCGGGATCTGGGAGTCCACACCGAGATGCTCACCGACGGAATGGTCGACCTATTCCGCGCCGGGGTTATCACAGGAGGCGCGAAGACGTTGTGGCCGGAGAAAATGGTCGGGTGTTTTGCCCTGGGCAGCCGGAAGCTTTATGACTTCATCGACGACAACCTGGGGGTAGAGCTCTACGGAGGCCATATCACCAATGATCCGAGGGTGATAGCGCAGAACCACAAGATGGTAAGCATAAACACCACCATGCAGGTGGACCTGACCGGCCAGGCCAACTCCGAAACCCTGGGAACCAGACAGTACAGCGGCGGCGGGGGCGCCCTCAATACTTGCATAGGCGCGCAGATGTCGCCTGGAGGCAAGTCGATACTGGCAATGAGATCGACGGCCAAGGGCGGCACCATATCCACTATTGTGCCGTGTTTCACTGAAGGACAGTCGGTCACGATTCCCAGAGCTGATATTGACTACGTGGTGACGGAATACGGGATTGCTCATCTCAAGTCGATGAACGTAAGGAAGCGTGTGAAGGCCCTGATAGCCATAGCCCATCCCAAGTACAGGGATTGGCTGTGGTCGGAGGCTGAGGCTCTTGAGTATGTTTAGCGGGCGTCGGAAACCATCGATTTACCCGAGATATCGAATTAACGGAGGCGTTGTTGATGGAAAGGTATGCCAGGATAGTCGGAACTGGTCTCTATCTGCCCGAGATTGAGGTTTCAAATGCCCACATGGCTGAGGAGATGAACCGGACTACCCCGGGCCTGGGCGATGTCATTTTCAAGTTCGAGCAGTCTTCGGGCATTACCAAACGTTTCTACGCCCCACGCGATTGGGCAACATCTGACCTTGCGGCAAAAGCGGCAATGGCTGCCCTGGAAGACGCAGGAGTCGCGCCTGAAGAGCTCGACCTGGTCCTTGTGGGCACTGACAGCCCTGACTTTATCACCCCTGCAACCTCTGTGGTCACGCAGCACAAGATCGGGGCGAGAAACGCCGGCACCTATGACATAGGATGCGCGTGCGCTTCCTTCCCAACAGGCATTGCTGCAGCAGCAGGCCACATAGCAACCAACTCGTGGATCCGCTATGTGCTTGTTATCGGAGCTTACATGATGAGTAAGCTGGCTGACCCGGGTGACGTTACTTCCTTCTTCTATGGGGACGGGGCGGGAGCGGCGGTGCTCACCTTCGATGATAAGCCTGGATTTATGACATCGTCCTTCATAGCAGATGGGTCATACCACAAGGCATGGGGCATCTACTCTGGCGGAACATACGAGCCTGCCACCTGCGAGTCGGTGGAGGCGGGAAGAACGAACGTGCGGTTCGTCTCGAAATATCCGGCGGAAGTCAACCATCAGGGTTGGCCGAAAGTTGTGCGGGCGCTAGCCGAAAAAGGCGGATTTCAGGTTTCCGATATTGACCTGGCCATATTCACCCAGGTCAACAGGTACTCACTTGACATAGTCATGGACGACCTGGGCCTTCCAATAGAAAAGGCCCATTGGATCATGGACAGGATGGGATATACCGGATCTGCCTGTATTCCAATGGCCTTGGATGATGCGAGGAAACAGGGGAGGACCAAACCTGGCGACCTCGTGGTCCTTGTTGGCTCGGGAGTAGGTTACAACCAGGCCGGAGTGGCTTTGCGCATGTGGTAGCCGGGCGCGCTTCCAGGCCGAGGCCAGAGTCGAAGGAGGCTTGCGGTCGGAGATGAGGCGACAAATGGCGCACAAATTGAGAATGGCTGGTCGGCCACGGAAGGTTCAGGGCCGAACTTCGTTGAATCTTGGAATGTGCGGCGGTCTGGCTCGACGCGATGCTTGATGCGCTGCAACCAGAATTGCAATGGAGGTATTGAAGCATGAGAGAGGTTGTTATAGCTTCTGCTGCGCGAACTGCCATAGGCACGTTTGGAGGGACTCTTGCGACAGTGCCCGCCGCCCAATTGGGCGCTGTGGCGCTGAAAGCGGCCATCGAGAGGGCGGGAATCGGTAGCGATGCAGTCGATGAAGTGATCATGGGCTGCGTGCTCCAGGCAGGACAAGGGCAGAACCCTGCGCGGCAGGCGGCGATCGGGGCCGGTTTGCCGGTGGAGACCCCTGCCATGACAGTGAATAAGGTCTGCGCTTCAGGACTGAAGTCTGTAGCCTTGGCCGCCCAGGCAATCATGGTAGGCGATGCCGATATTGTAGTTGCAGGCGGGCTGGAGAACATGAATTTGGCTCCCTACATCCTCGACAAGGCGAGGACTGGATACCGCATGGGCAACGCCGAGATCATCGACGAGATGGTCCACGATGGATTGTGGTGCATCTTTGGCAATACCCACATGGGGATTACTGCCGAGAACGTTGCCGAGAAGTACGGGATTTCCCGCGAGGAGCAGGACGAGTTTGCGGCGGGTAGCCAGAGGAAAGCGGCTGCGGCTATAGAGGCCGGCAGATTCGCCGACGAGATCGTCCCCGTAGAGGTCCCCCAGAGGAAGAAGGATCCGATCATCTTTGCACAGGACGAACATGTGCGGCCGGGGACGACCGCTGAAATCCTGGCGAAGCTGAGGCCGGCCTTTAAGAAGGACGGAACGGTTACGGCTGGAAACGCTTCGGGAATCAATGACGGCGCGGCCGCAGTAGTGGTCATGTCGGCCGAGCGCGCTCGCGAGCTGGGAATCGAGCCGTTGGCCAAGATCAGGTCGTATGCGTCGGCGGGTGTTGACCCCAGCGTGATGGGGATAGGCCCGGTGCCTGCAACCAGGAAGGCGCTGGAGAAGGCAGGGCTGGCATTGAACGATATCGACCTAATAGAGGCGAATGAGGCCTTTGCCGCACAGTCCATTGCGGTAGCCCGTGACCTTGCATGGGATCCTGAGAAGGTCAACGTCAACGGAGGCGCCATCGCCCTCGGCCATCCCATCGGCGCCAGCGGGACCAGGATCCTCACTACCTTGCTCTACGAGATGAAGCGGAGAGACGTCGGGCTGGGCCTTGCAACGCTGTGCATCGGCGGGGGCATGGGCATGGCGATGATCGTCGAGAGATAACAGGATTGATGCGGGTGGGGCCGGATGACGACCCAATGCGGCGCGCGCCTCTGGGAAGGACGGTCCCCGCGATCATCACGGAGAGTAGAAATGAGCGGAGGAGTTCGTGATATGACGCGCGAGACAGTAATTGCGTCGTTCGTGATCAGGTTCGTCAAACCCGCAGTGGGCGTAGGCTCGCTGAACACCAACGTCACAGACACCGGCGATGGGGCGCCCAACCTTCGAATTGCGGTCAGGCACATCCAGGGCGGACACGAGCGCAGATTTGCGGATTTGGACGATGCCGTCAACTTCATCCGCGACGAGATCCAACTACTTGAGAGGGACTAGGGGGGTGGAGGCGTGTTCTGGCAGCAGGTGGTAAGCGGCCTTTCAGCCGGGTGCCTGTATGCCCTGGCGGCACTGGGGCTTGTGCTCATCTACAGAACCATGGAGATCGTCAACTTCGCCCATGGCGAGATGGCCATGATATCGACTTTTGTGGCCTACACTCTGCTTGTTCGGGCAGGACTGCCATATATCCTTGCCATGCTGAGCGCGCTGGCCTTCGCATTCATCTTCGGCATGGTGGTAGAACGCGTGTTCCTCAGGCCGATCCAGGAAGGGCCGCTTGTGAGCATGATGATCATGACTCTCGGGCTCTTTATGGTCTTCAATGGAGCGGCAGGGTGGATATGGGGATTTGACCCGGTGAGCTTTCCGTATGCGGTGCGGGGCCGTCCGCTTCTCATCGGCGATATCATAGTCACCCGTGACAGCCTTCTTGTGCTAGCGGTGACTGTGATAATGGCCGGAGCCCTGTACCTGGCGCTCAGGTTCACCATGGCCGGAATCGCCATAAGAGCCACCTCGCAAAACCCTCGGGCAGCGCGGCTAATGGGAGTTCCTGTGCCAAAGGTCTATGCCATTACCTGGGGGATCAGCGCCGTGCTGGGAGCTGTCGCCGGAATACTCATAGCTCCGACTACGTTCCTCAGTCCCAGCATGATGGCGGAGGTTCAAATAAAGGCGTTTACCGCAGCGGTGCTAGGAGGATTCTCGAGCCTGCCCGGCGCCGTGGTCGGCGGACTCCTTCTGGGCGTGCTTGAGAACCTGGTCGCAGGATACATCTCCACACAGCTTAAGAGCACTTTCGCTTTTGCCCTTATAGTCATAGTTCTCCTGATTCGCCCCAGCGGGATCATGGGCACGACTGAGAGAAGGAAGGTGTGAGGCTTGTGAATAATCTGCGCAAGGGAACTCGCAATGCCTTGCTCGGGGCGGCCCTCATTCTGTTGCCACTCATTACAATTGCCTTCGGCAGGGCCTATGTAGTCTACATTTACAGTCTGGTCATGGTTTACGTAATCGTCTCGCTAGGTCTTAACATACTTACAGGCTACACAGGCCAGATTTCAATAGGGCATGCCGGGTTCATGGGAATAGCAGCTTACGCCTCCGCAATATTCACAGGCCGGCTGGGCATCCCGTTCCTTCCTTCGATGGTGCTCTCGGGGCTCCTGGCGGCTGTGATCGGGCTTGGCCTGGGAGTGCCGGCCCTTCGGCTGCACGGGCACTACCTTGCCATATGCACGCTGGGTTTTGGAGTTGCTGTTAACCAGCTATCCGCGGTTTGGGACGGGCTGACAGGAGGGTACCAGGGGATGAAAGTCCCTGTCGCCTCGATCCTGGGCTTCAGGTTTGATACCGACCTTAGCTACTACTATCTCGCCCTGGTGGTGACCTGGCTTATGGTGGTGGCGGGGCGGAACATGCTGCGTTCACGTCCGGGCCGAGCCCTGATGGCTGTGCGTGACAGTGAGGTTGCCGCGCAGGCTATGGGGATAAACCTTGCCAAGTACAAGGTATTTGCCTTTGCCATAAGCGCATTTTACGCAGGCATTGCCGGGAGCCTGTATGCGCACCTCGTCAAGTATGTAAGCCCATACGACTTCAACATGGGCGTTTCTATGACGTTGCTCGCTTCCATCTGTGTGGGAGGCCTGGGTAGTGTGCCGGGGTCGATCCTCGGGGCGATTTTCATGACCCTCATGCCCCACGTTTTCAGCCGGGTGAAGAACCTGCCACTGGTCCTGTCAGGCATTTCCCTGATACTGGTGGTGCTCTTCCTGCCATATGGGCTGGTCAGCCTGCCCTGGCGGATAAGGAGTGCAAGGAGTGCGAGATCGAAAGCGGGGAGGGTGGAGACGAGTGGCGATGCTTGAGCTTGAAGGCATAACTGTGAGGTTTGGAGGGCTCGTTGCAGTCGATTCCCTCAGTTTCGGCGTGAGGGAGGGGAATATCCACGGTCTCATAGGCCCTAACGGAGCAGGTAAGAGCACTGTGTTCAACTGCATATCCGGGTTTGTGAGGCAGGATGAGGGCAGCATATCCTTCCGTGGCGAGCCCCTTGTATGCGAACCCCACGATATCATCGCACGGGGCATAGCTCGAACATTTCAAAACGTTGAGCTGTTCCGCGGGCAGACAGTGCTTGACAATGTCCTCATCGGGCTGCACGTAGCGGGAACTGCCAACTTCATCACCGGGGCATTTCAGACCCAGGCAGCGAGGAAGGATGAAGAGCGCCTCAGAGTCGAGGCAATGAAGACCCTCGAGTTCCTTGGGATAGCTGAATACGCCGGCAGAATTGCATATGGCCTTCCGTACGGAGTGCAGAAACTTGTTGAACTTGCGAGGGCTCTCGCGCTCCGCCCCAGTCTGCTCCTGTTGGATGAGCCGGTTGCTGGAATGAACCTAACGGAGCGGGGGGAGCTTGCGGCGGTCATAAGACATATCAGGGACGAATTCGGGATGACGGTGCTCCTGGTCGAGCACGACATGTCTTTCGTTATGGGGCTGTGTGACGAGATAACTGTGATGAACTTTGGCCGGAAGATAGCGGAGGGCACTCCTGATGAGGTTCAGCAGGACCCGCAGGTCATCCAGGCTTATCTCGGGGAGGATGCAGGAGATGCTGAGGCTGTCTGAAGTTGATGTTTCCTACGGCATGGTCGGAGCCCTCAGGCATGTATCTATGGATGTGCGCGAGGGCGAGATTGTCGCTCTTTTGGGGGCGAACGGCGCGGGAAAGACCACCACACTGCGGGCGATCTCAGGTGTGGTGAGGCCCGCTTCGGGTTCCATTGAATTTGAGGGCGCGCCCATAGACGGGCTTTCCCCGGAGCGCATAGTCTCCCTCGGAATCGTTCAAGCGCCAGAGGGGCGGCAGGTTTTTCCGGAGCTTTCAGCCAAGGAGAACCTGCTCATTGGGACATATTCGCGCCGGGACCGCGCCAGGATTCCCCAGGACTTTGCCCGAGTTTATGAGCATTTCCCCGTCTTGAAAGAGAGGGAGACTCAACCCGCAGGCACGCTCAGTGGAGGGGAACAGCAGATGCTGGCGATAGGGCGGGCGCTGATGGCGAGCCCCAAAGTATTGCTGCTCGATGAGCCTTCTCTCGGATTGGCCCCGATGGTGACCAGGCAGATATTCCAGATAATCAAGGCGCTGAATGCTGAAGGCACAACGATATTGCTCGTGGAGCAGAACGCCAGGCTTGCCCTGGCCGCGTCCGACCGCGCCTACATACTGGAGACGGGAAGCGTGGTCCTTTCAGGCCCCAGCGACGAGCTACTAGAGAGCGAGGAAGTGAAACGTTCCTACCTGGGAGGGGGTGCGAGGGGCAGAGGCGCATAGCCGGACCCATTCCTCAACCGGTCGGGCCGGCGCAGGGATCACCTGGATGACGGCGACTGCAATTGCGACTATGACCGTTACGATCACGACAATCAGGACGACGCGTCAAAAAGCGAGGAGGTTGGCACAATGAGAAGGCATTGGAAATTGGCGCTCGCATCTCTTATGGTCGTTCTTCTGGGCACCGCGGGGTTGGTTACTGCTGCGGAGCCTGGCGTGACCGCAAATCAGGTTCTAATCGGCGCATTTCAGGACCAGTCGGGTCCGGCCGCTGTAGTCGGGATCAACATGCGCAAGGGCATGGAGGCCTACCTGAACTGGATTAACTCCCGGGGCGGAGTGAATGGGCGCAAGATCAAGCTCATTGTTGAAGACGATGGCTTTCAGCCGTCCAGGTCGATAGCGGCCACCAAGAAGCTGATCGAGCAGGACAAGGTCTTTGCGCTCGTCGGTACGCTGGGAACCCCTGGCGTGCAGGCAACTATCGACTACATCCAGTCAAAGAAGGTTCCGTCGATCTACCATGGCAGCGGCATCAGTGAACTGGCATTTCCGCCGAAGAAGTACTTCTTCCCGGTGCAGCCCAACTTCATAAGTGAGGGCCGCATTATCGCCCAGTATGTCGTGCAAGGGCTCGGGTGCAAGAGGATCGCAGTGGCGTGCGAGCAGACTGACATAGGATCCGAGGGCCTCAGGGGCGTAAAGGAGCAGCTGGCTGCCTACAAGATGGAGCCAGTCGAAGTCGTGAACTTCGGTGCAGCCGACGTTGACTTCAGCTCGCAGGTTCTAAAACTTATCAAGGCCAGGCCAGACGCGGTTATCATCTACTCCACCCTGAAACCGTGCGCAGGCTTCCTGAAGCAGGCGGATGTTATGGGGCTTGACGCGCAGTTCCTGACGACGTACGTCAATGCTGATCCCATCCAGATGCCGGCGCTTGCTGGTGAGGCATGCGTAGGCTTGATCGCTCCCGGCTGGGTGCCTGTGCTTGGAAACGACGAGGATTCCATCAGGTATCTCGAGATCTACCAGGCAACCTACCCCGGCGAAATGCCAAGTGCCTTCGCGTCGGCTGGATTCATCGCGGCCGAAGTCTTCTGCGAGGGCCTGAAGAGGTGCGGGGCCAACCCCACCCGCGAAGGGCTTGTGGCAGCAATGGAGACATTCAAGGATTGGAACGGAATCATGGCCAAGGGCATAACCTACACGTCTGAGTGGAGGTCGGGCAAGGCTTCGATGTACTTCATGAAGTTTGCCAAACCCAGGTTCGAGGAGGGCTCCATCGAAGTCATATCAGGCTGGGTTAAGCTGAAGGTATGAGGCTCGGGGCGAAAGGTTCGCCTTGAGTGTTGAATGAAGTCTGCAATATGCAGACTGGGTTTCGAAGCCGGGCGTCCGGTGTGGCGCCCGGCTCTCAAATTTGGGGCGGAGGTAGCGAATGCCTGCTTGTGCAATCGGTAAAAGGTATAACGTGTGACATGTTGAACCAATAGGCGTGCACTCGCATTCGTTTTGGCAGAAGATCTTGAGTATCCTACAGGCTTTCGTGAGAAGGACGGCAGGATCAACATATACGTTCATGTTTAGCAGTGGAGGCGGTTCAATATGGCCAAAACAGAGTCAGGAGAGCCAGTTGTTCTGGAGTACGTGAAGATGCGGTTGCCGGAGATTTCTGCTCTGAACCGCGAATCCACGGTCTTCATGATGAGTGTGAGTCCGATCGAGGTCCACGGACCCCATCTGCCAGTGGGTACGGATGTTTTCATCGCCGAGGAGCTGGCCAAGAGGTACATCAAGGCACTTCACAGGCGCAGTCCCGAGCTCACATTTGTGACATTGCCATCTCTATACTTGGGTTCAGATGCCCTTCCTGTGAAGGGGTCATTGTCGGTAGCTGCGCCCTATCTCGAGGGGGCGTTGCTTTCTTACGGCAAAGGCCTGGCGGCCCAGGGTTTCCGTTATCTTTTTGTGGCAGACAACCATGGCGGACCGCGCCATCAGATGGGGATTGAAGCGGCAGCGCGGGCGCTTTGGAGGAAATACAAGTTTTACCTCATCGATCCATTCAATATAGAGTTTCGGTACATGGTTCAGCATGATCCGGGTTTTATGGAGAAAACAGGTCTCGGGCACGGTGTATGCGGAGATGATCGCGACAGCCACGCCGGGACGAATGAGACATCGCTGATGCTGACGTGTTGCCCTGAGTTGGTGGCGGAAGTACACAGTGAAGTTCCTGCTTCCACACCCTCTCCTCACACGGGAGGAGCGTCGCTCGTGGCCGGATTGGCCAAGATCGTCAAATTCTTTGGCGGCGACGTGTTTTCGCGTGACCTGAAACACCTCGCGAATACTCTGGCGTGGGTGGGCGATCCTGACATGCTGCCCTACATGGGCGATCCGGGCAAGGCAACGGCTGAGGCTGGTGAGGCCATGCTTGATGCGCGCGTAGAGGTTGCCATGGGGCTCTTCGAACGTGCCCTGGCTAGCGGCGGGAGGGAACCGGTCCATCTCAAACCGATGCTCTGGGGAGTGCGGGCCATGAGGAAGCTGCCGGAGTAGCGTGCCTGGCGAATGAGGCATGCGCCAGTGCTCGGTAATGGCCGGGCCATGCCTCTGTTGCGCCGCGTGTTCTCTCGCGAAACGAGCTACCATAGAGATTGTGGTAATGAGCCGAAACGGCTGTATTTGCAATCTATCATGTAGGAGAAATAGTCTATGAAGATACGTTTTTTGGGGGGCGCTGGAGAAGTTGGTGCCTCATGCATACTTGCCAGCACCGAATCAGGAAAGAACATATTGCTCGATGCAGGCGTGAGGGTGAGTGAAGAGGGGACTGAAATGCTCCCGAACTTGGAGCCCCTAAATGACATTGTCCTCGATGCGATAATCGTGTCCCATGCCCACCTCGATCACAGTGGTGCGCTGCCGCTTGTTGCCAAGCTGTCGCCTGGCGCGTCCATATATGCCACAACAGCCACAAAGGATCTGGCAAGAGTCTTGCTGTACGATTCTATCAAGGTTGCGGAGTTTAGCGAGGGATTGCAGCTCTTCAATGAGGAAGACGCTGAGCAGGCTCTTGACAGGATGGTGACCTACGGATTTGAGACTTCTTTTGAGGCGGCAGAAGGGATTCAGGCGGTTTTCCTTCGGGCCGGCCACATCCTTGGCGCTGCTGCAATTCTGCTCCAGACAGGAGAGGGGACGCTTCTTTACACGGGCGATTTCACCACATTCGAGCAGGAGACCGTTTGGATGCAAGGATTCAGTGGTGTGCTGAAGCGTGGGGCCGATGTGGTAATTGCTGAGGCCACTTACGGATCGAGAATCCATGCGCCTCGGTTTCATGAGGTGCAAAGGCTGTTGGATGCGGTTGGTGAAAGCTTGGACTCCGGTGGCCAGGTCCTCATCCCTGCGTTTGCTGTAGGAAGATCCCAGGAGATACTCCTTGCTCTCAGAAACTACATGCGTAAGACGAAGAGGAAATACCCAGTGTATGTAGACGGTCTGATAAGGAACGTCAACACTGTGTTCGCACGTAACCCAAACTACTTAAAGCGAAGATACGAGAAGGAAGTTCTGCGAGGCAATGAGCTTTTCTATACAAGTGGCATCGAGGCGGTGGGAAGCAGGTCCCAACGCGACAAGATCCTTGCCTCAAAAGACCCATGTGTGATAGTCGCAAGCTCAGGAATGCTCACAGGCGGGGTATCACCGATCTATGCAGAGAAGATAGTTGAGAGCGAGAAGAACCTCCTTGCAATAGTAGGATACCAGGATGAAGAATCGCCAGGCAGAAGGCTGATGGACCTGATTGATCTGCCTGAGAGCGAACGGACGATTGTCCTGAATGAACGTGAGCACCGAGTTAGGTGCAAGGTGGGGAAGTTCGGCCTCTCTGCCCATGCTGACTCCCTTGGCATTGTTGCCTCAGTGAAGGCTTTGATGCCCAACTTCGTTTTGCTCAATCATGGCAACGAAGAGTCCCTTGCGGGGCTCTCCCAGGCGCTGGCAGATGAGTTGCCTGATACCCGAATCGAAGTCGCCGACTCCCTCGGGGTTCATGAGTATTCTGCGGCAGATGGTGGGGCAAAACGGCGTTATTCGCTGAAGCCTCAGGTGCACAGAATCGCCTTACACAAGGAAGAACCAGTGGATACTGAGGAGCTCTGGCAGCATCTTGTGGAGACGGATACCGAAGGGACGACGCTTACAGTTGCTGATCTGATGATGGTTTGGCATGGGCCCCAAGAGATTTCAGAGGAGGAGAAACAGGCTTTTCGGAAGAAGATTCGGGAGTCGCTTCGCTTTAGGTCTGCCTACACCAATCCCAACGTCGTCTACGTATTGACTGAAGAGGAATATGTGGACGCAGTGACGCCGAAACCCATGGAGCAGAATGCGGCATGGGCGCTGCTCCAGGAAAGGTTGAGAGAGTTCGGCCTTCAGAAGGTTGGTTTTGCTTCAGACGGAAGTGTAGCTTTGTACTTTCCCACACCGAAATACGCTGAGAGGTGTGCGGACGAGATTGCTAGCTTGGAGCAAGAGATACTGCGAAGCATTGAGGTTGCGCCAAACTCTAACATGGAATTCTTGAAGGCCAAGATCAAATCGGATCTAGCAGACGAGTTTGGCATAAGAGTAAACCGCGACCCGTCGTTTGGGGCGCAAACAGTTACTGTGAGGGAGCCAGCTGGGCTGGAACAGCCTGGTATTTGTGGACGAACATTGGGGGAATATGCAAGAGCGTTCGAAGATGAAACAGGCTACAGATTGATATTCAAAGTGGAAGGTCAGAGCCTTCTGGATCAGGTTGTCGCCGCGCGACGTGGCGGGGCGGAGCAGGAGCCATGGAATGTGGCTTCCCTTGATGCCGCTCTTTCGCGAAGCGTGGGCGCGCCTGGTGAGCCCTTAATGGAACAGAACATGGCGAAGGGCATGATCGACGACGCCTTCGCAGGCGCGGTCCATCATCCTAAGATCAGCATCTACAGGGATGAGGGTCGTATGGCTCTGGCCTTCATCACCCCCCAAATCGGCGAGACTTACCGGGCTGTACTGGATCAGTTGGAGGATGCCACAGGTTGGAAACTGGAGATTCAGGAGAGTGCAAGAGTAAATGAACTTGCTGATCTGGCAAGAGAACTGCTTGCAGCCAACGGGCTAGGCGGGATGAAGGTTGGTGTTCATGGAGGCTACGCTGAGGCGAGGGGCCCGGTGGACGTCGACGGATCGGTTGCAGAGAAGCTAAGTGAGGATTACTCAGAGCTCACAGGATATGAGTTGAGATTCAGGCGGACGTAGGAGCTGTCCCAGTTTGCGGTTGGCGGGCGCCCGGGCTTCCCTGGCGATCGGCACGCCCGTCAAGCTTCTCTCTGAATGCTCTGCTTGTCTGTCGGCCATGTTCGTAGTGGCGGATCGCGCAGCTGCAGTTGACGTAGCCCCGTTACGGAGGCCTTGCCCATGGCATCAACCGTAGGCCTGGACAGTATGTATAGGCAAGAGAAGCGAGTAGCACGGAGCGGGCCTGGGTCGCCTGTTTCACCGGGGTCATGGGGAGGCGAGTCCGGAAATGGGCTGGCACGCGGGTTACCGCTGCAATATGGCTGCCTGGAGGTAGGGCAATGACCAATTCTGGCCGGCGATGCGAATCGTGGACTTTAAAGGCGGTTCGGTTGTTATGTGCCCTGGCAGCGTTGACGGCTCTGGTAGTGCAGCCGGCTCGGCCAGCGCTTGCCCTGGATCAGAGCTGGCTGGTTCTGTCGCCACAGGCCAAGGCTATCGTAGAGGCGAATAGGCCGGAGACTGACGAGACGCCCCGCGAAGGCTTGCTAGCATTGTTCTCAAACCTGCTCTATGATTACACTGATTTCAGGGATGAGCCCAACCCGAACCGGCTCAGAATGGACCCGGCTGTGAGTGGAGAAGCTGGTGCGGAATTGGACGAGTGGTCAATCAGTCGGGCTAAGGCTGTCGAAGAGGTGGACTTGCTGTTTGGCGCAATGAAGTATGGTTATGCCGGCTATCAATTCTTTGGGGGCGACGAAGTCTTCGAAACGGCAAAGAGCAGGATCCTCAAAGAGATGTCCCAATATTCGCAGAGCATACCGCTGTGGAACTACTCCCACATGATTGCGACGAGTCTTGAGTTCATCCAGGATGGCCATTTCGCAATTGGAAACAGATCGCCATGCCAGTGGCACACTTTTCGAGTAAACCCGTATCTCCGGTTCTTCTTGGACGATGATGGACGTTTCGTCAACGGGAACGGTATTCGCCTTGCGTCCATCAATCGCGCTGACCCTTCTTCCTTTTTGAAACCGTCGATAGATGAGTATGGCGGCATAGTCTACGTACTGGGCATGCTCGTTCCAGACCAGCAGGCTGACCTCATGTGTGAGCTCGAGTATGAGGATGGCAGCATGGAGATGGCATGGCTTGTACCGATAGTCTCTTTGGATCATGGCGGACCAGTCTATGAACTTGGAGAAGTGGAAGGTTTGCCTTTGCTGTCGTGCCGCAGTTTCGATTCCGTTAGTGACGAAGACCAATCCCTCATCAAGTTTGTGCAGGATGCGGACAAGCTGCGCCATGAGAAGGTAATCCTGCTTGACCTGAGGTCTAATCATGGCGGATCGACGGTCTACGGAATGCTATGGTGTCAAAGGCTGATGAAGGGAAGCGCTGGCCTTTCCACCTTCACTGCCGAATTGGCAACTGACACGGCTATAGCCCTGAACCTGAACAGGCTGGCAGAAAGGCGCGAGGAGGAGCTTGGCGCTGATGAAATCAAGGCTATGCGCATGTACTGGAAGAATGCAGAAGATCCGAGTCGGCAGGGATGGTGCCGCATAAGCATTGAACATGGGAGGCAGACCAGCAATGCGCCGTTCATAGTTGTGATAGTGGACTCCAACACCGGAAGTGCAACTGAGGCTTTGGTTCGCCGCCTTCGCAGCGTGGATAATGTGGCGATCATTGGGACTAACACGCGAGGTGCTTTGCTGTGCGGAAACACCGGGATCTTCGCTCTGCCCCACTCGGGGCTGGAGGTGAGGATACCAACGATGCTCTGGCTAGACAGCGAGATGCAGAATCGCGATGGCATGGGATATCTACCCGATTTCTGGGTTCATCCTGATCATGCACTTGAGTATGGGGTGAAGTTCGTCAAGAAGCACCTTGTTCCAGATCAGGGCGCCCCAAGATGAGATATCTCTTTGTCGGACGAAGCCGGTGCCCCGACAGAGGGTCTTCGGGCCCGCCCCATAGTAGCCTGGTGTTGTGCCACTGCAAGCAGACTGCGTTATCTTGTTTCTTGCTATGACACAACATGCGACAGATCGCCTGGCCCGGCGAGATGTAGTTGGGAAAAACGGTTTTTCAATGCGGCATGGGCGGGAGAGTCGCTCGATCAGGGGCTTGTTCAGCCACCAACCGCGAACTTGGACAGCGGCTATGGGCCACTGGAGGGAGGATGTTGTGATGGACTTGCAGACAGTGCGCAGAAACGCTGCCGAGAAGCTTGAAGGGACATGCAGGGTATGCAGGCACTGCAACGGTCTGGCGTGTGCAGGCGAAGTGCCTGGTTTCGGCGGCATTGGGACTGGAAGCAGCTTCATAAGCAACGTGCAAGTGTTGTCGCGGCGGAAGTTGAATCTCCGCGTACTGCATGAGGCCAGGGATCCCGATACGAGTCTCAGGCTCTTTGGGCTCGACATCAGCATGCCGATTCTCGGGGCTGCGGTGGCAGGAACCAGGGTCAACCGTATGGGGGGCATTGGCGAACACCAGCTCGCTGATGCTATGATAAGAGGTCCGCGTCTGGCAGGCACTGTGGGGATGGGCGGAGACGGGGGAGACCCGGCGGTATTCGATTCTACGATTGCTGTGACATCTGAGGTCCACGGTGCTGCCATTCCAGTAATCAAGCCCCGCGAGCAGCACGGGCTGATTGAGAGAGTGAGGCGAGCCAGGGAGGCGGGAGCCTTTGCAGTGGCCATAGATGTGGATGCAGCTGCGCTCATTAACATGAAGCTTCTTGGGCAAGGGGTTGAGCCCAAAACCCAGGCAGAGATCGGGGAGGTAGTTGCGGAGGCGGGGATTCCCGTAATACTCAAGGGCATCATGACACCGGATGAGGCGGCTATTGCAGCTGAGGCCGGGGTTGCAGGCATCGTGGTCTCAAACCATGGCGGAAGAGCCCTCGACCATACGCCGGGCACTGCAGATGTCCTGCCCTCTATAGCAGGGCGGGTAAAGGACGAAATGTTGGTGCTTGTGGATGGCGGCATTCGAAGCGGCGTGGACGTCCTGAAGATGCTGGCTCTTGGTGCAGATGCTGTTCTGGTCGGTCGTCCGCTGGCCGTAGCGGCAGTAGGAGGCGGAGCGGAAGGTGTTCGTCTGCAGCTCGAGGAGTATGCAAAGCAACTGCATGTGGCTATGATGCTGACAGGATGCGCCTCCCTTTCCGAAGTGGGTCGCAAGGTTTTGTGGGAGGTTTAGGCTCGCGCCGAAGGCAGGCAAGTTGCAGGATACAGGAAGATGGAGGTGCACATCTTGAGGAGACTCTTTGTCATGGGAGATGGCCGACTTCGGCCGGAGTGGAGAATCATTGTCGCCCTAGTTTTCACCTCGATCATAGCAGGGTTACTGTTCCTGGTCTTCTGGGGTACCATAACAGCAGCCGTAGAAGTTCCCACTGATTTGACTGGTGAGCAGACTGAGGAATTCCTCGTCAAAGGGATGGAAGAAGTAGTGGACGGCAGCGGATGGCTAAAGCTCATTCAAAGGTTGATTCCTTCTGTGGCATTGATCCTCGGCATACTTCTTGCCTTAAGGCTCCTCGACAAGAAGAAGCCTGCGGATATAGGAGCGGGATCTCTTTCCGGGCATCGCAGGGAATTTGCCTGTGGGCTAGCGCTCGGTGCCGTTTCGATGGCGGTTGTTTTCGCCGCCTTGCTTGCTTCCGGAAGCATTACTCTCGAGAACAGTCTTGCCGACCCCAGGTTCTCATGGAACCTGCTTGCGGGGGCGGTTCTTTTCATTTTCGTAGGGTTCACAGAGGAACTTTATTCAAGAGCATACTCAATCTCCGCCCTGTCTGAGACGTGGAACCGTTGGGCGGCGGCTGTTGTGACATCTCTCATCTTCTCTCTTCTTCATGTTGGGAATGACAATGTGTCTTTGACCGGACTTGTAAATGTGGGGCTGGTAGGTTTTTTGTTTGCCTACATGTTTCTCAGAACCGGCAATCTATGGATGCCTGCGGGCTACCACATCACCTGGAACTACTTCCAAGGCTACATTTTCGGATTTCCCGTGAGCGGACGAAAACTTGAGGGCGTATACACTGTCGCGGCGAGCCACAATGATCTCCTGACAGGCGGGGCGTTCGGTCCTGAAGGTGGGATTTTGACTACTCTGGCCATCCTGGCAGGCTTATACACGGTCTGGCGCTTCACTGGGGGCGGGAATCCATGGGGCATTAAGGAGCCTGAGCTTCAGGAAGAGTCTGAGCTGATCTAAGTAGGTCTCGACAAGTTTCCTGCGATCCTCGAGTCTGTATTACCTGTGGTTCAGGCCTTAGCCGCTTGGTCTGGATAAGGTGCGTCTTGTGAGCTGCTTGGCCGTTGGCGGGAAGCCAGGGAAAAACTGGGCAATAGTGGTCAAGGTCTACCGGTGAGGGGCGGCGAGCAGGGTTTATCAGCGAACATGGCTAACTTTTGGTCATATCGCGATCGCAAGTGATCAACTTCTGAACAGGGGGTGACTAAAACCTAGACAGTTTCGCGCCCGCCAATTCAGTCTATGACATTATGCGCTGGTGTATAACCATTTAGTGCATGAAACTGCCTCGGTATGCCATATATTACCGGACGATCCCTGCCTGATATTACCTCTAAGCCTCGAATGTTCAAAAGTTGGGCAGGCCCTGGCCAAAAGTTAGGCACCTTCGCCCGGGAAGTGACTAAGTTTTGGTCATCTCCCACGAACGCAAGCCGGTGGATACTCTTTTGCGGTTATTTCGAATGCATAAATCGATTCTCACTCGCAAAAGACAATCCAAACGCGAATCCTCCGCAGCCGTTTGCAAGTGCTCAAGTACTTTCCGGCGCCACTTAGATGTGATAGCGCCTGTTGGACGTCTTTTGATAGAGGTGGATGTAGCTATGAGTGAAGCGAACAGGAGCAAGGACTGGCGAACGGATATTCCCGAGGAGCTCGGGGGCATCATTGGAGGCGCTGTGTGGGAAAGGGATACTATGGGCCGCTCTTGCTCTGCTGTATATAGGCTGAAGGGAATTCCAAACAGTACAAATGCGTATCTCAAGGTTCAACGCAGGACCGGGTTTGATGACCTCAGGCGTGAAAAGGAAATTCTCGATTGGCTGTGTTATCGCCTCCCGGTGCCGCAGGTTCTACATTTTAGCGAATGTGGCGAGATGCAGTACCTGCTGATGACTGAGGCCCCGGGCCTAAATTGTGTAGATTGTACTGCAGAGTGCGACCTGGAGGAAGTTGTGAGAAGGCTCGCCGGCGGCTTGCGCATGATTCACAGTCTTGACATCTCAGAATGCCCATTCGATCGAAGGCTGGATGTGGTTCTAGGCGAGGCTTTGGGCAGAGTTGAGGTGGGCGTCGTTAATGAGGCGGATCTTGAGCCTGAGAACACGGGCAGGGCGGCCCGCGACATCTACGATGAGCTTGTGGCGACGAAGCCTCTAGAGGAGGATCTCGTATTCACCCACGGGGACTACTGCTTGCCCAACGTAATTGTCTCAGATAGCGGGATCAGTGGATTTGTCGACTGGGGCCGCGCCGGGGTTGCAGACAGATATCAGGATCTGGCCCTGGCCGCCAGAAGCCTTAAGCATAATGCCGGACCGCGGGGCGGCGAGATGGCCGCCTTGTTCTTTCACGAATACGGCGTGGAGGATGTGGATGTCGCGAAAGTTCGGTATTACATTCTTCTGGATGAGTTGTATTAGGAACGAAAGCATATGGCATTGGGCCGCATCGGGCGTCTGACCTATTCGCCGGCCCGGCGCTCATACCTTCGGAGCTGATGGCCCGGCCCTGCCAACCCTCTATCCTCAAAATCCAGCCTTTCATAGTACGCACACAGTTGAAGGTTCCCTGCCTCGCATTCTAGCCGTATCAACCGCCTTCCCCTGGAGGCTATATAGGAGGAGGCCCATTCCAGGAGGGCCTTCCCTGCGCCTATACCTGCCCATTCCTTCTTGACTCCGAAGCCGTGGATGTACCCTGCTTGGCCGTCGATTCCTGTGTCATCCCACGAGGATACATCCGCCCATTTGATCCAGAGGACTGTAGCCGGGGAGTCAGCGATGTATCCTATGAAGTAGTCTGAGTCGCGTATCTTCTCCGATACGTGCTGTTGGCCGTCTGCAGTGAAGAGCCAGGAGGGAATCTTCCCGCCAAACTCGACCACTCTTCTGCAGCTATTGGCGAGCACTTCGTATGCATCGCGCATGTCCATTGCGGTGGCTCTGACCACTTCCATAGGGCCTGCAGCTGTCTGTATGTAGCAGACATGTCCGGATCCCGGTCGGCTCGGCTTCAGCAGGCTCAGGTAGAATGTCCGTCCTGACTCTGCGTGCCCGAGTGTCATAAAGCCGCAATCCTGTGCCAGATGCTCGAGAATGGAGCGGTTTAGGGATCTGCCGGGCCAGCGTACTCCATAGCCGGTCTTGTAGGTCCTTAGGTGCACATGGGCGCATGAGAGGATCTCCAAGTTGATTGTGAATAGCTTATCTCCTGGACCTGCAGGGGGTATCTCCGCATCCCAGATCCTCAGCCTTCCCCCTGGCCTGAGCACCCTGAGAATCTCCGAGAGGACACGGGGCATTGATTCAGGGGGCATGTACATCAGGCTGAAAAAGCAGGTCGATTCGTCGAAGGACTCGTCGACGAATGACATGTCCCTCGCGTCCATCACAAGCTTAAGCGCATCATTCGATGTCTCCTTTAGCTCTTCCCGGAGGCGATCGATGGCGATCACTTGTCTTCCGAGTACAGAACCGATGATTCCTTCGCCGCCGCCACCCACGTCCAGAACTAGCCCTGGCGCTGTCAGCTGGGATAGGTCTACGATATCGAAAGCCATTGGCAAAGTCGCCTCCTCTGCTGCGCCTATCACTATACTCGACTATCCTTCTGCAACTTGAGGCTGGTTCCTGCGGGCGAGCCAGACTCCTGACTTATGCCGCGGGTTTCATTTCATGACCATATCGCATTGAGCAATGCGGATTGAGGCCTTGTACCACCTGTTCCTCGACTTCTTCATGATCAGCCAGTATCCAGCCTACATATTCAAAGGCACCGTCAGGTCCGCCTTCACACTCATCGTTCCCGTTGCAGTCGTTGCCAATATGCCTGCTCTAGTCCTGCTGGGTACGGTTAGCCTCAATGGCGTAGCCTCGGCCATGGCAGTCACAGCTGTACCCCTGGTTCTGGGCAGAGCCTTCTGGCTGCTTTCTCTCAGGTGGCATTCGAGCGCGAGCCGCTAAGTAACTGGCAGAAAAGCATCTTGGACTAACCGAGCGGCTGGGTTCTGAATTGCGGGCAATGCAGACCCAGGCATTGCGCAGAAACTTATTGAGACTTACCTAGAGCCACTGCAATTATCTAGTAGCATTCAGGTCTGTGCGGGGCGAGTGGCTGGCAACGCCAAATGGCCCACGGTGGGGTGCGCCAGGACAAGCCTGACGTTTCCAGCGGGTGCAATTCCCGCCCCGTCAAGGACTAGCCACCCACAGGGAATCGAGCCTTGGACCTGTGCTGGTAACGGCGCGGGCTAAGCGTAGGCAGAGCGACGACAAGGCCGTAACGAAAGTGAAGCGATTGAGCCTCGTGATGGTCTAAATCCGGAGGCCGACAGGGTCCCACTCCTGGAAGGCTACAGTAGGCAACCAGCAAGGCAAGGTTGCCGGAGACTCCGGCGGGGTCAGAGAGCACGGCATGGTCGGAAAAGGAACGTCGAGGAACCTGGGAGGCCCGCCGCGGTCTTCGCAGCAAACGGAGTACGCCGACCGAAAGGGACACGATCCTAAGGAAGGCGGAAGCCGCGGCGGGAGTCGGACTCGCTGATAGTACTCGGAGGTTGGGAAAGCCAGCCACATGAGGAAGCGGCGGGACAAGACCACATTTGCGCAGGGGAACATCCTCTGCACTCAGAGGCAGGGATAGGATGTCAACGGAACTGGGCAAAATCGCAGCAAAGGCTAGGACTGACGGGAAGCTCCGCTTTACGTCGCTGACACATTTGCTCGGTCCCGAGTTTCTTAAGGAAACTTGGAAGCAAATGAACCGGTATGGCGCCAGCGGAGTGGATGGAGAGACCATTAGGGATTTCGAGAAGGACCTGGATGGGCGCATCAACGATCTGCATGGGCGACTCAAGGCGGGTCGCTACAAGGCCCCTCCGGTGCGTAGCGTCGACATACCGAAAGGCAATGGGAAGACGCGGCCATTGGGTATCCCAACCGTAGAAGACCGGCTGGTGCAAAGAGCTGTCGCGAGAATCCTGGAGGCGATCTTCGAGGCTGACTTTCTCGACGTCTCGCATGGATTCCGGCCAGGGCGAAACCCACACCAGGCGCTCAGCGCGCTGCGTAAATGCATCATGACAGGCAAAGTGCGGTACGTGTTCGAGGCCGACATCCGGGGATACTTCAACCACATTGACCATGGGTGGCTGATGCGGATGTTGCGAACACGAGTAGCAGACCCGAAGATTCTGCGGCTTATCGAGAAGTGGCTGCGAGCGCGAGCAATAGAGAATGGAGTAGTCACAATCGCCGATGAGGGAACTCCGCAGGGCGGACCTATATCGCCACTCCCCGCGAACGTCTATCTGCACTGCGTCCTCGACACGTGGTTCGAGCGCGTCGGCAAGAAATGGTTCCGGGGTGAGGCGCATCTGATAAGGTGTGCAGATGATTTTGTAGTTTGCTTCGAGTACAAGCGGGATGCAGAGCTGTTCCATCGATCACTGGTGGAGGGTACGGGGAAGTTCGGGCTGGAGCTTGCGGGGGAAAAGACCCGCTTGCTGCCATTTGGACGGTCCGCCAGAGAGGATATCGCGAAGGTTGGCGAGAAGCTTGAGACCTTTGACTTCCTCGGCTTCACTCATGTATGTGGCAAGGACCGGAAAGGCAGGTTCGCGGTGATCCGCGTTCCAAGCAAAAAGAGCATACGCAAGTTCCTAGACAGGATCAAACAATGGCTGAAGGCGCACATGCACTGGGAGAGACGCAACCAACAAAGGCATTTGTCGTCGATGTTGCGCGGACGGTACCAGTACTTCGGGCTGTACCATTGCACTGCTAAACTTGCCGACGCGCGTGTCGCAGTTCAGAGACAATGGGCATGGGCCATTTGGAGTTGCTAGCCCCTCGCCCCGCGGAGACCTGAGCGCCACCAGATAATGGCAGTGGCTCTAAGCGAGTTCCGATAAGTTCCTGCACAATCTCCGGGCTTGCATTGTCCGCAATTCAGAGCCTGGCTGGTCGACTAGGCCGAGATACCTTCTGCGAGTTACTTAGACGGATGGAGCAGTCCTGGGACTTGCAGGACCAGCCCACTCCATTGCGGGGTTTACCAACATGCTTCATCTGCCTTCCAGTTCGACAGGGGAATTGATTGTGTATGAGTGATATAATCGTCTGTGTAGATGCCTGCTAGGAGGTACGTCTATATGCTGCGCAAAGTCCTTGTAGTCGACGATGAAGCCTCCATTGTCGAGCTGATTCGCTTCAATCTCGAAAAGGAAGGGTACGAGGTCGTTGAGGCCTATGACGGAGTAGAGGCTCTGCGTGTCGTTCGCGCAGAATCGCCCGACCTGATCATACTCGACCTTATGCTTCCGGGAATTGACGGCATCGAGGTTTGCCAGGCTGTGCGGAGGGAGAGCTCGGTCCCGATAATAATGCTTACGGCTAAAGGCGAGGAGTTTGACAAGGTTTTGGGGCTTTCGGTTGGGGCGGATGATTATGTCACAAAACCCTTTAGCATCCGAGAGCTTGTTGCTAGAGTGAAAGCGGTATTGCGCAGGCAGAACATGAATCTGGAATGCGAGGGCGAGCCTACATGCGCACGGATACGCACGGGGGACCTGGTGATAGATCCCGATACTTACCAGGTGCAAGTCAGGGGTAAGAGCATGGACTTTACTCCCAAAGAATTCGAACTGCTTTACTTGCTTGCGTCCAACAGTGGTAGAGTGCTGACGCGTGAGCTAATCTTGGAGAAGGTATGGGGATACGCCTACCCGGGCAGCACGCGCACTGTAGACGTTCACATAAGGCGGCTAAGGCAGAAAATCGAGGAAGACGATTCCAACCCAGTCTACATACAGACAGTGCATGGTGTGGGGTACAGGTTCCAGCATGTTTGCGAAAAGCCATAATCCCCCACCTGCCTGGCTGTTCAAAACATTGCTGGCTTTTCGCTGAGGAGGCTCAACCAGATGATCCGTCTAGGCTACCGCCAGCGACTTGCTGCTACGTACTTGCTGGTGGCGGCGGTGTCGCTCTTGTTGATAAGCGCCTATCTTTCGGGTGCTATTCAACGGCATTTCGTCTCCAGGCTAGATGATGAACTCTCAACCTATGTCACCTTGGCTGCTGAAGTTATCCGGGGTGAGCTGGATCGAGCAGGAGATGTCGACACTCTTGCGCAGGAGTTAGGCCGCAAGACGGGCCTCAGAGTCACTGTTATCTCATTGGATGGAAGTGTCATAGGCGATTCGGAAAGCGATTTTAGATCTATGGAGAACCATGGGGATCGTCCTGAGATCATAGAAGCTCACAGCGTGGGCGTGGGCTTAACAACTCGGTACAGCACCAGCCTCGACGCTAAGCTGAGATACGTGGCTATGCCGGTTGTTGGTGCAGGCGGGGAAATGATGGGCTACGTGAGGCTGGCTATGTCCCTCGCTGACATCGAGAGATCTGCCGGGACGATCAGGAAATTCATGGCGAACGCCGCCATTATCGCAGCTGCAGCCGGGACAATGCTCAGCGTTGCGCTTTCACAGAGCATTGGCAGGCCACTGAATGACATGGCCCTGGCGGCGCGAGAGATTGCCCATGGCGACTTCACCGCTCGAATGCCGGCGCAGGGCAACGATGAGCTCGGGCAGTTGTCAGATGCGTTCAATTACATGGTTACTGAGCTGGAACAGAATGTGGGCGAGCTGTCGGAGAGAAAGGGTAGGATGGAGACGATTCTCTCTGCGATGGCTGATGGCGTTGTTGCAGTGGACAGCTTTCGCAAGATAATCCTGGTGAACAGGGCGGCTTGCGAGATGTTCGATACCTCTGAGGAGCATGCGGTGGGCAGATTTCTCCTGGAGGTCGTCCGCAACCGCGATTTGGCCGAATCGCTTGAGGATGCTGTGCACGGCAGCGGCAACGTGAGAGAAACCAGGATCTTCTCTCCACTACATATGCACCTGAGGATAAGCGCTGCACCCATTGCCGACGGGGCGGGGCGCGGGGCGGCAGGCGCCGTGGCTGTGCTTCAGGACGTCACAGAGCTTCGGAAGCTGGAGCAGGTCCGTCAGGATTTCGTGGCCAATGTTTCGCACGAGCTTAGAACGCCGGTCACTTCCATCAAGGGATTCGCCGATACGCTTTTGGATGGCGCAATGGACGAGAGTGAGACTCGGGAGAGGTTCCTCAGAGTGATTGCCCGGGAGGCAGACCGGTTGGCCGAGATCATTGCCGACCTCTTGGAACTTTCGAGGCTGGAATCGAAGGAAACCCAAATCCTGCGCAGCTCTGTGGAGCTGGCCGATGCAGTGGGGGCTTCTATTGAGGCAGTCTGCGCCAAGGCAGTCTCCGCAGGAGTAGAGATAGTGGATAGACTTCCAGTTGGCCTTCCTGAAGTCGCTGGAGACCGGGGGTTGATCATTCAGGTAATCGTGAATCTCCTAGACAACGCAGTGAAGTACACTCCCAGGGGGGGTACTGTCGTCGCTACCGCGTCGGTAGAGGGCGATGTAGTGAAGGTTTCAGTGACTGATACCGGTGTGGGTATTGCGCCTGAGCATCTGCCAAGGATATTCGAGCGGTTCTACCGTGCTGACCGGTCACGCTCCCGCCAGATGGGAGGGACGGGACTCGGGCTTTCTATAGTACGTCACATCGTGGAGCTCCATGGTGGCGAAGTATCTGCCGAGAGCTGTCTGGGAAAGGGATCTACATTCTCGTTCACGCTGCCTGTATCTTACGGGTCTTAACAATGATTTAACAGGCCAATAACAAGTGTTCATACTGAAAACACACTCAGTCAGCATTCCCGTGCCACAATCTATGTAGGGAAAGGCAAAGGGGGAGTTTGAGTGTGAACATTAAATTGGATGAATTGCCTGTGGCAGCAAAGGTGGTGCAAGCTGAGAATGGAGAAGCCCTGCCGAAGGCTGTAGTTTCCGAGCGTCCTGCGATCCAGACCACGTCTCTAAACGCTTTCTATGGATCCTTCCAAGCTCTTGCAGACATATCCATTTCCATCGATGCCAACAGCGTTACCGCGCTTATCGGCCCTTCAGGTTGCGGCAAGTCTACTTTCCTGAGAACCCTGAATCGCATGAACGACCTCGTCCCCAATTTCAGAGTCGAGGGTAGGGTGGCCATTGAGGGAGAGGATATCTATGCTCCAGGAGTAGATTTGGTCTTGTTTCGAAAAAGAGTCGGCATGGTATTTCAACGTCCGAATCCATTTCCAATGTCGGTGTTTGACAATGTTGCCTATGGGCCGAGGATCCACAGGATGGCAAGTGGGGCTGCTCTGGCAGAGAGAGTCGAGCGTAGCCTTAGGGCGGCGGCGCTCTGGGATGAGGTGAAAGACAGGTTGAAAGGGCCTGCGCTACGCCTTTCCGGCGGTCAACAGCAGAGGCTTTGCATTGCACGGGTCTTGGCTGTGCAGCCGGAGGTTCTTCTCATGGATGAGCCCTGTTCTGCGTTGGATCCCATCTCCACGGCAAACATAGAAGATTTAATAATCGAGCTCAAGAAGGACTATTCCATAGTGATAGTCACCCATAATATGCAGCAAGCTGCACGGATATCGGATAAGGCCGGTTTCTTCTTGTCGGGACAGTTGATAGAGTTCAGCAGGACTTCTGATATCTTCGAGAATCCCCGTGACAAACGTACTGAGGACTACATCACGGGACGTTTCGGATAGGGGGTGCCATAATGAGCAGGCGGGAGTATCAAAGAGAATTGGATGCGCTCAACGAGGAGATTTTAACAATGGGCAGCATGGTCGAAGAGGCGGTCCGGCTGTCCGTTGAGGCGTTGGCGACAAAAGATATGGACTTGGCTCGTAAGGTGGCAGCCAATGATGCTGTAGTGGACGAAATTGGCCTCGCCATAGAAGGGCGATGTTTGAACCTTTTGGCACTTCAGCAGCCTTTGGCAAGAGACTTGCGTCTTGTGGCCACGGCTATCTCAATCGCCACCGATCTGGAGCGCATGGGTGACCACGCAGTAAATGTGAGCGAGATAGTGCTGAGAATAGGAAAGGCGCCTTTGATAAAGCCCTTGGTAGACATACCTGAGATGGCAGATTCGGCCCAAAGGATGATTTCGGGGTGCCTTGACGCGTTTGTCCGTCGCGATGTGGACCTTGCGCGGCAGACGTGCCGGAACGACGATGCAGTCGACCGCACTTACCAAGCGCTCTTTGACGAACTGATGGAGCTCACAGTCCACGGCCGAGACGAGAGGATGAGTGCTCAGGCAGTCAATCTGCTCTTTGTGGCGCGGTTCTTGGAACGCATCGCCGACCACGCCACCAACATTGGCGAGCGCGTGATCTATATGGTTACCGGGGAGAGGGAGAAGTACTGACACAATAACACCATCAGCAGAGCAGAATCGGCGCCGGCTGTGGTGCAAATAAGCCCCTGGCATGCTGACGGCATCTAGCCCAGCTGGCCGGGGCATTACCATGTCTACCTTCGTTATCACTCTTTCTTCCCGTGCTGGGCCCTGACGATGATGGCCGAAAGGTTTAGCAAGATGACGATTGCAAGCAGCACGAAGGCTGCGCCGAATGCTATTGATTTTTGCGCCTCTGGGTGTGTGCCTTCGGTTACGAGGGCGAAGATGTGGTAGGCGAGGGCTTGGACCTCATCGAGCATGGATTGGGGTAGGCGGGCTGTGAAGAATGTCGCAGCAGTGAGCATGATCGGTGCTGTTTCGCCTGCTGCACGCGAGACTGCGAGTATGCACCCGGTCAGGATTCCCGGAATCGCTGATGGCAGCACGGCGTATCGAACTGTCTGCCATTCGGTTGCGCCTAGGGCGAGGGAGGCTTCCCTGTATGACTTGGGTACAGCCAGAAGAGCCTCTTCGGCCGATCTGATGATCGTGGGGAGAATCACTACTGCCAGCGTCAGGGAGCCCGAGAGAATTGACACCCCCAGGCCGAAGAGCTTCACGAAGACTGCCAGGCCGAAGAGGCCGAAGACTACTGAAGGGACTCCTGCCAAGTTGTTTACGCCTGCTCTTATGAACTTCACGATTGGCCCCTGCTGCGCGTATTCCGTCAGGTATATTGCGGTTGCTGTTCCGAGGATTGACGCTACTGATACGGAGCCTGCCACCAGGTAAACTGTGCCGAGGATAGCAGGAAGGATGCCGCCTTCGGTCATCCCCCTTCTTGGCATTTGGGAGATGAACTCCCAGCTCATAACGGGCAGCGCACGTTGGGCGACGAAACCGAGGAGCAGGGTGAGGAATCCGATCGTTAGGACCAGGGACGCACCCGTAAGCCCGAACATCACAGCCTGACGCGCCTTGCGCCTGTGCAGGACGGACATACGTGATCTGATCGTTGGCCTCGCAAGCCTGTGGACGGGGGCGATAAGATTGGATTTGGATGATTCCGCTGGCTTCATGCTTATTCCACCTTTGCTTTGAACTTGTTTTTCAGTGCATTTGCTGTGGCGTTAAATGCCAGGGTTGAAAGGAACAGGATGACTGCGAGGGCAAATAGGGCATGGTAATGCATGCTTCCGACGGGGGCTTCACCCATCTCGGCGGCGATTGCAGCAGTGATAGGCCTGACAGGCTGAAGGAAAGAGCTTGGCATCCTGATTGCTCCTCCGGCAACCATAAGGACTGCCATGGTCTCGCCGATTGCGCGGCTCACCCCGAGCAAGACCGCGGTAATTATCCCGGATGATGCGGCAGGCATCACTACTTTGCTTGCAGTCTCCCAACGTGTTGCGCCAAGGGCTGTGGAGGCCTCCTTGCAGGCACTGGGGACAGCAGACAACGCGTCCTCCGCTACACTGGTCACGGTCGGCAGGGCCATGATGCCCAGCACTATGGAGGCGGAAAGGGCCGTGAGTCCGGTAGGCAGGTCGAAGGCCTGCATTATCAGGGGCGCGACCAATTCCATTCCAAACAGGCCATAAACCACGGAGGGGAGCCCTGCCAGAAGTTCTACAACGGGTTTGATTATGTTCCGAGCTCGCGCCGGCATTGCCTCTGACATGAATAGGGCGGACGCCAGCCCAAGCGGGACTGCTACGATCATTGCGCCTACAGTCACCTGGATCGAGGAAGCAATCAGGGGCGCGGCCCCGAATGATGGTGGGCGATAGGTAGGATACCAGTCGGTACCGGTGATCAACTCAACAAACCCGATCTGGCGCAGTGCCGGCAATGCCTCGCGGAACAGAACCACGAGAATGCCGGCTAGAAAAGCGAGGGATGAGAATGCGGCTGCAGCCAGTATCATCCTTGTCGTTGTATCAGAGAGATGTGATCTTGTTCGTTTCAATGTGCGTTCCCCCAAGATGTTCACTGTTGTCCAATAGGCATGATAGGGACGAAGCCCTCTTCTTCAGCAAGCTTCTGTCCCTCAGGACTCATCATAAAGTCGATGAACTCAAGCACGGCGCCTGCGGGAGATCCGTTCGTGAAGACGAACAGCTCCCTTGCCATAGGATATTTGCCTGACTGGACTGATGCGTAAGATGGCGTAACATAGGAGCTGTCCGGGTCTTCAGTTCGGACTTGGATCGCTTTCACTCTTGAGGAGAGATGTCCGATCCCGACGTACCCCACGGCCCCAGGTGTTCTTGACACGATATCAGCGACGGCACCGTTCGAGGCCTGCAGTAGAGCGTCTGGAGTGACTCGAGCGCCGCCGAGAGCGATAGTCGAGAAGACTTCGAACGTGCCGGAACTGGAATCCCGCGATATGGGAACGATCGCCCTGTCGGGCCCGCCTAGCTGCTTCCAGTTGGTAATCCGCCCGGTGTATACGGCTTTCAGTTGACTCAGGGAGAGCCTGCTTACTGAGTTACTCGGATTGACGATTACTGCTATTCCGTCAAGCGCTATCTTGAACGAGACGGGTGAGACTCTATTGGCTTTAGCCCTCTTGACTTCGTCAGGCTTGATGAACCTTGAGGACATTGCTATGTCGACAGTGGAGTCTATCAGGGCCGCAATTCCGTTGCCGGATCCGCCTCCCCTAACAGAGATAGATACCGACGGGTTCTTCAACATGAACTCTTCCGCGGTCCTTTGGACAAACGGAAGGACGGTAGTCGAGCCTTGCACAGTCACTTGCCCCCTGGTCGGTGCTGCCGATGCGCCGAGCGCCACTGCGCAGACGAGCAGCAGGGTGAGGGCGCTTCCGCATGCAGCCCTTATGAAAGATGTCTGAGCCTTTGATGGTCTGCGGGCGGTGGACTTGTTGTGATTGGTTTTCATCTCTGATAACCCTCCTTGCATTTGCTGTTTAGCTTGATTATGGAGGTCAGGGATTGACCTTGAATGAAAGAGATGTTAACAAAGGCGACCGCGAAGTTAAATATGTGTGAACTGAGGGCATTCAGCCTACTTGGGCGATATCGGATCGTATTGGCCCTGCGAACGTAGCATGAGATTTGCAGAACGGTTGCATCAGAGATCGAAGGCGATGGTTCAGGTTTGCGTTGTGTGAGGCAAGGTTTTCATTTTCAACTAGACGATATCATGGTATGATGTTCCTCGTTGACCTTAAGTATGGAGCAGGCTAAGGCCATTTCCAGAATCGTAAGTTGGGGGAGATGGAGTTGTGCTCGACCTGTTGCCCTCCGCGTCTGCATTTGGCTGTATGTGGCCTTCTCTGCGACTGGCTACGCTCGTTTGCCAAGTATGAGGAGGGGTTGAAGTGGCCATAGAAGTGCACGATCTCTCAAAAACATACTTCATTCACCGTCGTGACCCAGGGCTTAGAGGGGCGCTGAAAAGCTTGTTTGCGCGCGAGCACACATCTATTGAGGCCGTGCGGGGCATCAGCTTCGACATCGCTCAGGGCGAATTCGTAGGATTCATAGGCCCCAACGGCGCCGGCAAAACTACGACCCTCAAGATGCTGGCGGGGATTTTGTATCCCACAGCGGGCACGGCCAGAGTCATGGGGCATGACCCCGCACGACGCGAACATGACTTTCTGTCCCAGATATCGCTGGTAATGGGGCAAAAGAATCAGCTTACGTGGGAGCTGCCGGCAATGGAATACTTCCGCCTGGTAAAGGAGATGTATCGCATCCCCGATGACATCTTCAGGCGTAGACTCGACCGAATGGCAGGGCCGCTCAACGTCTCGCATCTCCTCGGGATCCAGGTGAGGAGCCTCTCATTGGGAGAGCGGATGAAATGCGAGCTCATCGCGGCGCTTCTCCACAGGCCAAAGGTTGTTTTTCTGGACGAGCCCACCATCGGGCTAGACGTTCCGTCGCAGCGGGCCATAAGGGAATTCCTGCAGGAAATCAATTGCGCTGAGGGGACTACGATTCTGCTTACAAGCCACAACATGGCTGATATCCAGAAACTCTGCGACAGGGTGATAATGATACATCAGGGTGTTCTGATCGCAGACGACAAGGTGCCCGACCTCCTGGATTCGCTGCTCCCCTACAAGTGGATCACGGTGAAGCTTCCTGCCTATGCAGGCGCAGCCAACATTGAAGAGTGCAAAGCCGTCCTGAGGCAGTTCGGCGAGGTTGAGGAGATGGATCTAGGGCATATGCGTCTGAAGCTTCAAAAGAGCGTGGCGCGGGATGCGTGCCAGGCGGCTCTTTCGCTGGAGATCGTTGAAGATCTTACAGTTGAGGAACCGGGGCTCGAAGAAATAGTGGAACAGGTCTGGAGCGGTCAGCAGCCATCTGCTGGGGTGCGGAGCGCCGCGGAGGCTGTGCGGGGTGATGGATAGTGCGGAAATACCTCATAGTCATCAAAAACACCATACAGTCTTCAGCTGAATACAGGGCGAACTGGTTGATAAGCATCATAAGCTTCATCCTGCCTGTAGTGGGGATCATGTACCTATGGAGGGCAGTGTTCGGCGAGTCGGGGCAGATAGCAGGGTATGACCTTGCAAGCCTTGGAACGTATTACGTGCTGAGCCGATTCCTCATCCAGGCTATACCACAGGTAGTTTGGCGGGAGATAGGCGACAACATCAAGACAGGCGAGCTCAATTTCTTTTTGCTCAGGCCAATCGACTATGTCAGATATTACTTCGTCTCCATGTTCGCCAACAACCTGATTTACGGCCTGTTCGCTGCGGTTCTTACGGCAGGCTTTGCGGTGCTCTTCTGGGACGAGATGATCCTTCTGAGGTCTCCGGCCTACTGGGCCTACTTCATCCTCAGCGTTTTCGGCGGGGCTGTCCTCGGGTTTTTCTTTGGGACGTGCCTGTGCCTTGCTGCATTCTGGATCGAGGATGTTTGCGGAATCCTCAGGATTCAGGAGCTTGTTGGAACCATCCTGTCAGGGGCATTGATTCCTCTGGACCTCATGCCATCGGCAGTAAGGCGGGTTGCAGGCGTTTTGCCATACAGGTACATGCTCAGCTTCCAACTGGACATATACCTGGAGAGGCTGGCTCCAGCCCAAGTTAGGGCAGGGCTTGGGCTAATGGCTGTGTGGATTATGGTTACTGCCGTCTTATGCAGGGTGATGTGGAACAGGGGAACCAAACGATATGCGGCGTACGGAGGCTAATCTCTTGTCCGTTGACATATCTGGCTTGGGGGGCGGGGGACTTGTTGGGACGAGAATGTAGGCTGATCAGGATATTTGCCAGGTATCAATTTCTCAGAGACATCCAGTTCAGGGCCGGCTTCTTTATCAGAATGCTCGGCAACCTCGCCGAGTTCGGGTTCATGCTGGCATTTTTTGCGATTATCTACGCAAACCAGCTCGTGATTCCGGGTTGGACTCTTCCGCAGGCCCTGTTTCTTGTAGGAACTTATCAGCTTGTAAACAGCATTTACCTGATGTTTTTCACCGGGATCGAGTATCTCTCGTGGTACGTTGAACGTGGCGATCTCGACATACTGCTCACAAAGCCCATAGACGCGCAGTTCTTCGTCTCGCTGAGGCGGATAAACTATGACGCAGTGTTCAGTCTTGCCATGGCTGTGATTGTAGTTGAGCGCTCTTGGGCCGGGATGGGGCAGGTTGCGCGCGGATGGCACTGGGCTCTGTACATCGTGCTGGTGCTGGCTGCAGTGTTGCTGAAGTATGCTGCGGGTTTGATCATCATGACCATATCGTTTTGGGCAACGCGGATTGAGGCCTTGTACTACCTGTTCCTCGACTTCTTCACGATCAGCCAGTATCCAGCCGACATATTCAAAGGCGCCGCCAGATTCGTCTTTACATTCATCGTTCCTGTTGCAGTCGTTGCCAATGTGCCTGCTTCAGTCCTGCTGGGTACGGCTAGCCTCAACGGCGTAGCCTCGGCCCTGGCAGTCACAGCTGTATTCCTGGTTCTGGGCAGAGCCTTCTGGCTGCTTTCTCTCAGGCGGTATTCTAGCGCGAGCAGCTAGATCATCCCAACCCCAACAGCCATTATGACTTGTCTTTTAAATGTGACCCTGGCTCCATATACCCTATCTACTAGCCTTCCACTCACTTCTGTACGGGCAGATGAGGCAAGGAACAAGGGTCTTTGCTCACAGAACAAGATATTGCTGCCTTCATGTGAATCTCCGACTGGGTTCGTGCCCAAGTTGAGAAACTGCGTTCACCCGTCGTTTGAGTTGGGTCTCCTGGAGCCATACTAGCTATTGCAAGTAGGGCATGGCGTAGCGTGGAGAGGCCGGGCGGCCACTCGGGACGTGGCGGCGGAATCGAGGTTTGGCAGGCTGCGCAAGCCTGAAGAACCCGATGTGGGGCAGGGGAGTAGACATGATTGAGGAGGGCTGACAGATGGGGCTTACCAGGTGGGATCCATTTGAAGATCTCGTCGCGCTTCGCGACGCATTCGGCAGGATCTTAGGCGATGGGAGCTGGAGGACGGACCTGGCGGCGACTGGGAAATGGCGTCCGTCAGTGGACATGTATGAGACCAATGACAATGTTGTGGTCAGAGCCGACTTGCCCGGAGTGAACCGTGATGACCTGGAAGTGACTATGACAGACAACAGCCTCACGATCAAGGGAGAATCAAAAACTGAACATGAGATTGAGTCGGGCAATGTTTTCCGGCGGGAGCGCTTCTCTGGGCAGTTCATGAGGACGCTTCCGCTGAATGTCGGAGTCAAGGCGGACCAGGCTAAAGCCAGTTTCAACCATGGCGTTCTTGAGATAACCATACCCAAGACTGAAGAATCGAGGGTGAAGACGCGCAGAATAGACATCAACTGACTCAGAGCTTGATTGGGAATGGGTGATTGAGTCGCAACGGCTGTTTGGGTCCGCCCGGCCTGCCAACCAGCCGAGGAAATTGATAGCAAGCGTATTGATGGACAATCCCAACATGCTATTTTACAGCGGCATAGAAACTCACAATTTAGGCACATATGCAGGAATTTTCAGAACTACGGATAAATGCATATCGTGAGAGCCTCGATGTGTTGTGTTCAGTGGAGGTGACTGTGTTGAGCAAGAACGTGATTGAGGCTATTGAAGAGAGACGCAGCGTTCGGCAGTTCAAACAGGATCCCATTCCCGAATCTGTTGTGAACCGCATCATTGATTGCGGGCTTAAGGCTCCAAGCGCAGGCAATATTCAGCCCTGGCAGTTCTGGGTGATCTGGCGGCCAAGCCTCAAAGCGGCTCTGGCGGAAGCCGCTTTTGGCCAGGAGTTCGTCGGGCAAGCACCGATAGTCATGGTTGTTTTGGCCGAGCCTGCACGGAGCGCGACCCGTTACGGCTACCGCGGATCTGAGCTGTATTGCATACAAGATACTGCTGCCGCTGTTCAGAACATGATTCTGGCGGCATTGGCATACGGGATCGGATCATGTTGGGTGGGTGCCTTCGATGAGAAGAAGGTGAGTAAGGCTCTCAACCTGTCTGAACGCTTTCGGCCTGTAGCATTGGTTCCCATGGGATACCCGGCAGAGTTGCCCGCCCGCAGGCCGCGTTCTTGCAGACCCTTGGAGGAGACGGTAATCACGGTACAATAATCGCATGAAAGACCGAGTTCCACGGGATGCGGCATCAGCTGCGTCTGCCGTGACGATTTTAGCTTGCATTTGGGCAATACATGTCTAGGCAGGAACGGGTTAGCACGGCCAATCGAGGCTGAGATGGCTAACCCGTTCTTGCTTGAATAGGAGGGATCCATGGTGGATTCGCAGCACGTTCCAGTCCATACTCGAAACCAAGTTCCTGTGGAAGCCACATTCATTGCCAGGCCTAACAGGTTTGTCGCCATAGTCCGTCTTGCCTGCGATGTGGAACAGGCCTATGGCATTGACAGAGCCGGCGACGAGATCACGGCACATTTGGCAGATCCCGGCCGACTGACAGAACTGCTTGTGCCCGGGGCCAAAGTCTACGTAGTCCCTGCTTTCCCCAAGACACCTGGATCTAGCGATTCTGCTGCCGCGAGGGGCGGCCCGGGGCGGAAGACCTTCTATGACCTAGTGCTGGTCGCCTATGACGGAGTATTGGTGTCGGTGGATTCGCGGGTTCCCAATGACCTCATACATCTGGCTTTGCAGGCGGGCTTCTTCCCCGAGCTTGCTGCATACACCCGCATCTTGAGGGAGTCTTCCTTCGGCACCAGCAGATTCGATTTCCGCCTATCCACTGGCGAGGGCAACGGGAAGGCCGGTGCTCACAGGCATGCAGTTGAAGGAGGCCTGCCCGGGACAGGGGCGCGGGATGCCCGTGACTGCTTCATTGAGGTCAAATCAGTAACTCTTGTGGATGATGGCATGGCCATGTTTCCAGATGCGCCCACGGTCCGCGGGGCGAGGCACATGAAGGAGCTTGCGCAAGCTGTTGCTGAGGGCTTCAGAGCCATAGCCCTCTTCGTCATCCAGCGAATAGACGCGTCGTCCTTCATTCCCAACCGCAACATGGATCCGGACTTCTCTGATGCCCTCGTTGGCGCGTTGGAGGCAGGGGTTGAAGTATGGGCGTGGCGGTGTAAAGTGGACCTGGAAGGGATAGCACTTGATGCCGGTCTTCCCGTGCGAGTGTGATCCCTAATGACGGCGCGTTGTCGAAACAGCTGTGAACCCTGGCCAATGAAATACAGTTCGAAAGAGAAGCGTAAATGCGAAAAGTTAATAACACATTCAATTTGATGAACATATACTTGACAATATTCAATCCAAGCTGTAGCATTGGATGCATGGAAGCGTTGTGAAGTCGAACCACGATATGGCAAATGCCCAATCTACTCCGTTGGGCCAGCTGTATAGGGGCGGATTGCCGCAAGATTGCGCAGGAGGTGTATGAGGTTTGGGCAAGACTATTGCGCTCAAGGTGGAAGCCTTGACGAAGACCTTTCGCGATGGGGGCCGCAAGTTGGTAAGAGCCGTTGACAATGCCACCTTCCATGTGGAAGAGGGTGAAGTTGTGGGACTCCTCGGGCCGAACGGTGCAGGGAAGACGACTACGATCAAATGCGCTCTCGGATTGATGGGCCCCGATTCGGGGCGAATCACAGTCTTCGGAGAGGATGTTCAGTCAGGCTATCCTGGAATACTGAGGAAGATGAGTGCGGTTCTTGAGGGGAGCAGGAATCTGTATTGGAGGCTGACTGTGTGGGAGAACATCCTGTTCTTCTCTGCGCTCCATGGAGTTGCGTCTTCTGAAGACAAAGCTTACTTCAACCACCTCCTGAATCTCTTCTCCTTGGAAAAGAAGAGGAACGTCGAAGTCAGAAAACTGTCGCAGGGAATGAAGCAGAAGACGAGTGTCGTGTGCGCTCTTGCACGCCGGACCCCGCTGGTCTTTCTGGACGAGCCCACCTTGGGCTTGGATGTTGAGACGTCGCTTGAACTTAGGACTTTGCTGAAACAGCTTGCTCTTGAAGAGGATCGGGCTTTTGTTGTAAGCAGCCATGACATGGACGTAATCCAGGACGTTTGCGGGCGCGTGATCATCATGTCGCAAGGCCGAGTAGTCGTAGACGACCGTGTGAGCAGCCTCATCGACCTCTTCAGAACGAAGGCTTACCGAATCGCCCTTCGCGGGTCTGTGCCGCCGGGGCTGGAAGAAAGACTCAGGCAGGAGTTTGCCGGCGCATCTGTGGCAGAGATAGACTCGGGCACGGAAGTCAGAGTAACACTTTCTGAAGATGACGACATCTATCGCCTTATGGATATCTTGCGCGACGCAGATGCGGTCATAGACGAGATCTCGCATGAAGAGATCGACATGGAAAAGGTGTACCTTGAGGTCGTCAGAAAGGAGAGGGAGCTTCTATGAACCTGGGAACTGTTTTTCTGGCCGTCTTCAGGCGGGAGTGGACCATGATCAAGCGCTACATGGTTAACTCCATATCCAGCCTGATGTCGGTATACCTTATCTTCATCTTGATCTTCATGGGCTTTAAGAGCATGTCCAATTACGTGATGGCTGGATCTTTGGAGGGCTCTCTTGAAGGCACTGTCGTTGGGTTTTTCGTCTGGACCTTTACTATATACGCCTTCTCCGACTTGTCATGGAGCCTCATAAGCGAAGCACAGGCAGGTACTTTGGAACAGCTCTACCTTGCCCCATGCGGATTCAAATGGGTGGGGGCATGTACGGTTCTTGCGAATCTCGTTTTCAGTTTGGTGCCGATCATGGTTCTTCTTTTCGCGATGATGGCCACAACTGGCAAATGGATGAACCTCGATTTCGTCAGTCTCGTGCCTCTGCTGATAATAACCTTGCTTGGGGCATACGGGTTCGGTTTTGCCCTAGGCGGGCTTGCCTTGGTGTTCAAGAGGATACAGGCACTCTTTCAGATAATGCAGTTCGTGTTTGTCGGCTTCTTGATAGTCCCGATCCGCGTGGCGTGGGCGAAGTTCTTGCCGCTTGCTATGGGAAACAGCCTAATATACACTGTGATGGTCGACGGCGCCCGTCTCTGGGAACTTCCGTTGAACGACATTCTGATCGCCATTGCAGTGGGTGCGGCATATCTCGCCGTCGGAATCGTGATCTTCTCGCGGTGTGAGAATGTCGCGAAGAGCCGCGGGCTTCTCGGTCATTATTGATCTTTCAGACAGTGGACAGTCGTCACATTGTGCGTGGCTTCGCCTGACTTGAGGTTGCGAGCGGTTGAATGGCGTTGTGCGGGCATGAAGCGAATGGAAGCAGCAAGAAGCGTCGATACTGTTGCATCGACGCTTCAGTTATTGCGTTGCAATGCTGGGTTAATGGGCAAGGGGTTTGCAGGCTCAGGCGACGGCCGCGCCGAGCCTCTGGGACACACCGGGCCCTAGCGGTCGAAATAAGGGTTCTTCCCTGATGCCGAGAGGGGCGCTCCCAGGACCGCGTCTGCATCTATCAGGCCCATCTTACGGGCTACAACCCCGATCCGATACATAATCCTGTTGTCAACATTATGAATTGACGCTGTTTTCGCAGCCGAGCCCAGCGCAATTCCCAGGTCAACCAGGCGCCACGCGCAGATAGGTCCGGCAAACTCAGGGCCTTCTGCCAGGGCGGCCAGGTCTACGCAGGTTGAATGTCCGCACGCCCCACAATTGAGGCCACAGGGAGCTGCGTCTTTCAAGCCCACAAGCAGCAGTGCTCCGGCTGCTGCAACACCACGGGCATCCCTGTCGTAGTTCCTCTTGCCGGTCTCTTCGCCGTAGCGTTCCATCTCCTCTGCGAGCTTCTTCAGATCGTCGCCTGCCACGACCCGGGTGACCACAAAATCTTTCCCGACTGCCTTGGGTGCGGTTCGTGCCGAAATCTCCATCAGTTGAGCTACAAGCTTAAGCCCATCTTTCATGTCTCCACTTGCGTGCCGGGCCCTGCGGGCCCTGCTAACGCCCTGCCTCCTTCCACTGGGTTTGCTGTGGATCTACTTACTCTGCGAATAGACGAATTCCTCCGAAAAGAGCGACAATGCCGCGAGCCAGCGCTACTTCGGGTTCTCCAGGCTTACTTCCGGCTTCCAGGCTTCACCGGCTCCGATCCCCCGCCACAGAGCGGGCATTCGGCTGCGTCCCAAGAGAGGACTTCCATGGTGACAACTGCGCGTTGCTTTACGCCGAAGTCCACTTGGCCGTTGCTCCTGTCCACCAACACTCCCACGCCTGCTACGATTCCGCCGGATTCTTCAACAAGTTGCATGACTTCTCTGACGGAGCCCCCGGTTGTAGTGACATCTTCTACGACAAGGACACGTTGGCCGGGAGCGATTGCAAACCCCCGACGGAGGGCCATTGACCCCGAACTGTTGCGTTCTGCAAAGATCGCGGGCACACCAAGTTGTCGCCCGGTTTCGTAGGCCACTATGATGCCGCCAATGGCGGGGCCTATGACAAGGTCTATCCGGTCGTCTGCGAAATCCGCTGCGAGCCAGCGCGCAAGCTTCTCCGTATGCTCCGGATATTTGAGCACTTGAGCGCACTGCATATACCTGTCGCTGTGCCTTCCGGAAGTGAGCAGAAAGTGGCCGCTGAGAAGGGCACCGGAGTCGGTGAGGATCTTCAGAGCCTCTTCTGTGTGATCGTTGCATTTAGAATTAGCGCTCATTCGCCGAGCAAGCCTCCTTTCCTGCTTTGGCTTCGGCAATCTCCGCCGCAATTTTCTTTGCGGCCTCGAGCCTGTTTTGGGCTCGGGTGATGGGGCGGCCGACGACTATGTAGTTGGCGCCGAGGGAGATGGCCTGTGCAGGAGTGGTTATCCTGCGCTGGTCGTCTGCGGCTAAGCCTTCTGTCCATGATGGGCGGATTCCAGGGGTCACTATCCGGAGTTCGGGTCCGCATGCCTTTCGGACGGCGGTTATCTCCCGGGGCGAACATACCACTCCGCCGATGCCGCATGCTTGTGCCATTCTGCCCCAGATGGCGGCCACTTCTTCGACGGAGGCGTTGCGAATGAGCATCTCCTGAGCGAGCTGGTCCTGGCCGATGCTGGTAAGCACGGTAACAGCAAGGATCAGCGGCTCATCCACTCCCCGTGCGGCGCTTTCATCCCGCACAGCCTGAGCTGCCGCCTGAAGCATGTCAGATCCGCCTGCCGCATGGAGAGTGAACATGGCACAGCCAAGCCTTGCCATGACCCTGCCTGCAGCGGCAACGGTGTTCGGGATATCATGAAACTTGAGATCTACAAATACCCGTCCGCCTAGCTCCTGGATGCGCTTGACTACGTCAGGGCCTTCGCTGTTGAAAAGCTGCATTCCGACTTTGAATGCGCCAACTTCATCCGCAAGCTCCCTGGCTATACCTAAAGCTTCTTCCCTGGTGTCGACATCTAGGGCCACAATAAGTGCGTCTTTTGGTTCCATGGCAAACGCTCCTCTATTGCGGCGGCAGGTTTCGGGCTTTCAAGCCTCATCTGGCCGCCGCTCCGATAATCTGATCAATGCTTTCGAGATTGTGCACGACGAGGTAATCCCGTACGCCTTCGATAACCTCCATAGCAAGAGTGGGGCGGACGAAGGTTCCCGTTCCGATGGATACTGCTGTTGCTCCCGCCATGTGAAATTCCAGGGCGTCCCGGGCAGATGCAATTCCGCCCCCACCAAGTATCGGAAGGTCGACTGCCCTGTAGACCTGGTATATCATGCGAAGGGCTACCGGCTTGATGGCCGGTCCGGAAAGTCCGCCAAAGACGTTGCCCAATAGCGGGCGCCTCTTCTCGATGTCAATCGCTATCCCCGACAAGGTGTTTATCATGGATATGGCGTCAGCTCCCGCGTCCTGGCAAGCCACTGCCATGGAGACGATGTCAGTCACGTTTGGCGAGAGCTTCGGAACTATCGGAAGCGATGTGACGCTGCGAACTGCGGATACAACTTCCCGGGCTGCGCCGGGATCGGCGCCGAACTGCATTCCTCCCCGCGCTACGTTAGGGCATGAGATGTTTATCTCTATTCCCGCTACCCCAATACTGCCGTCTATGATCTTGGCCAGCTCCGCATATTCATCGACACTCTCTCCGGCTATGTTGACTATCACCGTTACGTGGTGGGCACGAAGGCGTGGAAGATGTTCATCCATGAAGGCTTCGATGCCGGGGTTTTCGAGACCAATTGCATTCAACATCCCGGATGGGGTTTCCACTATCCGCGGCGGAGGATTGCCCGCGCGAGGGTGCAGTGTGGTGCCTTTGACGATAACGGCGCCGAGGTCAGCAGGGTCGACGAGATCGACGTAGTCGGCACCGTAGCCGAAGGTACCTGATGCCATGAGTACAGGGTTGGCCAGTTTGATCCCGCCGAGATCGACCCCGAGATCTGGGGCTAAACCCTCTGTTCGCATTCTGTTGCCTCCTCTGCGCCATGTTTCTCCCCGGCCTCGAACTCGATCCTGTCGATGGGGAAGACGGGGCCGTCCACACAAACTTTTACGTAGCCTGCATCGCTACCCCGCAGCTTGCGGGCACAGCCGAGACATGCCCCAACCCCGCAGGCCATGTGGGCCTCAAGGGATGCTTCGCCGGGTATGTTGTTCTTTTGCGCGATGCGGGCAACGGCAGCCATCATCGGTTCGGGACCGCAGGTGTATATGAAGTCGGGGTGCAGTGCTTGAATGGCCTGGGGAAGCAGGTCTGTTACCACTCCACAAACGCCCAGGCTCTCGTCTAGCGTAGTACACCGACATGAGGCACCCAGTTGCTGCAGTCGGTAAAGGGCTGCCAGTTCGCCGCAAGTACTTGCTCCGTAGAGCACGCCCACTTTGCAGCCTCTCTGCCTGAGAAGACGGGTGAGGTAGACAAGAGGGGCTATTCCGACACCGCCGCCTACCACAAGGGCAGTGAATGGGCCATTTGCCTGCGAGGGGGTGGAAAAACTCCGCCCGAGAGGGCCCATGATGTCAATCAGGTCGCGGGGCCTCAGTTTCGTCATGAGGGACGTGCCTGTGCCCTGTACCTTGTACAGAATGGATATGTTGCTTCGCTCCATGTCCACATCGTAAAGGCTGAAGGGCCTCCTGAGGAGGGGATGTGCATGGGGATTGCCGCGGGGATCCGCAGGCACTGTTCGTACATGGACGAACTGCCCCGGGCGCGGCTTTGCCGCTACTATCCGCGGGGCAGCAAGTTCCATCTCCCAGAGGCCCACTCCAACATGATCGTTCTTGATGATTGTTGCCGTTTCCACGCAAACGGCGCGTTTTGCTTCGACTCGTTCCATTAAAGCTTCATCTCCATAACGCTGCCTTCCTTGAAGACTATACGACCGCCGACTATGGTCATCCATGGCCATCCTCTGAGCTGCATGCCCTTGTATGGAGTGTTCTTGCCCTTAGAGTAGAAATGGCCTGGATCAACGGTTCTGACTTCGTCTGGGTCTATGATAGTGATGTCCGCAGTCCGTCCAGGGGTGAGAGTCCCCTTCTCAATCCCGAGAATCCGGGCAGGCCCCGAGGTCAATAGGGCAACGGCCTTGCTGAGCTGCAGGACTCCTGTGTGAACTAGTCTGTCCATAATCACAGCTATTGCAGTCTCAAAGCCTGATATTCCAAATGCGGCATTCCCGTATTCGCAATCCTTGCTTTCGATGTGGTGAGGCGCATGATCAGTGGCAATGCAATCCACCAAACCTGACACAACTGCTTCGCGCAAAGCGGCTACATGCCCTTCCGAGCGGAGCGGTGGGTTTACTTTTGTGTCGGCATCGTATGAGCCCACAGCTTCGTCGGTAAGGGTGAGGTGATGAGGTGTCACTTCGCAGGTGATGCGGACGCCTTCCGCCTTCGCCCTGCGGATGATGTCGAGGCTGCCCATGGTGGAAACGTGGCAGATGTGGAGTCGTCCTCCTGTGAGCTTTGCCAGCATCGCGTCGCGTGAAACCATTATCTCCTCAGCCTCGGCTGGAATCCCCTGTAGCCCGTACACGGTGGATCTAAAGCCTTCATGCATCTGCCCGTCGGCAGAAAGGTTGATATCCTCGCAGTGGGAGAGAACTGGGACATCGAACATTCCCGCATAGTCCAGGGCATGGCGCATGATGTCGGATCTCATTACCGGCTTCCCGTCGTCTGAGACTGCAACACACCCCGCCTGGACCAGCTCGGCCATTTCGCTCAGTTCTTCGCCGGCCTGGCCCTTGGTTATGCTCCCTATGGGCAGCACATTAACAATGCCTACTTCCCGTGCCCTTCTGGCCACGTATCCTGCCACTGCGCCGTTGTCTACCACCGGGTTGGTATTTGGCATTGCGCAGATGGTGGTAAAGCCCCCTGCTGCCGCTGCGCGGGACCCAGTAAGAATGTCCTCTTTGTACTCGTACCCCGGCTCCCTCAGGTGGGCATGGAGATCTATGAACCCAGGGCAGACGATCTTCCCTGTGCAATCTATCACTTTAGTGTCGGAAGCATCGCCTTCTTCCCCCGGGATCTCTCCCAATGCGACGATCTTGCCTTCTTCCACGAGTACGCAGGTTACAGTGTTGATTCCACTTGCGGGGTCAACGACTCTACCGCCCCTAAGCAGCAATTTCATCTCTTCGGCCTCCCATCATGAGGAATAGAAGCGCCATACGGACTGCAACTCCATTTGTGACTTGTTCGTTGACGAGTGTGTTAGGTCCTTCCGCGAGTTCAGTCGAGATCTCGATACCTCTGTTCATCGGGCCAGGATGGAGAAGAATAGCGCCGTCGTTGGCAAGCCCAAGGTGGTTAGGCCGGAGCATATAGAGCTCTGCGTATTCCTCCAGGGAAGGGAAGAGGCCGACATGCTGACGCTCCCTCTGGATCCTAAGAACGTTTATTACATCCACCCCGCTGATGCCCTCTTTCAGGTCGAAATACTGGCGCACACCAAGCCGCTCGATCTCAGGCGGCATCAGTGTTGACGGGCCAACCACGCGCACCTCGCAGCCGAACTTGCTCAGGCCGTATATGTTGGACCTGGCTACACGGCTGTGAAGGATGTCGCCCACAATGGCCACTTTCAGCCCTTCAAGGGTCCCTTTGCGCTCACGGATACTGAACAAGTCCAGCAGCGCCTGGGTGGGATGCTCATTCGTGCCGTCCCCGGCGTTTATCACTCTCATCTTAGTGTTCCTGGCAACGTAGTGTGGAGCTCCGCTCATGGAATGACGCATTACCAGAATATCGGGGCCCATCATTTCAATGGTCTTGATCGTGTCCTTCAGGCTTTCTCCTTTTTGCACGCTGCTAGTGGAGACCGCCAGATTGGATGTGTCAGCGCTGAGATACTTCCCGGCAAGCTCGAACGAGGTTCTAGTACGGGTGCTGTTCTCATAAAAGACAGTGATCATGCCTTTGCCTCGTAGAGCAGGCACTTTTTTGATCTCGCGTCTGATCACGTCCTTCATGGGGACGGCAGTATCAAGTATCAGTTCAATCTCTTCCCTGCTAAGATCCTTCAGCCCGAGCAGGTCTTTTCTTGTTTCAAAGCTCATTGTTGCGCCCCCTTTGCGCCCCGCGACTATCCTTGCGAGGGCAGGGCTGTGCAGCAGCATTGATCTGCAAGAAACCTTCCCCGCAGTAAGCTGTAGGGAAGGCCTATAGGCACCAAGCTGCCGCAATTTCCCTTGCCAGCCTCACTGGACTAGTTTAAAGGGACTGTTATGTTGGCAAGATTCAATTCATGAGTTCCTGTATGACCACTTTGTTGTCGCTGTCGATTTCCTCAACCATGACCGAGATGATTTCGTCCCTAGAAGTGGGCACGTTCTTGCCCACAAAATCAGGCTTGATAGGCAGTTCCCTGTGGCCTCTGTCGATCAGGACTGCCAGCTGAATCCGGCGCGGCCTTCCCAGATCCATCAGGGCATCCATAGCTGCCCGCGCCGTCCGGCCAGTGTAGATCACATCATCGACCAGGACGACGGTGAGGTCTGTTATGTCGAAGTATACCTCGGTGCGATGAACCTCAGGCTGCGTCCCCAACGTGGTGAGGTCGTCCCTGTAAAGCGTGATGTCAAGCAATCCAACAGGCGGCCGAGTTCCTTCAATGGCTTCAATCTGATCGGCAAGCCGGTAGGCGAGAGGACATCCCCTTCGCCTTATTCCTACGAGAGCTATGTCCCCAACTCCCTTGTTGGCCTCGATGATCTCGTGGGAGATGCGGGTGAGCGCGCGCTTCATGTCCATTTCGTCCATGATTACGTTCTTGTCGCGAAGTTGCATGGGCTACCCTCCTTGACTATGGGTACATATGGGCATAAAAAGAACCTGCGCTAGCCGTGAGGCCAGGCAGGCGCAGCATACCCGCACCGATCCTTGTTAGCCTCACGGGGCTACTCTTAAAGGTTGTGCTCGGTCGAATCTGATTCTAAGGCAACAGAGCGTCGAAGTCAACAGCTTTTCGGTTTGGAGTATTCTTGACAGCTCGAGGGCGTACAGCTACCATATTATTGTACTGACCGGTCAGTACAAGGCCTCTTATGAACGGAGATGTGTCATGCACCGATTGCCTCATATTATCGTGAAGAATAGACGCGTAGTTTTGGCAATAGCTTTGGCATTGCTGATACCATCAGTGTACGGCATGCTCAATGCCTGGATAGAGTATGACCTAATGTCGTACCTTCCAGGCGACCTCAATTCGATCAAGGGAATGGAGATCCTCGACCAAGAGTTCCACTATGCCGACCGCGCGATAGTGGTGGTCCGGGATCAGCCTGATTGGAAGATTCTTAAGCTCAAGGAGGATATTGAGCAAGTTGACGGTGTATCATCTGTCTTCTGGATTTCGGATCTTGCAGATCCGGCAATCCCCCATGACTACCTTGGGGATGAACTGATATCCCAATTCTATAGGGGCGATATCACATTCTTGTTGGTCCATCTCTCTCAGGGCGGCATTTCGCCTGAAGCCGAGCGGACCATAGCGGACATAAAGGAGCTTCTAGAGAGCAATCAGTATCTGATAGGCCAGGTTGTGAGTGGAGTTGAAATGAAGGACCTGGGAATGAGTCAGACGCCTGACATGATTCGCGCGGCAGTCATCCTCCTCTTCCTTGTTCTTCTGGTCACGCTGCCGTCCGCGGCTATGCCCTTCATATTCATGGTGACGATCGGGGCGGCCTATGCTTACAACATGGGGTTGTCGTATATCCTCGGCCAGCGCGTATCATACATAACTAACTCTTGCGCTGCTGCTCTGCAGCTCGGTGTGACCATGGACTACTGCATCTTCCTCATACACAGCTTCCAGGCGGAACGGGAGAAGCATGACGCAGAGACTGCGATGGAGACAGCGATTGCCAGCACTGCAACGGCGGTTCTTGCCAGTGCTGTTACTACCGCCACAGGATTTGCGGCGTTGGCGCTTATGCGGGTGAGGCTAGGCGCTGACATGGGGTTTTTGATGGCGCGAGGCGTAATCCTGTCGGTCATCGCCACTCTGACGATTCTTCCCAGTCTGGTGCTGGTCTTTCAGGAAACAATCGAGAAGCTTGCTCACAAATCCATCTTGCCCAAGTTTGACGCGGTTGCGGGCTGGGCGATCCGACGGAGGGTTCCCGTGTTTGCCCTGGCTGCTGCGATCATGGCAATGGGTTACTACGGATACTCAAAGGTTGAGCTCAGTTATGATCTTGAGGCTACCTATCCCCGGGACATACCTTCAATCGTTGCCTTGGATGAATTCAGCGAAGAGCTTGGGAGCATGCAGGAGGCTTATGTCGTCCTCAGGGATGTGCCAGGTTGGCGACAACAGCAGATCAGTGCGGAGCTCGGGCAGATGGAGGGAGTAATCAGTGCTGAATGCTTGGCAGACGTAGTGGATCCGGCAATTCCTCTGGAGTTTGTGCCTGAGGAAGTGAGAAAGAGGTATGTAGGAGGCAACTACAGCAACATCATAATCAGCCTTGAAGGGTCAGGCACCGAAGCCGTCACGGAGGCGTTCATGGCGGATGTGAGGGATGCCCTGGAAGGGCTGGATACCGAGTGGTATTTCACTGGCAATCCTGTGATAGGCAGCGATCTTAGGCGCCTCACCGACCGGGACATGATCGTGGTCAACGCAGTCTCAGTGGTCGCGATTTTCATCATAGTTATGATCGCATTCCGTTCAGCAACCGTATCACTTGCGCTCGTGGCTGCCATAATGAGCGCCATATGGGCCAATCAGGCCATATCATGGCTCTTGGATCAGCCGCTCTTCTTCTTCTCAGGTCTTGCCATAGGGGCGATTCAATTAGGTGCTACAGTGGACTATGCTATTCTTGTAGCGAGCACCTTTCGAGAAAAGCTGAGTAAATGCGAACCCCAGGAGGGCATGCGACAGACGATGATCGAATGCGGCCCGGCGATTCTCAACAGCGGACTTGCGCTGTTCGCCGCGATTATGGGAGTATACTCTGCAACTACGCTGCGGGCAGTCAAGGAGCTCGGCGTATTGCTGGCCAGGGGGGCCCTGATAAGCATGGGCGTCGCTGCCGTGTTACTCCCGCCTGTTCTGCTAATACTCCACCCGATTCTGGCGAGAACATCTGTGGGATGGCCAGCAGGGCGCAGCAATGGGCAGGCCTAGGATGATGCAGGCTGTCTGCAGGCGCTGAGCGACACGGCGGGTGCAGGCCACATTTGGAAGGAGAATACGCATAAATGGACACAAGAAGCCTTATCTGCCGCAAGGCCGTGCGCGTATTTGCGGAAAAGGGTTATGATGCAACATCGGTACAGGAGATAGCTGAAGCGACAGGAGTGGCAAAGGGCACCATATACTATCATTTCAAGGGCAAGCGACAGCTGTTTGTGGCATCGATAACAGAAGGCCTGAGGGAGCTTATCGATGAGGCAAAGGCTGCCGTTGCCAGCATAGGAGACCCAATTGAACGAATAGGCTACATATTTGATGCTCTGATCGAACGCCAGAGGAATTCGAGTGATTTTGTGTACCTGCTGTTTAAGGAGGCGTTGGCTCCTGGGAGGGAGTGGCTGGAAGAGATATCTGAGTCCTGGCATCAGCTGGCGACTCTCATAGCACGGGTGGTTAAGGAAGGGCAAGATGCCGGTGTAATACAGGATGTGGAGCTTGATACTGTAACCCAGTACATACTGGGCAGTATGGCCACAGCAGCCATATCGAGGGGGGGCGACTCATCTTGGAATCCTGGGATGGCCCGGGAACTGAAACGCATCATGCTGAGGGGAATAACGGCAACAGGCCGCCCTGATCAGGCTTGAGGGAAAGCCGAGTCGAGCTCATAGGAGAGGCTTGCCAGGGTCTGTCAACACTATCCATGTGATGCGTGACCCTGGCACGACCGGAGGATCCTATGAGTCTTCTGCTACGACTCCTTGGACGCCTTTGAAGCAAGATACTTCTTCGTCTCGTTGGGGAACAGGGCGTATGAGATGGCTTCCTCCTCCGTCGCTCCAAACTCCCTAACCCCTTCCCGGGCAGCGGGCATTCCAGGCTCCAGGCCGTCTCCGGGTCGACGAGTAGTGGGCGTCTCATCGCCTATAGCATTCTGCTTCAGTTCAGGATCTATCTTTCCGGGAGGCGTTCCATACTCGCCTCGTATGTACGCCCGAACTTCATTGGAGATTGTCTTGTATCGTTCTCCCTGGATTACGTTGAATGTGGCCTGTGTGCCAACTATTTGGCTCATTGGTGTGACCAGAGGCGGAAAGCCCATTTCCTCCCTGACTTTCGGGACCTCCGCAAGGATCTCTTCGATCCTGTTCTCGGCGTTCATCTGCTTGAGCTGGGCCCTAAGATTGGAAATCATGCCGCCGGGTATCTGGTAAATAAGAACATCCGTATTTACCCGCACTGGGGCAATCAGATCACTGTACTCAGGTGTATTCTCTATGATCCCTCTGAGAATCGCAGAAGCTGGCCTGATTTGCCTTGCGTCGAGCTTGGTGTCGTGATCTGAACCGGCTAGAGCAACTATCAGCGACTCTGACGGAGGCTGTGATGAGCCTAGCGCAACGGTGGAAGTGGAGCAGTCCACTACGGTTGCTCCTGCTTCGATTGCCTTGATGTATGTCATTGAGGCCATTCCGGATGTATAGTGGCAATGAACCTGGATCGGCAGGCCCACTTCTGCAACAAGCTTCCTTACAAGCTCTTCGGCAGCGTAAGGCGCGAGGATTCCTGCCATGTCCTTCACGCATATCGAGTCGGCGCCAATATCTCTGAGCTGTTGGGCATACTTGACGTACCCGTCGATGGTATGCACGGGGCTGACTGTGTAGGATATGGTCCCCTGGAAATGTGCGCCTGCGTTCTTCACGGCGAGTGCCGCCCGTTCGATGTTTCTCACATCGTTCAGGGCGTCGAATATCCTTACTATGTCAATGCCTAGCTCGACCATTCTATTTACGAATGCATCGACTACATCGTCGGGGTAAGGCTTGTACCCCACTAGGTTCTGGCCGCGGAGCAGCATTTGCATGGGCGTATTCACAAGTACCTGCCTCAGAAGGCGCAGCCTTTCCCAGGGGTCTTCGCCGAGATAGCGCAGGCACGTATCGAACGTTGCGCCCCCCCAAACTTCCATGGAGTAAAAGCCCACACGATCCAAATAGGCTGCAAGCTCCAACATATGCTCGGTGCGCATTCGAGTGGCGAAAAGGGACTGGTGGGCGTCACGGAATGTGGTGTCGGTTATCCCCACTCTAGCGCCGTTCTTTGTGTGTGGGATTCTGATCATCTTGTCCATCCTCCTCTCAGACCGATTTGGTTGCGTTCACTTAACACGCTTACACCATAGTATAGCATCTTCGCTGCAAATTGACTTCAGGGCGGTGCTGGAGCATCGTGTGGTTGAAGGATGGGGGATAGTGCATGGCGAAAATTGCTGTAGTACGGAGGTGAAGAAGGGATGTCGCAATTGGTCTTCCTTGACGGAAGGATTGTAGAGGTAGACGCAGCGAATGTGAGTGTGCTCGACAGAGCGAATCTCTTCGGGGATGGGCTCTACGAGGTTATTCGATGCTACTCGGGAAGCCTGTTTGAACTTGGCACGCACGTAGAGCGTCTTCTTGCCGGCGCGGCGGCGCTCGGAGTTACGCATGACTGGACCCAAGAGTCGTTGGAGTCGGGAGCCAGGCGACTGCAGGCTGAGACTGGGATAGTGGAAGGCGAGATGTACATTCAGCTGTCGAGGGGCCCGGCTGTTCGGACCCACTATTTTCCTGATTCCCAATTCCCGACTGTCTTCATCACGCTTTCCCCTGTGCGGCCCATCCCGGCGGATGCGCGCACTGCTGGAACGTCTGTCATTACATGCCCTGACATGCGGCACGGCTGGTGCCACCTGAAGACCGTCAACCTCCTATCGAACTGCCTCGCCAAGGAGAAGGCCCACAGGCATGGGGTTTGGGAAGGCTTGATGCTCAGAGGATTGGATACCATGGCGCTGCCTGGCAGTGTAGAAGAATACTGTGATGCCCCAGGCGAACTGGCAGCGGTTAGCCCAGGCGACGAGTTTGCCGGGTGGGTTACGGAAGGCGCCAGTGCCAACGTGTTTGTGGTAAAGGACGGACGAATTGCCACTCCGCCGAAGCAGAACATTTTGCCTGGAGTTACTCGCAGAATTGCACTGGAACTTGCGAATGAGGCTGGGTACGAAGTAAAGGAAAGGCGGGTTTCAGCCAAAGAGCTCTTGGTGGCTGACGAAGTATTCCTAACAAGCACTGTAGGAGAGATAATGCCCGTAGTCAATGTAGATGGGCATTCAGTGGGAGAGGGAGAGCCAGGCCCCATCACCGGCAAACTTGCCCACATGTACACTGAACGTGTAGCCAGTTGCGCGGCCAGTGTACAACTTCGCGGTTGATGTGCTTTGCCTTTGACTGGCTCAGTCTTGTAAGGCCAGCGCGACGAAGTCAAGATCGGCGTGCTACCGAGGGGCCGGTTTATGCATGCAAAACAACCACAAAAGAGTATCCACCGGCTTGCGTTCGCGGGAGATGTCCAAAACTTGGTCACTTCTCGGGCGAGGGTGGCTAACTTTTGGACAGCGCCTGTCTAACTTTCAGGCATTCGAGGCCTAGAGGTAACATTAGCAGGGATAAACAGGTATACTATGGATTATCGAGTCAGTTCCATACACTAAATGACTATACCGAAGCGCATAATTCCACATATTGGATTGGTGGGCGGGGAAATGTCTAAATGTTAGTCACCCGCTGTTCAAAAATTGATCATTTGCGATCGCTATGTGACCAAAAGTCAGCCAGGTTCGCCGACAGACCCTTCCCGCCCTCCACCTACATACTACCAAAAGCCAAATCCGGTTCAACTATAAACTGGGACGCTGGCCCGGACGATTTCTAAAACTCGAAGGCCGATTTGATGAGGCCGGTACGGCCAATGTTGAGGTTGGCCTCGATCGCCTCTTTGTAGTCTTCGAGCCTAAACTTGTGCGTGAGCAAATGGGCCAACTGCAATCGGCCTGTCTTGAGCAGTTCCATCGCCACTTCATACGTGCGCATCCTGCGTCCTTCAAATTCCTCAGTCGAGCACCAGAAGGATCCTCTCACCTGGACTTCCTTCATCCATATGGGAGTCCAGTCTACCCCCTTGGGGAAAGCCGCTAGACCCACCAATACCATTGTCCCATGGGGTAAGGTGAATCTTAGGGCATCGTCTATGCTGGTTGAACTTCCAACGCAATCGTAGACTATGTCGGCGCCGCCTACAACGACTCTCTTGCCCAGCATGGGGTCGAGGAGCTTGGCGTCGAGGGCTTTTGCGAGGCTGCTGTAGTAGTCTGACGAGGGGCTCATATAGACTACCTCGTCTGCTCCGCACTGCTTCGCTGTTTCTCCCTGGAATGGGTACTTGGCCAGGGCTATGATGCGGGCCTTCCCGCCCAAGGCCCGAATGGCGGCGATGGCTGATAGGCCTATGACTCCGCAGCCTATTACCAACACTGTTGAGTCGTCCTTTGGGAAGTTCCGCATGACGGGGTGCAGGGAGGAGCAGAATGCGTCCACGAGGACTGCGTCCTCGGAGGATACGTTGTCGGGAATCGGGATGAGCTGGGTGTAATGGACAACGAACTCTTCGCTCCACCCGCCGCCGGTATCGCGGCAGGAACCTATGGAGAACCCTGGAGAGACTGTCCCTTCCGTGAAATTGTAGCAGAGGGAGTAGTCCCCTCGCGCGCAGGCGGGGCATAGAGGATCTATCCCCCGCTGTATGCAAGAGAGCAATGGGTCGACGAGCACGCGGGAGCCTGCAGAGACAGTTGAAGCCAGGCGCTCCGCGGCGATGTCCCCCATTTCGGCGAGGTATCCGCAATTCTCGTGCCCGATCGTAAAGGGGAATGAGGCAAACGGCGATGTGGCCGGCGAGTCGTGAAGCTGAACTAGATTCTTGTCGCTTCCGCAGAATCCGGCGTACTTGGTTTTGACCCTAACCCATTCCTGATTGGGAAGGGCAGGGGGAGCTACGTCTCTGAATACGATGTTCGAGAGGCTGTCGTAGTATGCCTTTCGCGACAGCGGTCCCAGAATCATTGAGTAGGCGTATCTTGGCACTGATCCCTCAAACTGAACTGCTTTCATTTGATGAGCCCCATGTCCTTGCCATGTTTCTCGAGAAGATCGAGGGCAAAGTCTATATCCTGATCTGTATGGGCGGCGGTCACATTAGCCCTCAACCGGCAGGTGTTCATGGGTACTGCCGGGTGGAGAATGGGCGATACGAACATGCCGTCCTTGTGCAGCCTGGCTGTGAGTTCCAGCGTCGGCTCTTCCTGCCCGATAATGATCGGTATGACGCAGCTTTTGGTGTTGAGGGTGTCATACCCCAAAGCGTTGAGACCGCCAACGAATCGTTTGATGTTGCGGCGCACTGCTGATAGAAGCTCTGGTTCCTCCTCTATCACTTCGAGCGCCGCCGTGATTGCCGCAGCTGATGCCGGCGGTATTGCTGCTGAGAAGACAAATCCGCGGGCGCTGTGGCGGAGAAACTCTATCAGGTCATGCTTGCCCGCAACGAATCCGCCTGCTGCAGGCAGGGTCTTGGAAAGAGCCCCGCTCAGCATCTCTACGTCGTGGGGGTCCATGTTGAAATACTCCATGATTCCATGGCCTGTTTCGCCGAGCACTCCCAGGGAGTGGGCCTCGTCAACCATCAGCCAAGCGCCGTATTCACGGCATGTTTCAACGAGCTCCGGGAGGGGGCAAACGTCTCCATCCATGCTGTAGACTGCGTCTACAATCACGAGCTTTCCGTCGTATTTGTCCTTTCCAGCCTCAAGAAGGCGCCTGAGGTCGTCCATGTCGTTATGCCTGAAACGTTGAAAGGTGGCGTTGCACAGGAGACAGCCATCGATAATGCTTGCATGGCTCAGCTTATCGGTGATGACTACGTCGTTTCTTCCCAGAAGAGTCTGTATCGTAGTGAGGTTTGCAACATATCCCGAGCTGTAAGCTATTGCATCCTCATGACCGAGGAAGTCAGCCAGTTTAGCCTCGCATTTTACATGCTCTGTGGTGGTTCCGGCGAGAATCCTGACGCCGTGAGTCCCTGAACCGAAATGGTCGAGGGCTTCCCTGGCACGCTCTTGCACCTTAGGATGTTTAAGAAGTCCAAGGTAGCTGTAGGACGAGAACATGACCATTCGCCTACCGCCTATGTGTACATTGGCGCCGTCCAGTTCATCTATTTGCTGGAGATAGTAGTATCTGTCATTATCTCTCAAGGCATCATAGGTTTCCTTGAAGGAGTCTATGCGATCCTGAAATACGCTCACGATTAACCCTCCTTGCCACGATGTTCACAGAAATGTGCACAAACACATATTACTACCGGAGCAGTGGCGTGTCAACGCGTATGCGCACGATTTGGAGGAACTCTTGGCCATCGGCGGATCGATCATGTTGACGCGAGGGATGCAATAAAGCAGGGTACGGTGGGATTAAGGGAAGAGGCCCGGATGTCTGAAGATGCCTGGCTACATCAGAATCTTGCCGGCGAGAGGGCGTGACACCATGGCTGCTGCAATCAGCGTAGCGACTAAGAAGACCCAGAGGAAGAGGGAGCGCCTCTCAGTTCTTGGCTCGTTCGGAAGCCCCAGCGCACAGGCGGAAACGAATCCTCCGAAAAGTCCGCCAATATGAGCGTAGTTGTCAATGAGCGGACTTGTGAAGCCTATGAAGAGGTTGAGAAGGACGACCAGAATGAACCTTGACCCGGCGATAGCCGCGAAATGCCTGGGATACCTTACCCCGAAGTAGAAGAGGCAGCCGGCAAGACCGAATATGGCGCCTGAGGCTCCTACTCCCAGCACCATGGGGTCAGAAAGATACGTGCTAACAATCGATCCCCAGATGCCTGAGAGGAAATAGACAAATATGAACCGTGCGGTTCCCAAAAGCCGTTCTGTTACATTGCCGAGATTATATAGGGAATATGAGTTTGCGGCAAGGTGAAGCAATCCGGAGTGGAGGAAGACGGACGTAACCAGGCGCCATGCCTGGCCTGCACGGATTGCAGGGCCGAATTTCGCGCCCCATCTCAGGAGGACTAATGGGTCTTGGGATCCCCCTGACGCTTCGAGCAACCCAAAGAGGATTCCGTTGACCACAAGTAGTGTGTATGTAGCGGGCGCAGTTCGTTGAATGGAAAGTGGCCGTTCTGGGTAGCCCATATTGATCCCTCCCCAAGGGTTCCAATGCAAATACTATACGATATGTGCCACATGTATCAAGATACTTGCGGATGGATGATTCGCACGTTGCAGGCACTGAATCCGGAAACTGGGTTGAAGTCCAATGGGGCAATGTCTTCTCCGGCATGGGTGAGTGGTCAGTAGATACCTCTTAGGTTTGTGTTAAAGACCAGCTCTCGGCGGTTCCGAAAATAGATATCGCGGTTTTCGAACTTTTTGCGCTTAAATACATCTATAGTAGTAGAGTCGGGGCACGACCCACACAATTCCATATAGCTGTGCCTTTGCTAGTAGTGCTTTTCTCTATGCAGGAGTCAAGGCTAACAGAAATTGACGCATTCACATCATGACAGGGCAGCATCATTGTTTTGCGTAGACAACGTCCTAGTAGATACAGCAGATTTGGCAACTGAGGAGGCGCGGGGATGCGATTATCTGGCGGGGGTAGGAGCATATCCTTGCAGGCAAGTTACGGGCGTTAGTAATGAAGTTGGCGCAGCATGGAACTTCTAATGGGTGGCCCCGGCTCTTTTCTTCTCCAGATTCAGTGGGTCGAAGAGGGTAATATCAGATCTTTGGCAATTGGCCATGAACTCATGCAGCATACAGAGGCACCCTTGTTCGGAAGCAGGGTATTGCGGCCTGGTGGCGAATCCAAGAAGGTGCAGGGCTAGGCGATTCGAGCCCGAAATGGATATCTTTCCGCCTCAACTGAACCCGCTCAGGCTGTGGTTGTTGCCCAGGCAGCTTTGTGGGTGCACGAGCGATGCTGCTGCTGTTTGACGCGAGCGGGCCATCTGCACCGAGATGCTGGCTCCTGACAAGGTTTGTGGTCCTTCTGGATTCAGGTTCGGGGCTGGAACGGAGTAGCGGCCAGAATGGCTTTCGCCCTGTTCATCTCAGGAGGTGAACATCGTGGGCGATCCTAAGTGGACTTCCTTGTCAGATCTGGAGCTGGCACGCATGGCGGCAACGAGTTCACAGGACGCCTACTCTGAACTTGTGAGAAGGCACTCTGACAAGCTCCTGAATCTTGCCTGGAGGATGTCAGGCTCCGAGGAAGAGGCGTGGGACGCTGTCCAAGAGGCCTTCCTGGCCGGATGGCGGAGCATCGGAGGCTATAGAGGCGATGCCCAAGTTTATACATGGCTCCGCAAGATACTGGTCAATGTGATCCTTGGCAAGTTCAGAAATAGGGACCGGCTGCAGATTGTGTCGCTGAATGAGCCAAGAGAGTTTGATGACTCTGACGTTGAGCCGGAAATTGCAGATGACAGCCTTGATCCGCAAGAGGTTATTGGACGTATGGAAACGATCGAATCCATACGCACTGCCGTGGCTGAGCTGCCGCCAATCTATAGATCTGTTTTTGTTTTGAGAGAAGCCGAGATGTTGTCGTATTCTGAAATAGCAGAAGCCCTGGACATCTCTGAGGGCACAGTCAAGTCCAGACTACACATGGCCAGGCGACTGCTAAGGGAGAGATTGACTAAGGAGGTGGCTGCTGCGCGGCGCGCTTGACGCCGATGCAGCGCTCTCTTGATGACCCAAGATAAGCTGCCACGCTTGTTTGGCATTGGACGCAGAAGATGCAATAGTCCGCACCCAGACGGCGTGACTTTGGGAATGTATATGGACGGCGAGTTGCCGAGTGGGAGGACCGCTGCTGTAGAAGCTCACCTCGAGGTGTGCGCTTCGTGTCGTGGCGAAGTGCAGCTACTTGCTGCAATCGGGAAAGGATTCAGGGAGATGGCGGATCCTGTATGGGATGTTGAGGCCATGGCCTGCCAGGTTTCGGCGGAGGTAGGGCGCGCTGAAGCCCTGCGCGCTTCCGACAGTGCCATTGGTAACCGGGCTTGGTCGGTAGGCGTTCGAAGGAGAGCTACGTTGCCCCTTGCGGCTGCCGTGGCGGCACTTGTAGTCTTCATGTCTACAGTTTCATCAAGCGCATTCAGGCGTAACCTGGCCGAACAGGAGAAGGTTCTCATCAGATCCCACTACATGGTCTCTTCGAGCCATGTCGGAGGCACTCTTGGCTCGAAGTCTGCCAGGTCAATATGGGTGAGTGCGCCCCGTTCGAAGCTCGTGCAGGGGTGGCGGTGAGCAGATGATGGTCTGCAACCGAAACTGTGCAGGGTCACGGCCGCGAATCATGGCTACCCTCCTGATGTCCTTGGTTATCATGTATGGATATGGGGCTGCCGGAGCTGACCTTTCGCTTTTGGTTGACGGGATGGGCCCTGATGAACTATATGCTCTTTGCTTGGCACCTAAGGCGAAGTTCGCATCGGTGATCAGGCTATGGAACCCTTCCATCGGGGATTTGGAAGTCACGGCGACAGGTTATGGCGACGTGGTCGTATACTCGATGGGGCTATTGGACAATGAATCATGTTTGGCGGTGAGCGACAGCATGACCGCATGCTACAGTCTGCCTATTGGCGGATCCGGCATGGGCGATGGAGGCGTCACGCTCACGCTCTGCGAGGATCAGATTACGAGGTTCCTATTTGCAATGCTTGTGCCTGTAGGAGACGACCTGCCCCTTCTGGTTCGCAACTACTCCATCGAGAAGTCGGCTGGGTATTACTATCGCGGACGGGAGAGTGCCAGGATAAAGCTGATGCCGAAGCTCCCGGGGAATGTGGGCAGAACTGTATGGGTGGACAAGACGTCTGGGGTATTGCTCAGCCTTGAAGATGTGAACTACTGTGGAGAAGTGATTCAGCGTCTACAGACCCTCCAATTGGATTGCGATTTTGATCTAGATGAAGAACGATTGAGATGTGCCAAGCTGGCGTTGACGATGGCTGCCCGCGACAGTGGAAGAGGGTGGGCAATGACGGCGGATTACGCCTCGCAAGTTCTTGGCTTCGAGATTGCGGTTCCGAAATGGATACCGCCAGGATACGAGCTGGCCGGGGTAAGAGTGCTTAAGGATCTTGCAGGCGGCCCGTCATTTGCCCGTGGCGTGGGAGGCGTTGCTCAGCTTGTGTACTATGATGGACTCGGGATGATATCGCTTTACGAAAGATACGTTCCTTGGTGGACCGCTTCCACGCTGGAGCCGAAGGCTGGAAATGTGATCGAATGGGAGAAGCGCGGGATCAGACACCTTCTTGTTGGTGATATAGACCCGGAACTCCTCCTCAAAATGGCCCGTAGTGTGGGTTGACAAGAGCCCCCCGGGCCGCGCCAGCCAAAGGAATACGTGCTGGAGGGTAAACCCCTCTGAGCAGAGAATTACCTATTAGGGTTCAAATTCCTGCTCAGAGGGGGTTGCTCTATTTTGGGAGGATTCTGCTTTGTCCACGCGGCCGATCTGCACCTTGATTCGCCGTTTGCGGCGATGAAGGTGGGTTCGCCACGGTTGGCACAAGCGTTCATAGATGCGTCAAGAGCTTCGCTACAGGCCTTGGTGCGCGTTTGCGTCGAACATGAGGCGGATTTCTTGGTGCTGGCGGGAGATGTGTTCGATGCTGAGCAACGGAGTATCAGGGCGCAGCTTGAGCTCTTTGAGGCCCTGTCAGAACTTGCCCGCCGGGGAATACACACATACATAGCATACGGCAATCATGATGCCCTGTCCGGATGGCGGGCGATCCTTGACTGGCCTGAGGAGGTCCACTTCTTTGGAGCCGATGAGGTGGAGTCGTACCCAGTGTCCGTCGGCGGCCAGGTGGCAGCTGTCGTTGCAGGGATCAGCTACGCCCAGCCCGCTGTCGCAGACAACCTTGCTCTCAAGTTCCGCAAGAATGACGGTGACCCGTTTACCATCGGTGTTCTCCACTCCAATGTGGGTGGTGATCCTGCGCATGAGAATTATGCGCCATGCACCCTCCATGACTTGATCTCCACTGGCATTGACTACTGGGCACTGGGCCACGTCCACTCGCCCATAGTGCTATCGGAGAGGGATCCTGTGATTATCTATCCCGGCTGTACTCAAGGAAGGAACCCGAGGGAGACGGGGCCCGGCGGTTGCTTCGTGGTGCATGTAGACTCGGGGGGCCGGGTGGAGTACGAGTTCGTCGCGGCCGATGCGATCCGCTGGCATGTTGTGGACATACACATTGACGGCATGTCCAATCTTGGAGATCTGGTTGAGGAGGCAAAGGCCGAGATTGCCAGGCTTGCCCAGGCGTCCGATGGCCGCTCCTGCGCTGTACGCTTGCGTCTCTTCGGGCGCGGGCCTGTCCACAGCCAGCTGGCTGAAGGGGGCGGGGCAGACGATCTCGCGTCAGCAGTCGGAGAAGATATCGCACCGTGTGCGCGATTCGATTGGATCGAGTCGATACAGGATTTCACCAGGCCCGATGTGGACAGGGATGCGCTCCTGGCTGGGGGGAGCCTGATCTCCGACTTCCTGTCTTTGGCCGACGAGGCAAGATCGGGTCCTGGGGCCCTGGAGAGAGTCAGGGAGATGCTGGCCGGGGACCTAGCACACCCCAGGGCGGCAAGAATCATCAGGGACATGAGTGATGAAGAGCTTGTAGCACTTGTGGACAGGGCGGAGTCGGTCGGGCTCGGCCTGCTCCTGGGGGAGGAGGTGTAGGGGTTGCGCATACTTGAGCTGCATATAGACGGGTATGGAGTCTTCTGCGATCAGCACGTCCGGGACTTCGGAGATGGTGTCGTGCTCTTCTCCGGCCCGAACGAGGCGGGCAAGTCCACTTTGATGTCGTTTGTGCGCGGGGTTCTGTTCGGGTTCGAGCGGGAGTCTCAAGCAGGCTACTACCCGCCGCTTTCAGGGGGACGCCACGGCGGGAGGCTCGTTGTTGGGATGCGCGATGGCGAGGAGATTGTCGTTGAACGCTACGCGGAGCGGGGACAACCGAAGGCTCCGGCTGGTGTAGTAGGGAACATGTCGAAGGTCCTCTACTCCAATGTGTTCGCGTTCAGCCTCGCTGAACTTGCTTCATTGGAATCGCTAGGTTCCGAAGAAGTGCGCGCGAGGATATACAGCGCCGGTGCGGGCCTTGGAACGAGAACTCTGCCGGAGGCGCGCAAGGTTGTCCTTTCAAACATCGACAAGCTCTACAAGAGGCATGGCAAAGTGCCCGCAATCAACGCTTTGCTCCGGGAGATTGCGGAACTGGAAAGACTCTGTGGAGACCTCGCCAGCAGGCCGGCGGAGTTTAATGAGGTTGTGCGAAACATGGATCGGCTGGCCGGTAAAGAAAGACGGGCTCGGGAAGAACTAGATGAAGCGAAAGCCCGGCATCTGTGGTTCATGGCTCTTGCGGCCAGCAGAAAGATATGGGAGCAGCTCCTGGCTGCGCGGACACTCCTCGATGCCCTTGCAGAAGAGGATCGGAGCGGCGGTGAGGCGCGAAGAGAGGCTGTTCTGGCTATGGAGCCGGAGATACGCCGCCTCAAGCTTGAGCAGGCAAGCTTTGTCCAGCTGGCCGATGCCATCTTCGAGCTGGAAGCTGCCGTACGCGAGAGAAGACGGTCATACGAGGAACGCCTGAGAGAACTGGGCGGCACGTGGGACGGAGAGAGACTGGACTCTGTGGATGTGTCGCCAGGCGTTACCGATGAGATACGGTCCTCGCGGGAGCGAATCGCGAGGCAGGACGCCGAGGCGCGGCGCCTTGCAGAAGTGGTTCGGGTGAGGCGGGAGGCAGCGGATGAGGTCGGGTTGAGGCTGAGCCGGCTCCAGGAGAGGCGCGAGGAGCTTGGCGAGTCCGACTACGACGCGAGGGATGATATTGTTGCGCGAATCGACAGAATAGGTGAGGCGGAGAGCTGGCTCGGGAGGATGGGTGTTCTCGAGGCGAAGGCCGAGGGCGCTAAAGGAAGAATGGACGCTGCACGCATCTTGGCGGACGACAAGATGCGAAACGTGCAACCTGCGAAAGACGAAGTTGGCCGGAGTAGGGGTTTTTCGCGCTGGCTTGCTCCCGTCTCCACCGTGGCGCTTTCAATCATTCTGGCACTACTCATGGACCGCGGAGCGGCGGTCTCCTTTGATGTTGTGCTTGTGGGGGTATGTGCGGCGGCCGCCATGGCCTTGCGGGCGCTCGGGAGGACGCGTGATGCAAATAGCAGGTTCGAGAGGGCGATGGGGGAGGCTGAGAAGGCTGAAGAGGCTTTTCGGGGGTATCGGGATGAACATGGCGTTGTCTGTGATGAGTTGAGAGGGCTGAAGCGAGAATATTCGCTGGCATGCCGCGAGCTATTCGGCGAGGACGATGTTGACAGTGTGAGGCTTGCTCGTGAGAGAGATGTGGCCCGGGATGACCTGGAGGCCTGGGACGAGATGCTTCGCCTGGACCGAGAATGGAAGCAGGCCGCGGAGGATTGCAAGCGGGCTGAGGGCGAATGGAAGAGGGCCTCAAGATCGCAGAATGATGCGTCCGAGGAGCTAGGGCGCCTGCGCGAGGAATGGAGAAGCTGGCTGGGCGCGCGGGGGATGGATTCCTCTTTCGGGCACGATGCGGCTGAGAGGACTGTGGACGCGGTGCGCGAGGCGAGGCGGGCGCAGCAGTTGGTGATCGATGCCGGGGCGAGGCTTGATGATGCCAGAAAGCGTGCGCTGCAGTATGTAGAGGATGTGAACGCGGTCGCAAGATCGCTGGGGCTTGAGGAGACCGACATGGATCGGGCATCTATGGCGGTTGAAGAGCTTGTTGTCATGGCAGAGGAGGCCAGGGCTGACCGGGAGGCGAGGGAAAGGGCGAGACTGGCAGTGCGTGAACTTGATGCGCAGTTTGCCCCGGGATTTCCCCCGGATGATCGCAAGCGGGCAGAGGAGTACCATCTGCTGCACACTGCCGAGGAGATAGCCGCCCTGTGCGAGGATGCCGAAGAGCGGCGGAAGGCAGTCGAGGCAAGACTGAACCGAATCGCGGAAGACCGGGGCCGCCTGAACGAACGGAAGCGGTCGATGGAGCGTGATGACGAGATAGCAATGGCCAGCCTTAAGCTGGCATCGGCAAAGAGCAGGCTTGCGGAGAATACACGGGAGTGGGCTACCCAGAGGCTATGCCTTGAGCTGCTGGATAGGGCTTGTGAGAGGTATGAGCGTGAGAGGCAGCCCGGGGTGCTTCGGGATGCATCAGACGCGCTTGCCGCGATGACCGGGGGGCGTTGGCAGTCGGTGATAGCTAGGGTTTCAGGCCTTGAGTCCCTCGACGTAGTGGACGAGCACAGCAGGGCGCTCTCCCACGCTGCGCTGAGCTGCGGGACTGAGCAGCAACTTTACCTTGCAGTCAGGTGCGGACTGGTCCGCGAGTATTGCTCCCATGCTGAACCGATGCCGGTGATGATCGATGAGGCGCTGGTCAATTTCGATCACGAGCGGGCCGAGGCGGCTGCGGGTGTTTTGGCGGATCTTGCCGATGTTACTCAGATCATGGTGTTCACATGCCATCCTTACATGACTAAATGCTTCAAGCGCACAGGCAGAGTGACGGCGCATTTCGAGTTGGATGGAGCCGACATCCGGCCGCTTGCGTGAGATTCCCCAAAAGAGCGGGACATCTGTTCTCCGCCTCGTTCCATGGAATCGGCACACTTCTTTGCCGGAAGATCACGCAGTGTCTGAAAGAGGGAAAGAGTTGCCAGAGGAGAATTGCGCAACTCACGCGGCGAACGAGGCCAGGGATCTCATGGGCCCTTATGGGTTCCGCCGCATCTTTCAGTTGTGTTCCCCGAAGGAGGGGCATCAAGAAAGAGGGACGGGGATTGGATTGAAGAGAGTGTTGGCGGTAGGCCTGATCGTGGTCTTCTTATGTTCAGTCTCGGTTGCTTCGGCCGCTGGCTCACTGTTGCCCTTTGATCATGAGTGGACGGCGGCTGAGGTGAGAGCCAGGATCGCTGCTGGCGCCAGAGTGAACGCGAGAGACGATGATGGCTGGACTCCGCTGATGATTGCAGCCTTGAGCAACTCGTGCCCCGAAACCGTTGAGGCGCTGATGTGACCAAACGGAGCAGTGAAGGTGCAACTGTTCTCATGATCGCGGCCGCCAATCCCGGGAACGTGAAAGCGCTTGGGCTGCTCATAGAGGCAGGCGCTGATGTGAATGGAAGAGACATAGACGGTTGGACACCTCTGATGTGGGCGGCAGCCATCAACCCGGATCCGAAAGCGATCACGGTGCTTGTTGCGGCAGGCGCCGACCTGAATCGCACCGACGAAAGCGGGTGGACTGCGCTTATGATGGCAGCTACGTACTGCGAGAGCCCGGATGTCATCCTTGCGCTGCTTAAAGCGGGCGCTGACGGCAAGCTGAAGTCGCACGACGGGATGACAGCCTTCGATTACGCGAATGACAACGAAAGCATCAAAGGCACCGAGGTGTACTGGCTGCTCAATGAGGCCAGATTCTGACGATTCACTATTCGGTTTTTCAAGGATACGATTTGGGGCAGCTCCATGAATCCA
>JAQVXE010000151.1 GCA_028709305.1 Bacillota bacterium | reverse complement strand
ACTAATATCTACTAACGATGCATTATTGGACGCAGCAAGGAGGCAACAGCGCATGTCAAGAAGGACTATTCTGTCAATTGCCGCAGCACTTTTAATAGTGTGTGCGTCGACTGTAGCCTTGGGGGCCGGGCCGGTCAAGGGCGGCACCCTCAAGATTGCAGCCACATCCATCCAACAGCTTGACCCGTACAAAACTGCCGCAAACGACGAGACGAATCTTTGTGGTCTCGTCTACGACCCCCTCGTGGTTCTAGGCAAGGGCAGCTTCGAACCCAAACCTCACCTGGCAGAGAGCTGGGAAACTCCTGATGAGAATACTTGGATCTTCCATATCCGCAAGGGAGTGTACTTCCAGGAAGACAATGAGGTATTCAAGAAGGGTGCGAAGCGCGAGGTTACGGCGGACGATGTCGTATACTCCATCAAGCGTTTCATCGACGTCAGCACCGCTTTTACCCTTGGCCCGATCAAGAGTGTCAAGGCGCTCGATCGCTACACGGTAGAGATCAAGACGCCTGAGCCGTCACCGTTTTTGGCCAGCGATCCGAACCGGCTACCCAGTGTGGGTATAGTCCCTCGTGAAGCCGTTGAGAAGCTGGGCGAAGATGGTCTTGCGAGGAAGCCCATAGGCTCGGGCCCGTTCCAGCTCAAGAGCTTCTCGCCTGATCAAGGCGCAGTGCTCGAGCGGAACCCCAACTACTGGCTGCCAGTATACCTTGACAGAGTTGAATTCGTCGTCATTCCCGACCCGACAGTTCAGATAATGGCTGCGACTGCCGGCGAAGTGGACATAATCACGTATCTCATGAACATGGACGCCATGTCGACTGTCTCCAAGAACCGCAGGCTCAGCACTGTAAGAAGCCGAGGCGGTTCATACAGGGGCCTTGGTTTCAACGTGACCCTACCTCCCTTCGACGAGTTTGCAGTGCGCGATGCAATTTCGAAGGCCATGAATATCGATGCTGCATTTAACGCAGTTGTGGCGCCCCACGGTGAGCGGGCTTATGGACAGTGTCCTCCATGGGTGGCGCATGGCTACGATCCAAGCCTGAAGAGCTTGTGGAAATACGACCCCAAGGAAGCTGTCGCAATACTGAACAAGGCTGGATTCCGGGATACCAATGGCGATGGGATACTCGATCGCAATGGGCAGCCGCTTAAGGTAGATATAAAGACGGTTGCTGGTTCGCAGGTAAGGGCGCTTACGATTCTCGCTACGCAGCTTAGGCAGATCGGGATAGACGCGTCAGTATTGCAGCAGGACACGGCGGTTTGGGTCTCTGACATCATGAGTGGGAAGTCCGGTGTGTTCTTCGATTTCAGCTTTGCGGGAACCACTGGCCTGCATTCGCTCTTCCACGGCGACGCGATTGGGAAGACGAACGGTCACTTCTATTCCAATTCGACTGTTGACTCTTTGCTCGACAAAGCGCTGAGGACTACAGACATGAAGAAGCTGTCGAGCCTATGGAAGCAGGCGCAGCGCAAGATCATGGAAGACAGAGCTTCGATACCCCTCTACTTCGAATGGGGATACTCGGTTGTGAACAAGAAAGTCAACGATTACGTGTCACCGTGGGGCGGTCTCCACTTGGTGACTTTGGAGAATAACGTCTGGATCTCAAAGTAGCGTTCATTCCTAACGGATCGATCCTAACGGGGAAATGAACCCAGGAAGCTTCGACGGGGAGGGGTACGTTTCCAGGCGGAGTGGCCTTGAAACGCAGCGCCCTCCCCTTTGAAGTTAAGGGGGGAAGGTCAGAGTTGACCAGATACATTGTACGTCGTCTCCTGGCGACAGTACCGGTTGTCATAGGAATTACCTTTATAGTATTCGCCATGGTCAGTTTCGCCCCTGGCGACCCAATTGAGCTAATGCTTGGGTCGGAGACTGTCAATCCGGAAAATGCGGAGCGCCTGCGGAAGGAACTGGGGCTCGACAGGCCGTGGTACGAGCAATACTTGCGTTACATGGGTGGACTGCTCCGTGGCGATATGGGAAGATCTATAGTCTACAATCGTCCAGTAGCGGGGCAGATCAAGGAGAGGTTTGCGAATACGGCCATTCTAGCCGTCTCTTCGGCCATATTCGCGCTGCTGGTCTCGATCCCTTTAGGCGTGTTGGCCGCTGCAAAGCGGCGCACCTGGATAGATTACACAGCGACAACCCTTGCAATGCTCGGGGTTTCGCTTCCCGGATTCTACCTGGGGCTTCTGATGATCATATTCTTCGGAGTAAGGCTCGGATGGCTCCCAATCACGGGAATGGGTGCTGCCGGGTCTGGCGCGTGGGAGTACGTGAGGCACTTGATAATGCCCTCCATTACGCTGGGCAGCGGAATGGCCGCGATTCTAACGCGTCTCACAAGGTCGTCAGTGCTCGAATCCCTGTCTCAAGATTTTGTGCGCACTGCAAGGGCCAAGGGAGTCCATGAGAAGCTGGTCCTCTACAAACATGCTCTACGCAATGCGCTACTGCCCGTAACCACCACATTTGGGCTGCAGTTTGGATCCTTGCTCGGAGGAGCTGCAATAACTGAGACCATTTTTTCGTGGCCTGGCATAGGCATGCTGGCAGTGAATGCAGTCAAGCACAGGGATATTCCCGTAATCCAGGGAACGACCCTTGTTTTCGCTCTCAGTTTCGTGTTGATCACACTCATCGTCGACGTCGTATACGTATTGATAGATCCGAGGATTAGATATGAGTAAAAAAATAGACAGAGTTGAAGAGACAATCGAAGAAACAGAGGGAACGATAAGGTCTGAGTTTGCCCACGTGGTCAAGGTGTTCTTCAGGCACAAGCTTGGCGTTGTGGGACTCGTCATGCTGATAGCATTCGTGGCGATAGCCGTCTTTGCACCGTTTGTTGCGCCCTGTGATCCGTATGAGATGGATCTTGCCAATCCATTCCTGCCGCCGGGCTCGCCAGGGCATATCCTGGGAACCGACAACTTCGGGCGCGACACTCTGTCGAGGCTGATATACGGCTCAAGAGTATCTCTCCTCATCGGTATCGTAGTTGTGTCGATATCGAGCGTTCTCGGGTCGTTGCTGGGTCTTCTTGCGGGCTACTACGGCGGATGGGTTGATGCAACGGTCATGCGTCTGGTTGAGGTCTTTTACTCATTCCCATTTCTCATCCTTGTGATAGCGGTAATGGCTATCTTGGGCCCTAGCATATTCAATGTGATGTGGGTGTTGGGCCTTGTCAGTTGGCCGCTGTACGCACGCCTGGTAAGAGCCCAGGTTATGGCCCTCAAGTCCGAAGATTTCATCAAGGCTGCAAGCGCACTGGGATGCAGTGATGCCAGGATCATGTTCAGGCACATACTGCCTAACGTTCTGACGCCTGTGATAGTCTCGGCGACACTAGGAATTCCCGGCGCAATACTCTCATCTGCGGCCCTGGGGTTTCTGGGATTTGGAGTCCAGCCGCCAACTCCTGAATGGGGAGCGATGGTGAGTGAGGCCAAGGATTTCATGCTGCTCAACTCCAACATGATCATCTGGCCGGGCCTCTGCATTTTCCTCGTCGTTCTCAGTTTCAACTTCGTTGGCGACGCATTGAGAGATGCCCTGGACCCGCGCCTTGCCAGGCAGCTGAACTGAGCGCGAGAGATTGGGCTAATCGGGGCAGAAAAGATGGAACTTAAGAACGAATCATCACATGATATTTGGGAGGTTTGCAAATGAAGGCAGACTTATCTATAGAAGAACGAGTGGCTGCAGTCCCGAACTACACGCGATTTGTGACAGTTGACGAGCTTTACGCTCGCGCCAAGTCGGTAGTGGAGGCGCGTCCGGATATTGCGAAACTCGCCATCGTAGGAAACTCCACGGCTGGCAGCGAGATACCTATGGTTTCTATCGGCGACGGGCCCGTAAGCATCTTGGTCTTTGCCTGTCCGCACCCGAACGAGCCCATAGGGGCGATGATGACCTATTTCCTGATGGAAGAACTCCTCACAGACGAGGCTCTGCGTTCGGGGCGTACATGGCACATAATGCCATGCGTCGATCCTGACGGGACCCGTATGAACGAAGGTTGGTTTGCGGGACCGTTTAACATCAGGAACTACGCGCGCGATTTCTACAGGCCGCGTCCGCAGGATCAGGTGGAGTGGACTTTCCCGGTAGAGTACA
>JAQVXE010000150.1 GCA_028709305.1 Bacillota bacterium | reverse complement strand
CCAATGCATCTTTCGGCACTACTACCACAACAGGCCTTCCATGGGGGCATCTGTAAGGATCTTCACATTCAAATAGCCTCTCCACAAGCGACTCCATCTCCCTGGCAGAGAGGGCATCACCTGCTTTGACCGAACCACGGCATGCAAGAGATATGGCTACCTGGTCTCCTAGGAGCCCTGCATCAGACCCTGGCGGTGCCGCCACGATCCCCTCTATGGCGGCCATGAGGGACTCTGCCGGAGGAATCCCGCCGCTCTGGGCCGGTATTCCTCTTATGACGACAGATGTTTCCCCAAACACATCCAACTCGTATCCCATCCTCGCCAATACGTCTGCGTGTTTCGAAACAATCTCCACGTCTGATGCGCCTATCTCTACCACCTCAGGCGCCAGCAGAAGCTGCACAGAAGGCTTCTCCTTCCGAAACTCTTCCCGGTACTTCTCTACGAGGATTCGCTCGTGCGCAACATGCTGGTCTATGATGACCAAACCGCTTTCACCTTGAGTCAGGATATAGGTCCTGTTAAGCTGACCAATAACTTCGGGCCTTTCGCCTGTGAAGCCGGATTTCCCCAAGATCAAGCCGGGAGACGGCCGCACTTCCCTCAAGGCGCTCTCTTGCGGCTGCCAGGTCGACCCAATTTCCTGCCTATCCTCGGTCGCATATGAGATCGCCGCGCGTGCTGCCGGTTGCGGGGCATGGCTTCTTCGCTGAGTATCTGAGGCTGATGGACTCCAACCATCTGCAGGCCCAACCTGTTCGATCCCGGGAACTGCGTCTGCCGACCGCAACACAGATGAAACAGCCCCATGAACAGCAGAGTATACATCTGAGCTTGACGCAAACCTTACCTCACTCTTGGCCGGGTGGACGTTAACATCGATCATGGACGGGTCGACCTCAATCGAAAGCACTACGGGCGGCCTTACGCCTGCAGGAATAGTCCTGTCGTAAGCCCTGTCTATGGCAGACCAGACTGTTGTGGACGTAACAGGGCGCCTGTTCACGAATACGTACTGCTTGTCGCGGCGTTTGCCCTTGGCACGGTGCGGGAGAGACACCAAGCCTTCCACTGAAACTCCATGGGAGTAACTGGCTAGGGGAACCATCTCTCTAGCAACATCCAGCCCCAGCACTGCAGCAGCAGCTTCCTCAATCGATCCGCCCTGCGGAGTTGCGAGCGCGCTTCTCCCGTCTACCTTGAGCGCAAACCCGATTTCCGGGTGGGCCAGAGCAAGGCTGCCGACGATATCGACAATCCTCCTATTTTCTGTGGAGACTGTGCGCAGGTATTTGAGCCTCGCAGGGGTATTGAAGAAGAGGTCGCGAACGGCGACGGTCGTTCCGCAGGGCGCCCCAATTGGAGCGGGTTCGCCCACTCGTCCCCCTTCCGCCACAACCACTGTGCCTTCTCCGCTCCCCTGCTCGCACGTAACGAGCCTCACCCGGGCCACTGAAGCGATGCTCGGAAGAGCTTCACCTCTGAAGCCAAGGCTATCAATGGAAAAGAGATCCTCGGCTCGGGAGATCTTGCTGGTAGCATGGCGTTCGAAAGCCCGCGCTGCGTCTTCGCGCCCCATTCCACAGCCATCGTCGGCGACCATTATCAGCTCAAGGCCGCCTCCGAGTGTCTCTACATTTATGTTGCGCGCCCCGGCATCGATCGAGTTTTCTACAAGTTCCTTCACAACCGACGCAGGCCTTTCAACGACTTCGCCTGCGGCTATCTTGTTGGCAACCTCAGGCGCAAGTCTGATGATGCGCATCCCTTTCACTCCTTCGTTATCGCCAGATCTTTCAATTCATATACAAGGTCCAGGGCTTCCCTGGGAGTCAGACTGTCGGCATCCACCTGCGCAAGCCTGTCCATGAGAAGGCCGGCCGCATCAAGACGATCATCTCCACGAGGTGAAGTGCCTTCCTCCGACGCACCGTATCCTCGCACGGGCTCTTCGTCTGCCCAGCCAAACAAGGTCATCTGATGGCCCTCTGAAGGCAGTGAGGCTTCCAAGTCGTCCAATATGCGATGTGCGCGCCTGACTACCTCCCTTGGCAGCCCAGCCATCTTCGCCACATGAAGCCCGTAGCTCTTGTCGACGCTGCCCCGTGCAAGCCTGTAAAGGAAAGTAAGCTCGCCGCCGCGTTCCACTGCCCCGACATGATAGTTGCGGGCGTAAGGCAGGCGCTCTTCCAGCGCGGCCAGCTCATGATAGTGGGTGGTGAAAAGAGCACGCGCCCCCACGCGGTCATGGACCCATTCAGCGACTGCCCACGCAAGGGCCATGCCGTCATATGTGCTTGTCCCGCGGCCAAGCTCGTCTACGAGAATGAGGCTCCTATCCGTAGCGTTATTCAGAATGTTTGCCGTCTCAAGCAGCTCCACCATGAAACTGCTCTTGCCGGAGCTTATGTCGTCATATGATCCAGTGCGGTAGTATATAGCGTCACATATCCCTATCGTGGCCTCGCTCGCCGGAACAAAAGATCCAACCTGGGCCATCACTGTAACAAGCCCTATAGTGGCAAGCACTGTTGATTTTCCGGCCATGTTAGGGCCTGTTATGATGAGCAATCTTCCGTCATCGCACGAGACCTCGATATCATTAGGTACATACCTGGCCGATCCCAACATTTCTTCCAAAACAGGATGTCTCCCGCCCCGTATGACCGTAGCAGGCCCGCTGTCAACCACAGGCCTCACGTAACCTCGGTTACGCGCATCTTCTGCAAATGAGGCAAGCACATCCAATTCAGCCACAGCCTTGGCAGTTGAGAGAATCCTCGGAAGGTAGGCGCCTATGTCATCCCTTACCTGTTCGAATATTGCAGCTTCGAGCCTGATGAGCCTCTCCTCGGCGCCCAGGATCTTAGATTCCAGTTCTTTCAGCTCAGGAGTTATGTACCTCTCGGAATTGGCCAGTGTCTGCTTGCGCGTGTAGTCTTCGGGAACAAGGTGGGCGTTGGCATGGGTCACTTCAATGTAGTATCCGAACACCCGGTTGAAACCGACTTTCAGCGACTTTATGCCAGTTCGCTCCCGCTCTCCGGCCTCAAGCTTGACAAGCCACTCCTTTCCCTCAGTGGAGGCGCGCCTCAGCTCATCGATCTCCTCGCTGTAGCCCTCACGTATCACTCCACCCTCATTGGCGTTGGCCTTTGCGTCGGGCTTGATGGATTCCTTTATGCGCTCAGCTGCTTCAGGAACAGGATCGAGCGCCGCCGAAAGATCCAGGATCCTTGAGGATTTCACTCCATCAAGCTTCGCCAAGAGATCGGCCACAGCCTCTAGCGAGGATGCGAGGGCAAGAAGATCCCGAGGCCCGGCCGTCCTGTAACCTATGCGACCGCACGTGCGCTCAAGATCATACATTCGATCTAGCGTCTTGCGCAGATCTGCCCTGAGGAATAGATCGCCCGCCAGTTCCTCAACTGCGTCGAGCCTCTCGGTGATCTCGTGGGCCGACACAGACGGGCGCTCGAACCAGGATCTAATGAGCCTTCCTCCCATAGGAGTAACAGTGCTGTCGAGCACCGAGAGGAGCCCTCGTTCACGATGAAATATCTCCAGGGCGCGCCTGGTGGGCGTATCAAGCCTCATGAATTCCTCAAGATGGTAGATGCGCATTCCGGAAATCTGTGGAACCCTCGTCATCTGCGTCTCCTGAAGGTAAGAGACAAGGGCGCCGGCAGCCCTTACAGCAAGGTCCATCCCGGCAGAACCAAAACCTTCAAGAGAGGTCACCTCAAACTGCGACAAGAGCGTCTCTTCAGCTCTCGCCAGATGGAAATCCATGTGGGGCCTCGGATAGGAGACAAACCTGCCATGGACGGGACATTCCTCCGGGTCTTCCCCGTCTGAATGCTCGCCTGGCGAGGAGCGAGTGATGCGGCCAAACTCTTGGATATCGCCGGGGTAGATGCATTCCGCAGGAGATATCCTGTCAATCTCCTCTGAAATCAAGACGATCGCGTCGTCGCCGTCGACTTGAGTAGCTGCCAGTTCGCCGGTGGACGCATCACAAGATGCCAATCCAACGCCTGAATGAGTTTGAATAACTGAAATAAGGAAGTTGTTCTCAACAGGGTCGACCTTGTCTGCCAGAGTTCCGGGAGTTACAACCCGCACTATGTCCCTGCGTACGAGTCCCCGCGCAGT
>JAQVXE010000149.1 GCA_028709305.1 Bacillota bacterium | reverse complement strand
GAGGCTGCCTGTAACATGGGCGATCCAGATCGCCACAAAGGCCGATATGAGTATGAATCCGTCCATGGCGATGTTCAAGACGCCTGCCTGGAATGTAAGCAGGCCTCCCATAGCTGCCAGAACCAGCGGAGTAGATATTCTGATGACGGTGTTTATTAGCCCTAGATCAAAGACTGAGGACACTGCTCATCACCTCCGGTTTTCCGACTGGCGCGCACGATTGCGCCTCACTTTGTACCAGTTGATGGCGAATTCCGCCGCCAGGAGCAGTATGATAATGGCTTCTAGTACTTTGACGATATCTCTTGTTACCGAGGTCATCATCTGCATGGCTATGCCGCCGCTATTTAGGGCCCCCAGAAGAAGAGCGGAGACCGCAATCCCAATAGGACTGTTCTTCGCCAGCATCGCCACGGCGATCCCGTCAAATCCAAATCCGGGCGAGAAACCGTCGTAGTATGCGCGGTATACACCGAGCACTTGCTCTGCGCCAGCTAAACCCGCCAAAGCCCCACTGATGAAGAATACCTGGTAGATCGACTTGTCGATGCCAATGCCCGCCTGTTCCGCGAAGAGCGGATTGAGGCCTACCATTTTGAGCTCGTATCCTCTAACAGTCCTGTTCTCGATGAACCAAAACACGGCTATTGTAACCAAAGCCAATATGAACCCCGCGTTCAGCTGCGAAAACGGCGTGAATTGAGGCAGCACGGCCGTGGCCATGATGTCATAGGTCTTGTTGGTTGGCCCCGGCGCCTTGAACGGATACGATGACAGATAGCTAGTCAGTTTCGATGCCATGGGGTTAAGCATCATGCATAGCACTAGCTCATTCAGGCCCAGTTTGACCTTGCCCAAAGCCGGGAACACTGCCCATAGTCCGCCCGCCAGCATGGCCGCGATAATCGTAAGGGGCAAATGAATAATCATGGGCAAGTGCACGTAGTAGCCCACTAGGCCGGCAGCCATAGCGCCGAAAAGCATCTGCCCTTCAACACCAATGTTCGAGACATCAGAGCGGAATGCAAATCCAACAGCCAGCCCCGTGAAGAGAAGGGGAGTTGTATACTGTAGTGTGGCAGAGAACGCGCCCCAGCCGCCAAACGCTCCATAGAAGAGCTGTTTGTAGGCGTATATGGGGTCCTCACCAACTAGGTAGATGACTAGGGCTCCGAGTGCTAATGCAATGAGAACTGCAATCGCTGGGCGAGCTATCTCTCCTATTGTTTTCTGGATGAATTGCGCACGCCTACGTTCTTTGCTGCGAATCGAATCTCCGGGATTAGACAACTTGCTCTCCCCCTTCGTCCCTGATACCCGCCATCAGTCTGCCGATTGCATCCTTAGATGCATGAGCACCCGGCACCTCACCGACTACTTCACCTTTGTACAGGACCAGAATCCTGTCGGACACGGAGAGAATTTCGTCTAGGTCGGCGGAGACCAATAAGATGGCAGTTCCTTCATCGCGCATTGCAATGAGCCTGTTGTGCATGAATTCTATCGCACCAATGTCTACGCCTCGCGAAGGCTGATCGGCAATGATGAACTCGCCATTCCGCGACATCTCTCTGGCTGCCACGAGTTTCTGCTGGTTTCCGCCGGAGAGCGCCTTAGACGGGGTTGACGCGGATCCTCCCCTGATGTCGAACTTGTCAATCAGTTCCTGTGTGAACCTAATACACTCTTTGATATTGAGCACTGGCCCCCGCGACAGCTGCGGGTTTCTCTGATGCCCTGCAATGGCATTCTCCCACAAAGATGCAGGCAAGCAGAGCCCATCTCTCATCCTGTCAGCAGGAATGTATGAGAGGCCATGATCCCTCGCAATTGCAGGCGAACAAGAAGTAATGTCATGCCCGTTCAATGTGACCTTGCCCGCCTTGGGCTTGCGAAGACCTACAAGCGCATCTATCAGCTCGTCCTGGCCATTTCCCTGTACGCCTGCTATCCCCACAATTTCGCCGGACCGAACTTCAAAGCCTACTCCGCGTACCGCCTCTACTCCTCGCGAGCCGTCAACAACCAGCTTGGAAACGCTCAGTATGGGTTGTTTTGGCTGAGCCTCTCGCTTTTTGACACGAAAGAGCACCGGCCGGCCAACCATGTCACTTGCGATCTCCTCAGCCGATGTGTCGCATGTGTTTGTTACTTTGATGATACGCCCGTCCCTCATGATCGAAACACGGTCAGATACTGACATTACTTCGCCCAGCTTGTGAGTGATGAATATTACAGTCTTACCGGAATTGGCCAGCTGGCGAATGTTGACGAACAGCTCTTCGGTCTCCTGAGGTGTAAGCACGGCAGTGGGCTCATCCAGGATCAGGACGTCTACAGATCGATAGAGGACTTTCAGAATCTCAACTCGCTGGCGAAGCCCTACTGGCAGGTCGTGCACCAGGGCACCTGGATCTATGTCAAGATCGTAGGTCTTAGAAAGCTCTCGGACCTGTCTGAAAGCAACATTTCTGTTGAAGTTAAGCCCATTCCCAGGCTCACTGCCAAGTACGATATTCTCTGCTACGGTCAGTGAGGGGACCAGCTTGAAATGCTGATGGACCATGCCGATACCATGCTTGATAGCTACCCTGGGGTTGGTGAGTACTACGGGGACTCCGCCGACCTCTATCGTTCCCTCGTCAGGCGAATGGAGCCCGTACAGGATGTTCATTAACGTAGATTTTCCAGCCCCATTTTCTCCAACCAGAGCATGCACTTCGCCCTTCTCTGCCGAAAAATCCACTCCGCGGTTGGCCGTAACCGGTCCGAATCGTTTCACTATGTTTTTCATATTGACAGCTTGGGCCATTATCTCCACCCCTATTAAGGAAGTCGGCGGCAGCAGCCTGGCTGCTGCCGCCTAACATCCCATTGTGTGGTATAACTACTTACTTACCTGGTACTGGTATTGCTGGCTTACCCATGACTTTCTGGCCTGGAGTAAGTTCCATGTAGTTCGGTACCACAACTTCACCGGCTATGATCCTGGAGCGCAGCTCTTCTACCTTCTTGAGCACTGCGTCGGGAATCAGACCCTTGTTATGCTCGTCCATGGCATAGTCTACGCCCTTCTCCTTGAGACCGTATACCTTCACTTCTCCGCCCTTGAAGGTGCCGTCAACCTTGGCCTTGATGCCATCATAGACCTGGTTGTCGATTCTCTTCATCATGGAGGTCAGAACGAATCCGGGCGCCAGGTAGTTCTGGTTAGAGTCGACGCCTATGGCGAAGGTCTTCGTCTCCTTAGCAGCGTCGATAACGCCAGCGCTGGTTGCGCCTGCAACGGCAAAGTTGATGTCAGAGCCCTTGCTCTTCAGCGCCAAGGCATATTCTTTGCCTGCCGCCGGGTCGGTGAAGGTCCCGCTGTAGCTCTCCAGGACCTTTATGTCGGGGTTCACCATCTTGGCACCGTAGTAGTACCCTATGAAGAATCTGTGAATGATCGGGATATCCTTGCCTCCCACAAAGCCGATGGTTCCAGTCTTGCTTACGGTTGCAGCTATAGCTCCAACCAAGCACGAGCCCTCCCAGTCCTTCGTAACAGTGCTCGTGATGTTGGGAGCAAGCACAGTGTAGTCAACGTCGACCAGGAAGAAGTCCTGTTTCGGGAAGAGCTTGGCCACCTCAACCATGGGGTCGATCATGTCAAACGACGAACCGACAATCAGGTCGAACCCTTGCTGGCATGCCCGAACCAGTGTGGACTTAAACTCCGAGATGCTCCTTGGCTGTATCACACGGTACTCGATTCCAAAGTCCTGCTCAGCCCGTTTGAAACCCTCGAGCATCATGTCGTTGAAGGAACGGTCGCCCAGACCAGACTCGGACGTGACCATAGCTACCCTGATCTTCTTGGGCGCTGCTGACACACCAAACGGTAGAGTCATTGCCCCGACTAGTACCATCACAGTGAGTAACATGAAAGCTCTTCTCAGCTTCATCAATAGCCCTCCCCTATCATCATAGCTGGATACGACACTTTCCAATGCGTTGGAGTCTGCAAGAGAACACTCGATCAGTTTCCCTGAGCCTCGCCTCCTTTCCGAGCTGTATTCGGAGACTCCGTCGAGCTACTTCCTGAGATCACGCACCGCATCCATGTATTCTCGCACCTTTGCCTTGTTGAAGCGTCCGAATGCATTCTTTGAATCCTTCAGTGCAGTGCTCACGATAACACCGTCAGCCACTTCGAATGTCTCCTTGAGGTTTTGGACG
>JAQVXE010000148.1 GCA_028709305.1 Bacillota bacterium | reverse complement strand
GATATCAAGGTAGGGCTTGACATTGGCTCGAGCCAGATACATGTTATCGTCTCAGAAAGAGACGACGATCACAATTTGAATCTTATTGGGGCAGGAACCGGTCCGTCTGCAGGATTGCGACGCGGAGTGATAGTCGACATGGATTCGGCTGCTGCCGCCATTTCCGACGCTGTAGCACATGCTGAAGAGATGTCGGGGTGTGCTGCCGTTTCGGTACTGGCAAGTGCGTCAGGGGCGCATGTCTCCTCGCTCAGCAGCAGAGGGGTAGTTGCTATCGGCAGGTCTGATCGGGAGATAACTCAGGAAGATGTTGACAGGGTTCTGGAGGCTGCGCGTGTTGTGGCCATTCCGCCCGATCGGGAAGTGGTGCATGTCCTGCCAAGGGAATTCGTGATAGATGGGTGCACCGGAATACGAAAGCCCGTGGGCATGACAGGGATACGGCTGGAAGTGGATGCAAATATCATTACCGGGTCTGCGACGGCCATACAGAATATTCACAGAAGTGCAAGGCGCATCGGACTGGAAGTAGAACAGATAATACTTCAACCTGTAGCCGCCGCTGAGGCGGTTCTGACGTCATCCGAAAAGGAACAGGGGGCGCTTGTGATTGACATGGGTGGGGCAACCACCGATATCGCGGTCTGCATTGAAGGCAGCGTGCACCATGTCGCATCGATTCCTGTAGGCGGCAGCCATGTGACGAACGACATTGCGCTTGTTATGAGATTGCCTGTAGGCTATTCCGAGAAGCTTAAGCTGAATTACGGGTCTGCGCTTCCTGACATGATTGGCGAGGACGAATCGTGTGGGACAGACACTGACATATCCAGAAAGAAGCTTTGTCAGATTATTGAGGCAAGAATTCATGAGACTATGGAACTTGTGAAGGAAGAGATAGATCGTTCGGGGTATTCCGGCCAATTGCCGGCTGGCGTAGTTGTTACAGGAGGCGCTTCTGTGATGCAGGGTGTTGTCTCAGTGGCCGAAGAGGTTCTGGGGCTTCCTGCACGCCTTGGAGTCCCAGATGGCGTCTATGGGGCCCAGGAGGCTATGGACAACCCCGCGTATGCCACTGCAGTAGGGTTGATCAAGTGCGTCTGGGGAGAGTCTGGAGTGGTTCCTACAGTCGGCAGCGAGCAGCGCAAATCGGGAGGTTTCGCGAGCGAAGTGCGACAGTGGTTTCGAGATATATTTTCCTCATGAGGCGAGCGGCAAGGGGGATGCGAGGTGTTTGAACTAGAGCTTGAGGTTGACCATTTGGCCAACATCAAAGTGATCGGGGTTGGCGGAGGCGGGAGCAATGCCATCAACAGAATGATAGGTGCAGGTTTGAAGGGCGTTGAGTTTGTGGCCTTGAATACTGATGCCCAGGCGTTGCGCATGTCGAATGCGTCTCGGAAGATTCAGATAGGTGAGAAGCTCACTAAGGGCCTTGGAGCCGGTGCCAATCCCGAAATCGGCAAGAAGGCAGCGGAAGAGAGTCGCGACATGCTTTCGGAGACGATGGATGGCGCGGATATGGTCTTTATCACGTGTGGAATGGGTGGGGGAACCGGAACCGGAGCTGCCCCGATAATTGCGGAGATCGCAAAGGAACTGGGCGCTCTTACTGTGGGTGTTGTAACAAAGCCGTTCTCATTTGAGGGCAGAAGGCGAATGGCCCAGGCTGACCAGGGAATCGGCTCACTCAAAGAGGAAGTTGATACTCTTATTGTTATACCCAACGATAGGTTGCTGCAGGTTGCGGAAGCCCAGACGTCGATACTCGACGCGTTCAGGATTGCAGATGATGTGCTGCGCCAAGGTGTGCAGGGCATATCCGACCTGATAACTGTTCCAGGACTAATAAACCTCGACTTTGCCGACGTTAGGACTATCATGACAGATGCAGGGTCTGCGCTGATGGGCATAGGCATTGCAAGTGGCGAGAATCGAGCCTTGGAGGCCGCTCGGTCGGCCACGGCCAGCCCGCTTCTGGAGGCTTCCATCAATGGGGCGAAGGGGGTTCTCATGAACATCACCGGGTCCTCCAACATGGGGCTTTTTGAAGTGAATGAGGCCGCTGAGATTGTTGCAGATGCGGCCGACCCGGATGCGCTGGTCATCTTCGGTGCAGTAATCGACGATTCAATGGGGGACGAGCTCAAGGTGACGGTTATCGCAACTGGATTTGATGCCTGCCAGGCGGAGCAGCCTGTAAGGACAAGGCCTGACCGTGTCCAGATCAAGCCGCTTGCTGGAAGTGACGATCTGGATATCCCTCCGTTCCTGAGACGAGCAAGGTAGGCCAGTCAGCAGTCGAGTACATATATGCCATATGGCGAGGCGCTCACCCGGCAATGGCCAGGGGCGCCTCGCAGTGTATTCAGCTAGTACCGCAGTCCCAGTAGCTGAAGCAGCTGACCTGCATTGCGGTTGCAGCTCCCCAGTGAGCCTGTCAGCTTGCATTTCGCAGCTCGCATGTGGGAACGGGTCCATGGAGCCGTGTTTGGGTTGCCGACTGCCGATGAAGGGCGGTTTATGCATTGGGATCGGCCGAGGGAGAGCACCCACTGGCTCATGTTCGGGGAAAAGGCCTAAAACTTAAACATTTCGCTCGCAAACCCCGTCCGCCCTGCAATGAACCTCCGCCACTGCCACACAATCTCTTTCCAGGCCGCCCACAAAGAGCATCTTGCCCAGACCATGCAGCCAAGGTCTTAACCACTGGCAATACAGACTCGGGCAAATCATCGATATTCCGGAAATGGAAGGCATAGAGAGTCATATGCCGAAGACTGGCATTATAGAGGATCGCATCATGAAATCCAGGGAGGTGCTGGATTTGCCCAGACAAAAGCCCAACGTCCTTTTGGCTTTGCTAATCCTCTTGCTGGTTGCTCTTGTTGCGGGCTGTGACAAGAAATACGAGGCGTGGGGAGTGGTTAGGGAACTGACAGGGCAAGGGATTTCCGGTGTGGAGATGGTGTTTAGTGGGGAAAGTCACATTTCTTCTGTTACCACGAAAAGCAACGGGGAATGGAGCAAGGGAGGGCTGAAGGGCCCGGCATATGTGACGCCTCGGAAAACTGGCTACACCTTCACCCCACAATACGCGAGGTTGCCCGTGAATGGCAGTGTCAATTTCACCGCAACTTATGCGATCTCGGGACTTGTGGTGGACGGAGATAACAATCGCATAGGTATAGATGGGGTTTTTCTGCAATTTGATCGAGCTTACGGTTTTGCTCTCACCGATAAACAAGGTCGCTGGACGACAAGTGGGCTTAGCGGTGCTGTAAGAGTAACTCCCCATCATAAGGAGTATGTGTTCCATCCAGCGAGCTTGACAGTGACCAACCCGAACTCTCCCAGCACATTTGTTGCTGAGAAAAAGCAAAAGAGAATAGATGTACGGGAGATCGAGCCGAACAACGAATGGGATTGGGCCAACGTGATTTCGACTAACGAAACCTATTTCGGCCAGATGGCGACCGCAGAAGACATAGATTTCTACAAGTTCACTCTGCATGCGCCGGGCAGCATCGTAATCAAGATTGGCCTTGCCCTGTTCGATCTCGGTTGCGAATCCTGGCATATGGCCTTGTTCGACGAGACTGGGGCAGCATTTTCGGGGCCCGATATCTACTCGTTTGCGTCGTGCGGAGATGAGCCATACACGAATTCGCCGACGATTCGGCTGCCCGCGGGCGATTACTACGTCAGAATAACCCCGCGTGAGTCTATGGGTAACGACTACAGGCTCTGCATAGCGTACAGCGAGGAAGGGGAGTTCTTTGAGAAGGAATTCAATGACACCATGGCTACGGCTACGAGGATAGCTGTCGGCGCCGAATATACCGGGAACCTGTATCGGCAGGAGGATGTAGATTACTGCAAATTTAGCCTGCCAGAGCCGGGTAGCATCGCGGTTCACTTCAGCCACGAGTTCTTCGACGATTGCCGCGAGATTTGGCACATTGCGCTGATCGGGGAAGGCCTAGCGGATCCAATCTACTCGCTGGCCTCGTGTGGGGACGAGGAGGAGACGAGTTCGCCGAAGATTCGTCTGCCCGCTGGCGACTACTACGTCAAGATCGCCCCGGATGCCCATTGCTTCCACGATATGGACTATCACCTCTGTGTAACATACAGCGAGGAAGGGGAGGTCTTTGAGAAGGAGTTCAACGACACCATCGCCACGGCCACGCGGATGGAAGTCGGCGCCGAATATGCCGGAAACCTGTATCGGCGCGAAGATGTAGACTATTACGAGTTCACCCTGGACGAGCCGG
>JAQVXE010000147.1 GCA_028709305.1 Bacillota bacterium | reverse complement strand
CAGAGGATCGTTTCCCACTTGGAGGAGTTTGAGGCTTCGTCAGCGCAGCTGCTCCTCCACGATGTCCAAAACCTGTTTTGCCATTGACAGAGCCATCTGAGCATCACCCTCTGTAAAGGCATCAGCCGGTATTCCGCCTGGCAAGCCATTAGGATATCTGGTTGGCATGTAGTACTTGTCTAAAGGCCCGGCAATCTTCAGTAGTCCCTCAAACTCCGGGTTCAACTCAGCCACGTCATGACATAGTTCCGCAACAGAATTCCCCCATACTTCCTCCGCACCTGCGAAGTGCATATTCCGGTCCAATTCGTCCACCGATTCCGGGGGAAACCGTCCAGGGCAACGGCTTAGATTCGGAGCTGAAGCGCGCCGGCGACTATGCCACAGGATCGCCACATAGAATCACCGAACTCCCGTAAACAAGATGTTCTTGGGAGGGTGATTGAAGGCCGTGGCAAATAGGAGGTTATCGATGCGCACGATTAGGGAGATTCTCAGGCTTTATCACGAGATGGGGTTGAGCCGTCGCCAAATTGCCGAAAGCCTGCAGATTGCCCACAGCACGGTCGGCGATGTGCTGAGGAGAGCCGAGAGCGCTGGGCTCGGTTAGCCGATCCCAGATAACATGACTTGGGACGATGTGGAACAATTGCTCTATTCGGGCAACACGGGCAAGCACGGGGCCAGGCCTATGCCGGAATGGGAACAGGTTCACCGAGAGCTCAAACGCAAGAAATCCGTTACTCTGCAGCGAATACAAGCAGGCAAACCCCGATGGGATCCAGTACAGCCAATTCTGCGCCCACTATCGCGAATGGATAAGCAAGCTTGACGTCGTGATGCGGCAGACACATCGGGCTGTGGAGAAGATGTTCGTGGACTTCGCTGGAGAGACCGTGCCAATAGTGGATCCTGTCTCAGGCGAAATCGAGCATGCATATGTGTACGTTGCAGTGCTAGGAGCGAGCAACTACACATATAGCAGAGGCTACGATGACGCAGGATTTGAGATCATAGGTGGACTTGACTTGCAATGCTCTGGAGTTTTTTGAGGGGTCGACAGAGATTCGGGTGCCCAACAATCTAAAGACCGGAGTATCAAAGACTTGTCGCTATGAGCCGGGCATAAACCCCACGTACAGCGAGATGGCCGAATACTACGGAGCGGTGGTCATCCCTGTGCGGCCTCGCAAACGGTAGGACCCAACACGGGGAAGCTCGTAAGAACGATACTGGAAAGAAGGCCACACCCCGAACAAGGGTATCGTTCCTGTTTGGAGATCATCAGGCTGGGGAAGGCCTATTCGGCGGAAAGAGTGGAAGCTGCGGCAGCCAGGGCATTGGCGTGCGGCGGCATTTCATACAAGAGCATGAATTCGATTCTCAAGAACGGCCTGGATCAAGTGCCCTTGCCCGACCCGGCATCGCCAGAGTCGATGCCCGCCCATGCCAACGTCCGGGGTCCAGGCTACTTCACCTAGGAGGCCTGATAAAGTGTTGATTGAACACATCATAACACGGCTAAATGACATGCGCCTGACTGGGATGAGCGAAGCGTACTCGTCGCAAAGGGAAAGACCCAACATAGATGAATTGTCCTTCGACGAGCGCTTCAGCCTGATGGTTGACCAGGAATGGACATACCGGCAAAACAGGCGGCTGGCCCGTCTGCTCAATGCGGCCAAGCTGCGTCTTCCGGCATGAGTAGAAGATATCAATTATCGGCAGCCACGCGGCCTGGATCGAAACCTCGTGGTTCACCTTGCCACTTGCGATTGTACTAGGGGCTCGCAGAATGTCCTGATCACTGGGTCTACGGGCGTGGGTAAAACATTCATAGCCTGCGCTCTGGCCCACTCCTCCTGTCGCCACGGGTTCAGTGCGCGGTACTACAGAGTGCCGCGCCTCCTATCTGAACTGGCCATTGCCCGTGGAGACGAATCGTATCCCAAAATGCTAGTCAGGCTCTCCAAGATACGTTTGCTTATCCTGGACGACTGGGGAACGGCACCGCTGAGTCCTGTGGAAAGCCGCGACATCCTGGAGATCATCGACGATCGCAGCCAGCTGTCATCCACGATAATCGCCAGCCAACTTCCTGTTGAAGACTGGCACGCATCAATCATCGATCCATCTGTGGCCGACGCAGTCCTCGACCGTCTGGTCCATAGTTCACATAGAATACATCTGAAAGGGGAGTCGATGAGGAAGGCAGAACAGAGATCATAGCGAATCACTAACCAAGAGTCGCGATTTCATGCCGCGCGTCGCTTCGCTCCGACCTGATCGACCGGGCTTGCCGAAACCACTGGATTCTTTGAATCTGTAATATATCTTATGTAAATGGACAATACTTCCATTGAGGAGGTTGACCATTTATGGATAATATTAGAGACCAGTTGGCACGTGAGGGTCTACAGCAGATTCCTTGAAAACGGAAGAAGACATGCGGCGGAGAATCGGGATTTCTTGTAGGGATCTAGCGATTACAGCAAGGTGTCTAAGTTCTAATCACGTCCGAAACCAAAATGCTCAGATTTCAGATAGAGCCTAATCCACCTCTAGTCATTTTCGCGCAGAAATCGATGCAGAAAGCCCCTACACGCCGATGTATAGGGGCAACGTGAAAGAAGACCATGCATAATACAATAGAAATGGAGCATGAGCGTACATTCACGGGGTCATGACTAGCCCAAGCCCTTCGCTGTCTGAATTCCGGACGCCCCCTGTCTACTTCTTAGTCAGGAGCGAATCTCAAGTAACCAAGAGTTCATATAGACGAGGCCGTCAAGCCCCGATTCTTGCTTCGGTAGTAGCGGTCCCAAATATGCTCTTTTCGTCAACGGTTGGCAGTCTCATGTCTGCGGGTTGGTTACCGCCACCAATACCACCGTCTGGAGCTCGCTCACACTAGATTCGCACGTAACGCCTCTATCAACGTTGCGCATGACTTTTTCGTGGATTGTCCTTACCAACTTCTGGTTCATAGGCATCCTTCTACCGAAACCTTGGCGTCAATAGGAAACTATGCATTTGCTCCCTGAGTATTGCCCGTAGGAAACTACGTTGCCCTGAGATCACACAGGTTTCGCCTAATTGCCTCGGTGTGCAAGATTATAGTTTTCGCCGCCCTGCGGCCATCTGCCACTTCGCGGTTAACCTGTTGCGCTGTTGCCCAGACGAAGCTCAGGAATTCGCGGGTAACTGCCACCAAAGCAACTGAATAGCTCTTGCCTCTTGAAACAACCTGCACGTGTTTCTTATGCAACCTGATCTGAGCTTTCCACGCTATCGCTTGAACACCTGGGCTCAACCCTTCTAAGCGCTGCGCCAAGTCGTGGCTGATCGTTGAGGTGTGTCTGCAAGAATGCGTGCTTTCAAACGTTACTTGGGTGTTCTTCTGCTGGAATTCCAGGCTTCGCAGCCACGCGCGACAGGGTTCATCCCCATGGCAGCTGGCCTCGTACATTGCTACTGCTGTTTCTCCCGGAGGAATGCCGGGTCTGCCCACGGCCACAGATCCAACGTCTCCTTGCTCCTGCCAAAGGGTCTTTCGAGCCATATGCGCTACATCATTCCCGGAGTGCACGGTTGTGACGTTCTTCCCGCTTTGCGCCGATTTTTTGTGATGTTCCCATCCCTTCATGCACCCGATTGATGCGGCTTCCAAATGGAGGCGATTAACCGCTCAATGGCAAGCCTCAGCTGCAACCCCTGATGCATCCGCTGGATTGGGAGACGCTCGGCCATTCTGTCCGGCCCCGAGGCCTCCAATCAGCTGCGCCACCTGGGCTGTGTACTAAGCCCCTTGGCAGCCCAAAACATACCTATACGCCTTCTGCGCTCTTGAACTTCGTCAGTCCCAAGGCGTTATCCTTGATCAGGACTCACCGCCAACGGTAGAATTATCCTCCGTGATGCCGAACGAGGTAAGATAGGCCGCAAGAATGAGCAGGCAGGATGAATATACCCAAACACCTCTTCATATTTCCCGCACTCTTTCGGAGTCTCAAATGAAGCGTCCGGAACCTCGGGCGACTCCGCATCACCCAAATGCACGCACACCCAGTATCTTGACCCCCCCTTGCCGATTCTTTAGTTGTCATGATCACACCTCAACTCAACTGTCCCCGTCTGTTTGCCGAAGTCCTCGGCGTCGCGCCGCAGGGCGGTGCCCGCCAGGGCAAAGAACTCGCGGGCCTCGCACTCGGAGACCATCTTCAACCTCGCCTTCAAGACAAGCCTGCCCGCGCCGATGTTTCCGCCCAGCCGCTATCACAGCTTAGTCTCAAAG
>JAQVXE010000043.1:11718-17990 GCA_028709305.1 Bacillota bacterium | reverse complement strand
ATATCCATCTCGGAACGGTTTGCATGGAAGATGGTGAGGACAGGGGGTTCAATTTCGGTCCCCTTGAGACTGTAGTGGTTATCATGGCCGGAACGGCTGAGGTGGTGTGGGAGGGCGAGAACGGTGCGGAAAGGCGAGAGAGGATTGGGGGCAGGAGGGACGTATTCGACGGCCCTCCCTGGGCTTTCTTTGCTCACCCGTTCACGACTTTCGGTGTTCGAGCACTGTCGCCGTTTGTGGAGATGGTGCTCGTAAGAGCTGAACCGCCTGAGCCTGGGCCTGGATTCGACAGGTTAGGCGGCGTGGAGATAGTCTCGCCTGACGGGGTCGTCTGCAAGAAGGCCGGGAAGAAGGAATGGGAGCGCACGGTCAGCTTGATTGTGGGGCCGGAGACTCCGGTGGGGGCGCGGCGGCTCGTTGTGGGGGAGTCCATAGCCCTCCAGGGCAGCTGGCTGGCATACCCCGGCCATAAGCACGACGAGGACGTTGTGGGAGAAGAGGCGAGGCTGGAGGAGGTCTACCACTTCCGCTTCAGGCCACAGCGGGGCTTTGGAATTGCGAGAGTATACTCTCCAGTGCGCCGCTTCGATCAGGCCAATACGGTGGAAGATGGCGATACACTGGCGGTTCCCTTTGGCTACCACACTGTTGCGGCAGCTCCTGGATACGACATGTACTGCCTGTGGGCTCTTGCCGGCGAGCAACGGAAGATGTTGTCGAGGGAAGATGAACGTCACGCGTGGGTCCACAATATTCAGGGATAGGAGCTACTGTTAGGCTCAAATCGGGCCCAAGCTTTAGTTTCTAGAGTCGGTACGATGCGAGGCGGCTTCCGACTGCGCCTGCAAGTGCCGCCTTGAGCAGGTCGCCGGGAAGGTACGGGAGGGCGCCAACGGCTATTGCGCGCATCAAGGGGAGCTGTGTTGCCAGGCTCAGCTGGATTACTCCCAAAACGTAGACTACTGCCACGCCCCCTATTGCGGAGGCTGCGGCGGCGAGTTTCCAGCTGAACCTGGTTCCTCTTGAGATACACATCCGGACAATTGAAGAGGAGACATAAGCGCCCGCCGCCATGCCCCAGATGTATCCTCCGGTAGGACCTAGCAGCACTGCGAGCCCTGCGCGGCCTCCTGCGTATACAGGCAGCCCCACTGCACCTGCCACCAAATACGCAAGCTGGCTTCCCGCAGCAGCCCTGGGCGAAAGAAGCAGGCCAGCCAGCATTGCTCCGAAGGATTGCCCTGTGATCGGCACCGGGCTGAACGGGACTGGGAAGGAGATGTGGGCCAGCACTACTGTGACGGCGCCCAGCATGGCGCCTCTGGCGAGTAGCTTCATGTTATGCTCTTTTCTCCTGTTTGACATAGATCCATCACTTGCCTCAGAAAATACTGCGATATGTTCGGATAAGGACGAACTTGTCCATACTCATTCTAGCCTTAGATGATTGATCTGATCAACCAGGAGCTATAGATTCTTCAAAACGGGTTGTGCCTGCTTGAAAAGGGGAGTCCCTGCGGTTTCCACTATTTCGAATGCGGCTGCCTGAGCCGTGGTAATTACTGCCCCCGCCTGGCACATTCTCTTCATTGCCAGCTCCCTGTCGAACGGCTTCACCGATGATGAGGCATCTGCAAGCACGTATACCTCGTATCCCATGGCTATGGCGTCGAGGGCGGTCTGCGCCACGCAAATATGAGACTCCACTCCAAGAAGGATGAATTGGCTCCGCCCCAAGGCGCGTGCTGCTGATTCTACTTCAGGAGTCCTGAGGGCGCTAAAGGTCATCTTGGAGTACACCTGCACATCCCCCAGGGCCTCGCGCACCGGGTCGGTTGTGGGGCCCAGGCGAACGGGATTCTGCTCCAGGCGGAGAAGAGGGAGGTCGGCCATGCGAGCTACCCTGATGAAATTGGCTGCCTGGTTGATGACCTCATCGCGGTCCTGGACTGCAGCTAGGATTCTGTCCTGAAAGTCGATGGAAAAGACCAGGGCCCTGCTTGGATCTATCATTCGGGGCCTCTGTTTCAAAGTCAATGCAAACACCCCCTGTGCACAACAGGTATTCGGCACATAAGAGAGTCCTCCTTCGAAGATGTGGTAGAGGCTTCCTGGATTGCCCCCTAGAGCAGCGAAGGGAATGCGCGCCGCAGGATAAATGTCAATCAAGTGGAACTACTAAGAGCATAGAATGGCATATGCGGGAAAGGGCATGTCGTGCACGCTCCCCAAGTTTGCGTCATGCATGCACGCTCGCCGAAGGCTTCCAACTTTGTGCCCCGTATCGGCGCAAACGATAGTTTTGGGTGCTGGGGCGGGTCGGCGGGCAGGTGGCATAATATAGTGTGCAATGTATGAAGAAGCAAGAACCTAATGGGTGGGCCCTAAAGGAATTCTGTCGCACAGGGCAGACAGGAGGCGTGGCAATGCAGATGGATCACGGGAGCAAGCTCCAACAAGAGCCCAACAGGCGCAGGATACGCACAGCGTTTGGTTTGGCAATACTGCTGATAGTGCTGGTCATTGCGGTGTTTTCGGCTGTGGGCGAGATGATCTTCCGTCATGGTGCGGTTCCTATGCCTGAAGGCGCAGAATCCGGGCAGGTGTCATCTGTGAGGCTGCGCGATCTTGACGGGGAGTTCGAGGTTGTGGCTATTGATGTAGGACGGGTCCAGGGCATGCGGCCCGCCCTTGACCTGGGCATCAGCTTCTGGGCGCAGACGGCGGACTTTGAGATCACCCTTCTTGGTCCGGGCGGCAGTGTGATGTGGCAGGAGGATTTCAGCGCAAGGATGGCACGGGTGAGCGCCCCGAAGATATCGTTTGAGGCGACTTCCAGAGGACAATGGCGGCTGATCCTCAACGGTCGGGCCAGGAATCTCATGTTAAGTGTGGCGTGGAAAATCGAAGAGTAGATTTCGGGAAAAGATTGTGAAGGTGTTATCGTCAGAATGGACTATTCCTAATATAGGAGAGGCTTGCCGCGCTCTGGCTTGCAGGTGGCGGCGGGCTGAGCAAAGCCTGGAAAGGAGGTGAATGAATTGGCGCGTGACTACAACGAGATCAAGACGGAGTTCGTTCGCGACAGGCTGAAGGAGACGAACTTCGAGGACCGGGGCTACATCAATGCCCTGATGGCGCTGGAGATCTTTGTGGATAGGTACATGAATAAGAAGTACATATCCAGCACTGACGGACGCTACTTCAACGAAATCTCCCGCCGGTTCCCGGTGGAGTACGAGTGCATCGAGAAGGAGATGCGAGAAGGAGTCACAACCTCTTTCAGCGACTTCATTAACATGCAAGTCGAACATGACCGTGCAGAGCGGCAACGGGAGGTGGACTTCGAAGAGTGGAGACTCCGGCGGCTTGAAGAGATGAAATGCAGGGAGATGGAGTTGCGCGAGCAGTGGAAGGGGCTTGGCGGTAAGGACTAGTCCGGTGTCGCGCAAACGGCGGGGACCCCTCACCTCGCCTCTCAATAAGCAATCTATGTCAATTCAATTATCCCACCTGTTCTGACTCAGCCATTAGGATTATCTCTCACATCCAAGGTACATTTCCCATGTTCCCCCAAGGGTTTGGACTTGCCGCTGCCAGGAAGGGCGAAGGCCAGGCGATGAAGGTATGCGAGTGCAAGTGGGTAATAGATAACATGGGAGGCATATGACTGGATACGGAGGCGATTACTTGAAGAACAACGGGCGCCTGGAGAAGATGGTGCGGGGAGGTGTTGTGTGATGAGGCTCGGGTTGCGAGCGATTGCATTCGCTTTGGCGCTCTTTGTGGCGATAGCATGTGTATCTACAGATTGCATCGGGGCTGCTCCGGTTCCTGCAAGTAGCAGGTTGAGGGTGGGAATCATCAGCTTCACGGGTTCTTTCAACTATCAGTACATTCAATACGCCGCAAACTGCCTTTCAGATGCTTTGGTTGGCATGGGCAGGTTCGAAGTCGTTGAAAGGGAGCATATCCAGCGGATACTCTCTGAGCAGAGATTTCAGGTGTCAGGCGCTGTCAACCCTAACACAGCGGTGCGGCTGGGCGAAATCCTTGGCATTGACTACGCATTAATCGGATCCCTCGACAGGTGTTCCGCCAAGAGCGAGTATTGGACGGACAAGGACGGAAAGAGGCACTACTACTATTCTGGATCTGCAGAGGCATCTATCAGAATTGTGGATGCTTCCACAGGGACTATTCTCTCAAGCTTCCGATTGACAGGCAGTGGAACAGACAGTTCGTCTACATCCGCTGCATGCATGAATGCCATAAGGTCATGTTTCGGCTCATCCTTCCAGAGCCGCCTTGCTTCTGCGTTTCCGGTGGTGGCACGAGTGCTGGAATACAGGAGCAAAGGCGAGGTTTACATCTACACCGATGAGAGCTCAGTGATCACCAAAGGAAGCGATTTCAGCATTGTGCGCCCGACTGTTGTGGAAGTTGGAGGCGCTGGGGTCGAGCGCCGCTTCATCTCCAACGATCAAGTGGCCGTCGTAAGGATTGTTTCTGTATACGGCACGGTGGGCAAGGGGAAGGTCGTGGAATCCTCAGGGGAGATTATGGCAGGCGATTATGCCGTTGAGCTCCAGGGCTATACCACTACGGGAGAGGCAATCGCTGCTATTATCGGCATAGCGGGGCTGATTGTGCTGCTCCTTTTGGCCTCGATGTTCGAGCAATAGAAGGCGAATTGCGCGGCGGTTCTGCGCAATCTGACAGCAATGCGGGTCATGCGCGCTGATGGCGTTAGCATGGCCTTCTTTAGCTGATGGCATCGGTGGAATACGAAGGTTATGTAGGCATGATAGAGAATATTTAGAGGCAGAATGTCAGGGGCGGTGCAATGAAATTGAGATCATCTCCTTGTTCATCGAATTACCTGGCTCAAGCAGTGGACGCTACCCGAGCCGGAAGATCAGGCACGTTTGCGCTAGTCTGCAGGGGATCACGGGAAGCTGCACGCACGCGGCGCGCCATCCTCTCGCGCATAGGCGATGGGGCGGTGTTTGACGCACCGGTGTACACCTTTGATCAGCTTGCGGCTGCGCTCATGCGCAGGCTCGACATTGAACCCCGGGGCAAGATAGGAGACATCCAGCGTGAGCTTCTGGTGGCGGCGGCACTTGCTCAATGCAGAACCATGGGCAAGCTCGGCCCGTTGGCGCAGGGAGCAGAGCGGCCGGGTGTAGCTAGGTCATTGGCTCAGCTCTTTGTGGCCATGGACGGAGCTGGGGTTGACCCTGATGGGTTTGAGGGCGCCCTCGGTGCAGGGAGCGGGAGGCATTGCGGCCCATGTGAGAGTGGAAGCATGACCGCGAATTCCGCGGCACTGCCCGGCACGAAGCAGGGCCCAAGTGCGCACGCCCTTGACGTGCTCGAGGTTTGGAGAAGGTACTATGGACTCCTCAGTTCCATGGGCCGGGCTGAGCGCGGGCGCCTGTACTCGGCCCTTTCAGAACGGCTCCTTTCGGCCGAGGGGAAGATGCGGCACGGCCTCGAGACTGTCAGGGTGTCAGGATACGCGTGGATCGGAGGGCTCGAGGCGTCGCTCTTGTCTGCCCTTGCTAGATCCGGAGTTGATGTTGAGATAGAGCTGCGTTGCCCGGCTGAACATGATGGACATGCCCTTGCCGCTATGGAGGACGCGGTAGGGCCCGCGAAGGTTATCGGCGTTGAGCTCTTGGCCAGGCCTGCGCCGCCCAGGCTGATTGCTGCCGCTGGTCCCACGCGCGAGGCCCGCGAGGTTGCCCGGGAGATCAAGAGGCTGATAGTGGACGAAAAGGTGCGTCCTGCAGAGATATGTGTTGCCAGCGCAGATTCTGAGAGGTTTGTTCCCCTGCTCCTCGAGGCCCTCGATGAGTTTGGGGTGCCCGTTACAGTCTCCAGAAAGCGGATGATGACAGAGTCAAGCCTCGTACTGGATTGCTTTGAGGTTGCAAAGCTGATCTGCGCGGGAGGGCGTCGCCTCGATATCATGCCGCTGATGTCAAGCCCTTACGTGGGGCTGGGTCCGCGCCTGGCAGGGCAGATCGCGAGAGACAAGATAGGACTGCGAGGACTGGAGCTGTCTCTTGCTGGTTGGGCCAAAAGGCTCGGAGATGATGATTCCGCAGGCGAATGTGACGCGCTGCGATACATAGAGCTTCTTGCGCAGGCTGTGGAGCAGGCTGAAGATGCGAGGCGCGCAAGCGCCGGCACACGGCTGGCCGGATACGTTGAAGGTTTCAGGGCTGCGCTAGCCTGCCTGGGAATGCCCCACCGCATTTTCA
>JAQVXE010000043.1:6340-11618 GCA_028709305.1 Bacillota bacterium | reverse complement strand
TTGTGCCTGCCAGTTCCGTCTTTCCCAGGCGATGGTCTGATGTGGCGAGCAAGCGGGAGGCAAGGATGAGGTCTCTTTGGAGCATTGGAAGGGCATGTAGCGTAGGCGCTGCTTGCGGGCTGGGGCGCGCGCTTGTTGCTGTTGAGCCTGAGACTGTTTTATGGCTGAGCGTCTGCGACAAGGGATTTGCCGAGATTGCTGAAGCATGGCACGAGCGTCAGGTGCTGGATAGGACCGGGATTGAGGCCTCCGGCCACTTCAGGGGACGCATCAGCTGTGGCGAGCTGCTTGAGGAGATGGCCGGCATCAAGCTGGATGCCCGACCTTGGTCTGCGCATTCTCTCAACCAATACATAAGGTGCCCGTTCAGCTATTTCTGCAGATACGTCTTGGGGATTGAGCCGACAGACAGCGTCGGCGACGACGTGGATGCAAGGGACAGGGGCACATGCCTGCACGACATCGCCAAGGAATTCATGGAATCCCACATAGGAGAAGTGCTGGATCCTGCGAAAGCCGACGAGTACGCCGAGGAGATCCGAGAGATAGCCTGCGACGTTGTGGGGCGCACGCCGTCGGAACGGTCTGGGATTCCCGAGTCGGTGTGGGATGCGTATTTTGCCGGAATAATCGATGCGTCCCAGGACTTTGTGGCCAGGGAGTTGGAGTTCGCTGAGGCCACTTCCGGAGTGTGGAGGCCTGCCTACTTGGAATGGTCGTTCGGCTCGCGCGTTCGGGAGTTTGCCATAGGGGAACGTCGGGTGCCCGTAACAGGCAGGATCGACAGGATCGATGTTGGGCCTGGGGGTGCTCTTGCGATATATGACTATAAGTCAGGGAAGAAGGCTCCGTCGGCCAGGGAGATCAAGGAGGTTGCAGACATTCAGCTCGGCCTTTATGCGTTGGCAGCAGAACACCTGCTAGGAGCGGAAGTTGCGGGAGTTTGGTACTGGCAAGTGCCATCCATGGGAAGGACTGAAGGGGTTTGGAAGATAGACTATCACCGTGACTTCAATGCCGGCCGAAAGCGTACGGGGAAGCTTGATAGTGACGAGTGGCGCGCCTTCACGGAGCTGGTGGAAGAGGCTGCTTGCAGGTGCGATGAGGGAGCCCGACAGGGTATGTACCCTCCTACGCCGTCTGACGACGCATGCCGGTACTGTGATTTTCCCGACATCTGCAGGGCGGTTGAACTAGGCGCCGGCGATTTGCCTGAGGAAGGGGGCGTGGAGGATGTCTGAGTGGACTCCGGCTCAGGGCAGAGCTGTTTACGATACCGAGAGATCAATGGTTGTAGCTGCAGGGGCAGGCTCAGGGAAGACGAGGGTGCTCGTGGGAAGGTATATTCACCTTCTCGAATCGGGCCTCGCTGACCTTGACGAGATCATCGCGATCACGTTTACGGAGAAGGCGGCCACTGAGATGAAGGGGCGGGTCTGGTCAGCCATCGTCCAGCGCCAGGCAGACGCGGAGGCCCGGGGCGAGGACAGCGGGCGATGGCGCGATCTCTCGCGGCGGCTGGCAGGGCAAGCCCGCATAAGCACCATACATTCCTTTTGTGCCCGCCTCATACGCGACTATCCACTGGAGGCAGGGGTGGATCCGCACTTTACAGTCCTGGAGCCGCTCGACGCTGGGAGGCTCGTGAGCCAGGCGTCAATGGAGGCCATCGACGACCTGATCCGGTCGGGCGATCGCAATATGCAAAGGCTCATAGCAGATTTCGGGGTGTCGAGTGTTGCAGGTGGAGTTGCGCAGGTCTATGAGAAGGCTCGTGCCACGGGAAGGCCGTTCCATGAGTTCGCCCAGATCAGCGTGGGCAACATACGCCGGTGCGCAGAAATTGCAAGGCAAAGTTTGGCCGGGGAGTGGGGCGACATCGTGGCTGCGCTCGTTTCAGCTGGTGTCGATGAGGACGTGTTGGGGGCTTTGGATTGGGATTCTCCAAGGTTGATTGAGGAATTCCTGGAGCTTCACTCGACCGCACGACCGGTGAGGAAAGTCGTGACCCAAACTGAGCTAAACAAGATCGCAGAGCGTGTGCGTGAGACGGCGTCCAATTTCGTCTATGCCGACATGATGGCTGCTACCGTGGATACGATTGTCAGGGCGTGTGAACTGCTTGATGCTGAATACTTGCGGCTGCGGGGTGATGGGGCGGCAATAGACTTCACGGGCCTTGAATTGGCTGCGCGAAACCTCCTCCGCGATACTGATGCGGGCGAACGAGTGAGGCGACAGATCAAGTTCGTGATGGTGGACGAATACCAGGATACGAACAGCCTCCAGAATGAGATAGTCATGCTTCTTGTGGGAGATCCGCCTGGAAACCGCCTCTTCATAGTGGGCGATGTGAAGCAGTCGATCTACGGTTTTCGCGGGGCTGAGGTGGAGGTTTTCCGGGGCGCGATGGACCGCGCGCGTGGGAGCGGGGGCCGTGCCGGCCTTGAGAATTTGGGCAAGAACTTCCGCTCAATCGACCCCCTGGTGGAGCTGACCAACACGGTGTTCAGCGGAACACTCCAGGAGATCTGGAGCGAGGATGCGGCCGCATTCCGAGGCATGCCGGAGACGTCGCCTCCCCGGACTGAGCTTCACGTGGTTACTCATGGCAAGTCAGAGCTGGCCCCTGCGTCGTTGGCCGAGGCCGACCTTGTGGCATCCCGAATTGCCCGGATGGTGGAATGCGGGGAGCAACTCGTATGTGAGCATGACAGGAAGACAGGGGAGCTTGTGGGAACGCGGCCGGTGAGATACAAGGACATAGCCATATTGCTCAGAACCACCAGCAGGTTGGAGAATTTCGAGGCTGCCCTGGACCGCAAGAATGTGCCATATTACGTCGTCGACGGCCGAGGGTTCTACGGCCGCCCGGAGGTGGCTTGGATAATCAACATGCTAAGGGCTGTGGACGATCCATTCGACGACGCGGCGCTCGCGGCAGTGCTGAGGCACCCGGTGTTCGGACTTTCAGATGAATCTCTCCTGCGGCTTGCTCTGGCAGGAGGGCTAGCCCAGGCATTTCCCGAGGTGGCGGCTGCAAGCGATAAATGGGGTGCGGAGGAGGGGGCGAAGCTGGCCCGGGCGCAAGAGTGCATGGGGAGCCTTCGTCAGCTTGCCGGAAGGTTGAGCCCGGACCAGATGATTCAGGAAATACTTGAGGCAACCTGGTTTGAGCCGTATCTGGCGCTTACCGCTGATGGCCCAAAGGCCATCGGGAATGTTGCGAAACTTGCCGACATGGCCAGGGAAGCGTCTCGATCGGCACTTGCGATCAGGGAGTTTATTGAGATGATAGAACTTGCGGCAACAGATAATGCCAGAGAGGCTGAAGCGGCGCTCGTTGAAGAAGAGGCGGATGTTGTGACTATCATGACAGTCCACAAATCCAAAGGACTGGAGTTCCCGGTGGTGATAGTGCCTGAGCTGAACCGTGCGACGGGCCGCCGGAATTGGCCCCTTTTTGAGTTTGCAGCCGAAATGGGGATTGCCGTCCCGATCTCGCCTGACATGCGCTGCCGCGATACGGTATTCGGCGGTGAAGTCGTAGACGAGTTGAAATGTGCGGAAGATGAAGAGAGCATGAGATGTCTCTATGTGGCTTCGACTCGTGCATCCGACTATCTGGTGCTCGCCTCCACTCTGAAGGCGTCTTGTGATCTGGCGTCGTTGGACGAGGCGCCTGAATGGCTTGGCCCATATGGCCAGGCTGTAGGAGCGGCCTTGGCGAGAGGTTCTGATGTGGACGGAGCGAGTGAGGTTGCGGCAAGCAGCGAAATTGCTCCGGGGTCGGGTGCTGTTCTGGATCGATTGGATGATGCAGATGCGGCGGATGAAGTAGAAAAGGAAATTCAGCATATCGTGCCTCTCGGGCCTGGCGGGAAGTCGTCTATGTTGGTGAGGATGGTTCCCCTTGCAAGCTACGCATGGGGCCTTGGAGAGGAGGCGGCCGGGGAAGGGCAGGTTGAATCTCAGGCAGGCGATAGGCCGGAAGTGGTGCCCGAGTCTGAGTTCAGGCTGGTTGGTCCGGTTGAGGCCACGCCAGACAGCGATGATCCATTCCAGGTGTCAGTTTCGGCCTTGATGTGCCTCGACAGATGCCCTCGCTGGTACGTGTACGAGTACATGCTCGGCCTTTCAAGGGTGCAGGGAAGCCTGGTGGCTCCGTCGTTCGGCGTGGAGACTGAAGCGAGGCTCAATGCTGCACAGCGTGGGTCGGTGGTCCACCATGTGTGCCAGTGGGTGCAGAACGAGAAGCATGCAAGGACTCTTCTTGGCAAGCAGCTTCACGATGTGTACAGGCTCAGAGGAGATGCGCTCTCCGGCGCGGTGGAGGACCTTTGGCCTTTGATATGCAACTACCTTGAGAGCCCTGAGGCGTCGGCAGATGGCAGGAGAGAACAAGCGTTTCTGCTCGACTTGGGCGCTGCGGTAGTGTCGGGAATTGCAGACTACATTGCAATTGATGATGACAAGTTAGGCACTGTTGTTGACCTCAAGACCAACAGGCTGGACGAAGAAGGCATCGAGCTGGCCGCCAGGGACTACCGCACACAGATGGATGCGTATGCACTTGCGGCCGAGAGGGGGTTGGGGGCAGAGCGCGTTACTGCGGTATTGAATTTCCTCCATCCCAATGTGCGTGTGGCCCTTGAATACGGTGCGGAGGAGTTGCTTGGGGCTGAAGAGAGGCTGAGGCAGCTTGCGGAGAGAGCGGGCCGTTGCAGCCTCGAGTCGACAGAGCCTGAATTGAGCCGGCATTGCCGTGTATGCTACTACTCCAGAATGTGCTGGCCCAGCAGAGAGGATATCGGTGCAACAGAATCCCTGGATGACTGGCATGAGGTGGAGCCTGAGCCTGGAGTTGAGGGCGACGGCGCCCTGATCGACGTTGAGTTGGGCGAGGAGGAGATCGAGTAGGTGCGTGGGTGTCGTCCCCGGCAGGCGATTGACGGCGGCGGGCCGGTCGGCGATAGGTTGCCTGACCCACTGGCGGGCCGAGTTTCTGGGCACGTGACCCGCCGGCGAGTCGATTTTGCGAAAAGTGACCTGCTAGTGGGTCGCCTTGCTTGCAGAAGACGAAGGGTGAAGAGAGTTCCACAGCACTGAGGATGATATGACCAGCTATAGAGGTTGCGGGTTTTTGAGCAAGTCCGCGCCGGTGTTAGGTAATTGAGTCGGGTAGCTGATTGACCCGCCAGTAGGTCGAATTCTGAGAATACGACCCGCGTATGGGTCGATTCCGTGAAAAATGACCCGCTAGTGGGTCGCGCTGCAT
>JAQVXE010000043.1:0-6240 GCA_028709305.1 Bacillota bacterium | reverse complement strand
GCATAGAAGACGCGCAGTTCCCTGAAAATGCAACTACGAGCTTCAGCTACAAGTGTGCATCTCATGATCATACGGGCTTCGATCTCCCACCAGACTTACTGGACCTGGCAACCAGACCGAGTTCACGCATGATGCGCCTGACCCTCGGTACACGATAAACATGCCATCATGCAGTTTCTCTTGCAAGATGTCCCTTGCTTCTGAACGTGCTTATGCTGTCACATCCTGCCCCAGGTATGCCCGCCTTACGGCCTCATCGTGCAGCAGGTCAGTTCCTTTCCCCTGGAGAACTATGCTTCCTGATTCCATCACGTAGCCATAGTCGGCGATGGCCAGGGCTGCCTGGGCGTTCTGTTCTATGAGGAGCAGGGTGACGCCTTCGGAATGGATCTCCTGGATTACGCGGAAGACTTCTTCCACGAGGATCGGGGCGAGGCCCAGGGAAGGTTCGTCCATGAGGAGAAGCGAGGGCCCGGCCATGAGACCCCTTGCGATTGCAAGCATCTGCTGTTCGCCGCCGGAAAGAGTTCCGCCTTTCTGAGCCGCGCGCTCCTTTAGCCTTGGGAAGAGGTTGAAGACGCGCTCCTGGTCGAAGGCGATCCCTTCCTGGTCAGTTCGGGTGTAGGCGCCGAGGCGGAGGTTCTCCATGACGGTGAGGTCCGGGAAGATTTGTCTTCCTTCGGGCACCATGGTTATTCCCATCTGGACTATACGGGTCACGCTCATGTCGAGCAGGTTGTGACCTTCGAAGATGAGCTGGCCTGATGAGGGCTTTTTCAGTCCGCAGATCGTTCTCAACAGGGTGCTCTTTCCCGCGCCGTTGGAACCCACTAAGGTGACCAGTGCCCCCTGGGGCACCTTGAGTGAGGCTCCCTTTATGGCGTGGATTCCGTCGTAATACACTTCGAGGTCCTTAATTTTCAGCAACCACTCCGCCCCCCAGATAAGCTTTGATTACTCTCTCGTTGCACTGGATCTCTGCCGGGGTTCCCTCGGCGATGGTTTCTCCGTGGTCGAGGACTGTCATCCGCTCGCATATGCCCATCACGACTTTCATTTCATGTTCTATTAGGAGTATGGTGAGATCGAACCTCTCCCTGATATCGGTGATGAGGCGCATCAGGTCTTCAGTCTCTGCCGGGTTCATCCCAGCTGCAGGCTCATCCAGCAGGAGGACTCTGGGCCCTGTGGCCAGGGCTCGCGCGATCTCCAGGCGGCGCTGTTGGCCATAGGGAAGCGCGCTAGCGCGGTAGCTCGAGAAGTCTTCCAGCCCCACGTCTCGAAGAAGCTGCGTTGCAGTTGAGGCCATACGGGCTTCTTCCGCCCTGTGCCGGGGCAGCGCAAGGAGGGCCTCCGCAAGATTGGCCTCTCGCCTCACGTGGAGGCCGACCAGGACATTGTCGAGGACTGTGAGGTTCCTAAAGAGCCTGATGTTCTGGAAGGTTCGGGCGATGCCGCGATGCGCAATCCGGTCCGGGCTGAACCCGGAGATGTCGTCGCCGAAGAGCTTCACGGATCCGGCGGACGGGTGCAAGACTCCTGATACGATATTGAAGACAGTTGTCTTGCCGGCCCCGTTTGGCCCGATCAATCCGAAGAGAGCTCCTTCCGGCACGACCAGATTGAACTCGCTCACTGCCGTGAGCCCGCCGAACCGCATTGTGACGTTCTCGCAGACCAGCGCGGGAAGGCCTTTGTCAGACATCTCTCACTACCCCTGTCTGCTAGTATTTGCGCGGCGCAATCGCGTCGCAAGGCTTTTAGCCCGATCGAGCGAGAGCTCCCTGTCGCCCATGAATCCTTTGGGAAAGAAGAGGATGACCATCATAAGGGCGACTGAGAAGACCACCATCCGCATTCCCGGGATTCCCGGGAGCGCGAGGCCGAAGATGACCCTGGGTTCTTCGAGGGCCCGCAATGCCTCCATGGCCACAGTAACCAGGGCTGCAGAGATCACTGTGCCTGTAATGCTCCCCAGGCCCCCGAGAACTGCCATCATCAAAACTGTAAAGGTGAGGGGGAACCTGAACATGTTCGGATCGATGGTGGTTATCAGGTTTCCGAGGAGTCCTCCACCTACGCCTGCCATCATGGCCGATACGACGAATGCCAGGCATTTGTGGGAGAAGAGGTTGACTCCCATGGCCTCAGCGGCTATTTCATCGTCGCGGATGGCCTTGAGGGCTCGGCCGAACCCTGATCGCATGAGCCTTGCCATGACCGCGACGCAGACCAAGGCGAAACCCCAGCTCCAAACGAGATTGGTGTGGGGAGGTATTCCCTTGAGGCCCAGGGCGCCGTTGGTAATCGGGACTATGTTCGTAAAGAGGACGCGTATGATTTCGGCAAAGCCCAGGGTAGTGATGGCCAGGTAGTCCCCGCGGAAGCGTATGGCTGGGGCGCCCACGAGGAAGCCCACTATTCCTGATACGATGGCTGCCATGAGCAGGGAGGGCAGGAAGCCCCATTGGATCGAATTCAGCGGGTATATGAGTGGTTCGATGAAGTAGACTGCCTGCTTTATTGCGGGTGCCATGGTAAGAAGCGCGGTGGTGTAGGCGCCGACTGCCATGAAACCTGCGATTCCTAAGGAGAACTGGCCTGTGAACCCGTTGCAGAGGTTGAGGCCTAAGGTTATGCCTATGTAGATTCCGCAGAGATTTAAGATGCGGACGGTATAGGCGTCCCAGTGCTCCTGCCCCCAAGCTAGAAGCAGGAAGAAGAGGACGAGGGCTGCGCAGACGGCCGCTATCTTCAATATTGAGAGGACAACTCTCTTTCGTGCCATCATATTTTCACCCTTTGCTTATCGCCAAGTAGGCCCGTTGGCCTGACCAGGAGGATCAGGATGAGCAGGATGAAGGCGAAGGCATCCCTGTATCCGGCAAGCCCCGGAAGGAAGGCTACGAGCATGATCTCTCCGAAGCCCAGTATGAACCCGCCGAGCACTGCTCCGCTTATGTTGCCGATGCCTCCGAATACGGCGGCTATGAAGCACTTTAGCCCCGGGAAGAGGCCCATGTTCGGGTTTATCTCTGCAAACCTGAGGCCCCACATGATGCCGCCAACTGCTGCGAGGGCGGAGCCGATAGCGAAGGTGATGGAGATTGCGCGGTCGACGTCTACGCCCATGAGGCGGGCCGTGTCGAAGTCCCACTGGGCGGCTCTCATGGCGAGGCCCGTCTTGGTCTTGTAGACGATGTAGTTGAGCGCGACGAGGAGGATCGCTGTGAGCGCCGGGATTACAAAGAATAGTGCCACTACCCTGACCCCTCCCAGCTCGATTGGGGTTTGGAAGATGGGAGGCCGATAGAATGTCTTCGGCCTCCCGCCGAATATGACGAGCCCTAGATTTGCCATGAGGAAGGAGACGCCTATTGCGGAGATCAGGGCGGAAATCCGAGGTGCATCCCTGAGCGGCCTGTAGGCGGCGCGTTCAATGACGACTCCCAGCAAGGCGGTGAGGACTATGGCGATAAGAAACGAAATCTGCCAGGGGAGCGCGAAGATCGCCGTTCCGTAGAAGGCGAAGTAGGTGCTGATCATGAAGATCTCGCCGTGTGCGAAGTTTATGAGCCTGAGTATGCCATAGACCATTGTGTAGCCTATGGCTAGCAATGCGTAGAGACTTCCGAGGGTAATTCCGTTGGCCATATTCTGGAGAAAGATCTCCATAGTCACCGTCTTCAGCCCCCTGTCGTAATTTCAGCCGCGCGTTCAGCGGAGCTGGCCTGCAGTCGTCGAGATTCTATCCCGCACGGCGTTCTCTTTCCTCACGTGGCGAATATCGAAATTAGCGCGGGTGCACAACGTCTACAAGCTTGAACTCGCCGTCCCGGACCACCAAAACTACCGCGCTCTTCGTGGCATCGCCATTTGCATCCAACGTGATGATGCCTGTTGCGCCAACAAAGTTTCGGGTTTTAGCCATGGCGTCCCGGATGGCCACTGGGTTGGACGAGCCGGCGCGCTCAATGGCGTCGAGCACGAGGTTGTAGCAGTCGTACCCCAGTGCGGCGAAGGTGTTGGGGGCGATCTTGTACTTGGCCTTATACAGGGCTACGAACTTCTCTGAGGCCGGAGTTACGGGAGCGTCGGCACTGTAGTGGGTGCTGAAGTAGACGCCTTCGACGTTTTTCCCGCCTATCTGGGTGAACTCGGGGGCCTCAAAAGTGTCGCCGCCGAGGAAGGGCATCTTAAGCCCCAGCGAGCGGGCCTGGGTGATGAGGACTGCTGCGTCGGCGTAGTAGCCGGGGGCGAAGACGACGTCAGGTTTTGCATTGGCCACGTAGGTAAGCTGTGCTGTGTAGTCGCGGTCGCCCGTCTGATAGGAAGTGAAGGCGACGATGGATTTCGGGTTCCCAGTCATCTCGGTAAAGGCCTGCTTGAAGAAGTTTGCAAGGCCTACTGCGTAGTCCTGGGCAATGTCCTGGATGATTGCTGCGGTGCGGGCGCCCAGCTTTTCGTAGGCGAACTGCGCCATCACGCGGCCCTGGAACGGGTCGATGAAACAGGCGCGGAAGTAGTAGTCGTTGCCCAGGGTGACCAGGGGATTCGTAGGCGAGCATCCCATTACCGGGACCTTTGCCGCCTGCGCCACGGGCCCGCCCGACATGGAAAGGGCGCTTCCGTAGCTTCCGATTATTGCGCAGACTTTGTCCTTCTGGATTAGCCTGGTGACCGCAGTAGCGGATTCCACTTTGTCGCTGCGGTTATCCACCAGGATCACTCTTACCGGCAGCCCCAACACAGTCGGCCTTTGCTCCTGGGCGAGCTGGATGCCTTCGTATGTCATTTGGCCGCCTGCGGCCATGGCTCCGGTCATGGGTTCGTAGACGCCGATTCTGATTTCCGTTTCCCGCTGCGCGGCGGTGATGCCGCAGAGGCTCACGAGGATCAGGCAGAGGAGTGCCGTCATCAGTCGTCGATGCAATCTCATTTGGGAAACCTCCTTATTCAGATCGGGTTGTAGTCAAGGTGCACCGCCTGGTCCATGCGGGATCGCCTTGGAGGCATTTGGCACACCTTCATACATGTGTATAGCAAATAGAGGATTGAAAGGCTATAGGAACCATGAGAAATGGAAATAGCGGGGAAATCTGAGATTGATCGAGAGGAATCAGTCAGTTCTCAGGCGGACAATACGGCGATATCTCTGCCAGGTTTGGGTTTTCGGCGTCAAGATAGCGAGAGTCGCGTCAGCGCCACGTTACAGGGCATGACCAAAATGACAGCTGTCTTGAGAAGGAATATGCATAAGTGCCGGGTCGATTCGCGACGATTGGAGGGTTGATAGACAGGCTGGTCGAGAAAGTGATGTTGTGGATGTTTTTTCGACATGTCTTTTCTGATAGGGCGAAATAGTCGACATGTCAGAGGGCTTAGAGGCTTGGGCTGGGAAACACAGGGCATAACATTACAGGGCATAGCAGATAAATACATAATATAGGATATGCGCAACTGCATAACTAGAGTAATGTGGCCAGATTGAGCTCGCTGTGGCCTGTTTCGCTCCTAAGTCCTGCTTTGTGTCGAATCTTTCGCCTACCCTTGTCGAAAAAACCGACATGTTCGCAAAAACATGTCTAAGAAAACGCCACAAGCCAGTTCCAGGCAGTGCATTGCCTGCCGCAACGTTGGGGCGAGGGGGCGGGCGCAGCCCGCATGCACAGGTGGCATACATACCCCAAGAGGTTGCATGGAATGTACAGACGCGCGAAGAAGGCCGCCGGGTTATGCAGATAGCTGCAGCAGGCGGTGAAGGGGGAGCGGGATGAGAGCGAAATGTAAGAGCGGCGCGGACGTCAGATGGCGCGCGATAGCCGGCGGCTGCGTGGTTGCTCAGTCGGGCCCGGGGCGGGAGGCTTTCGCCAGCAGACTAGGGTTTGTGCTTTCCACGGCAGGGGCTGCAATTGGACTTGGCAACCTATGGCGGTTTCCCTGGCTTTGCGGGATGAATGGCGGCGGGGCATTCGTTATCATCTATCTTGCGATCACATTGCTTGTGGGGATTGGACTCTTCATGTGCGAGGTCTCTCTTGGCCGGGCGACTCGCCGCTCGAGCATAGGAGCTTTCGGCAAGATCCGCAAGTCGTGGCGCTGGGCGGGTGCGCTGGGCCCTTTGGCCTCCTTTTTTGCGCTCTGCTTCTATAGTGTGGTCGGGGGTTGGGTCATATGCTACTTCCTCCACTCCCTTGCGGGGTTTGGAAGCATGACGCCGAGCGCTTCCGCTGAGCTTTT
>JAQVXE010000146.1 GCA_028709305.1 Bacillota bacterium | reverse complement strand
AGTGCTCCGCGCCATCGTCAATCTCGAACGGTACGAGCCGCGAGCGAAATTCTCCACATGGCTGATCACCATAGCCCTGAACACCCGTAAGAACAAGCTGAGAACGGCATGGCGCGAAGTCCCGAGTGAAGAGGTTTTCGAGACCAACGCAGAGGTAGAGAGCGCGGAAGAGAAGGCCCTGAGGCACCTGGCAATGGACGAAGCCGCCAGCCTCCTCGATGCGCTCGGGCCCGAAAAGCGGCAAGTATTCGTCTTGAAACACTACTACGGGTTCAAATATCAGGAGATAGCCGACGCAGTCGGCTGCCCCATAGGGACAGTACGGTCGCGGCTGCATGATTCAGTTGACATGCTCAGGCGCGAAATGGCTAGGAGGGACATGGCATGAACAAAGATTGCAAAAAGGTTCAAGAAGCGTTGCTCGATTTGGCGTACTCGGATCCTGATGCGCCCAATGGCGGCATAAGCGCAGCTGGTGTGGCCGAACACGTCAAAGACTGCCCGAAATGTCGTGACTATGCCGATACCCTCCTCGCCATCGCTTCGTTGCTGCCAACATCACAGGGGGAAGTCTCATCTAGTGGCGATGGGCACCAGGCCGCGACTGACTTTGCAACTGGAGGCGTCCACCCCGATTGGGCGAGGCTGGATGAGACTATCGAGCAAGGAATCAGGACGAGAGTTGCCAGGGAGCGCCGAAACATCGCACTGTTCGCGCTGACTGCTACAGGCATTCTGACTGCAGTGTGGGTTCCACTCTTGGCCTGGAGCACACAGGCCTTCCTGGGAGTTCAGGCAGTGGGGTTCCTGGGCATAGCCCTGTTCTACCTTCCAATTCATGTGCTGAGAGAGCGAAAGGGTGATGCATCGTGAACGCATGCCATCCGATTGTATGGGTCTCCTTAGGTGCCCTTGTCATTGCACAGGCGACGTGGATATTCCGTGATGCAAGTCGGCGCAGAGAGAGTCATGCATGGCTATGGGGTCTGTTCGGGCTGATAAACGTCCCGTCTTCGCTGATCATCTATGTCCTCGTAACCAGGCGGGGCAATACTAAATGCCGGGGGTGCAGGAGGTCAGTTCCTGCGGAACTCGAGGTCTGTCCTTACTGCGGATCAAAGAAGAAGGTGTGCTCTGGTGATTCGTGTTGAAGATGTAACCAAACAGTACGGAAAGCAACGCGCTGTTGACGCCCTCAGCTTCCAGGTGGCACCAGGGGAAATCCTCGGCCTCATAGGGCCCAACGGCGCAGGCAAGACTACCACGATTCGAATGCTGTGCGGTGTTGTAAGGCCTGATGCCGGCCAGATCAAGGTTGCAGGCCTCGATGTTCAAGAACGGGGAGATGACGTTCGCTCACGAATCGGCGTTCTCACTGAAACGGCCGAACTCTACTCGAATCTCTCAGGGCTCGACAACCTTCGCTTTTTTGCAGAGTTGTATGGAGTGGACGACCTCGGAAGGCCTGAGGAGCTAATAGACGAATTCGGGCTGTCGGCTCACAAAGACAAGAAGGCCGGCGCTTACAGCACCGGAATGAAGAAACGACTGGGGCTTGCCAGGGCTCTGCTCCCCAGTCCGCCGCTGCTCCTTCTCGACGAACCCACATCAGGGCTAGACCCGGCGGGAATAGCCATGGTTCTCGAGGAGATCGAGCGGCTCAACAGTCAGAAAGGCGTTACGGTCGTGTTATGTTCCCACGTTCTGCACCAGCTCGAGACTGTATGTCAACGCTATGTGATTATCGACAGGGGCCGTGCCGTGGCCCAGGGCACTCTACCCAAGCTTGCGGATATGTGCCCTGGCCCCACAGTGGTCGAAGTAGAAACAGACTATGCTCCGGAGGGAGCGACCTACGGCAGTGTGCCCGCAAAACGCCTGCCAGCCGGCAGGATTCAATTCACCGTCTCGGGCAGGGATGAAGTTCCAGGGTTGATCCGTCGGCTTTCGCAAGATGCGGAAGTCTACTCCGTCGAGCTTAAGGGCCGCGACTTGCAGTCAGTGTATTTCAGGTTACTGGAGGGAGCAGGCAATGAATAGGCGAGCTGTTCGAGCAATTGCCCGTAAGGACATCATAAGCATAGCTTCCAATATTCAGGTATGGCTTCCCATGCTAATAATTCCGCTTATCTTCTCCGTCGTGTACCCAATCGGGCTGGCCTTCGTCATCAGGGCAACCGGCAATGAAATATCCGGCGATTTCGGGGAAATCCTCGACAAGCTCGAGAAACTGCCGATTTTGTCGTCAGGCTCACTAAGAAGGACGCTGGATTCACTAGTCACCGATCAGCAACGAGCCGCCTACCTGATGTTCAACTACTTGATGTCCCCATTTTTCCTGATGATCCCGCTCATGGCGGCTAGCACGATCAGTGTCGACAGCTTTGTGGGGGAAAAGGAAAGAGGCACGCTTGAAGGACTTCTTTTGTCGCCGGTCGACATGCGAAGCGTGTTCATCGCAAAGGTACTGGCCTCGCTCTTGCCTGCTGTCACAGTCTCCCTGCTTTCCTTCGTTCTCCTCGCTGTCTGCGCAAACGCGTTTGCCTGGCCCATATTCGGCAGGCTCTTCTTCCCCAACATAAGCTGGGCGCCTCTCATCCTGCTCGTTATGCCTGCAGTGAGCCTTCTTGCTGTGCTCATCAACGTATTCGTCAGTGTGCGCGTATCTACGTTTCAAGCCGGATATCAGATGACCGGCTTTCTCGTATTGCCAGTTGTCGCCCTGATGATTATGCAATTCACAGGGCTCATGCTGCTTGATGTGAAGATGCTGCTGGCTATCGGAGTAGCGATCATCATCGTTGATTATGCTCTATTGAAGATTATCGTCGGAAGACTTGACAGAGCCCAGATTTTCGAAAGCCAGGTCAGGTAAGGAAAACCGGATTCCTCAACCAGCCCGCCCGTCGGCGGTTCGCCCACTCTGGAAGGCGATGCTCAGGTGGATGTGGAACCCGGAAGAACCACCTTCCAGAAAGCGTGCCTGTTAACTGGAGCCATTATCGCTCCTCAATCATAGTCTTGTCCGCAAGACAGCGTACGAGGACGCCTCATCGCGCCTCAAGATGATCTTCCGTCAACCTGACGATCTCCATATCCCGAAATCTCATCTTGATTCTTTTTGCGAGGCTTTCTACACCAAACACTTCGGTGAACGTGTGGCTGCCGATTACTAAGTCCATTCCCGCAAACTAGCCCAACCCTTCTTATCGGGCCACCCCTAAACTTCCATACTTGTACAGGTTCCTCCAACAAAAGCTCCAGTCTGCCAACTAACTCTTCGAGTGTTGTTGCCTCACTGAATTCCGCAATGCGCCCGCAGTAGAACCCATCTTCCAGGTGAGACTTCTCCAAAATTCGTAGTCCCAGCTTCTCGGCTAAAGAGTTGTTTGTCCCAAAATCACAATCATCCAGTGGTAGGTGATTGAAGTAATGTGATACGCCGGCCTCCAAGAGTCTTTCTAGGCATGCCTCTTTCAGCCCGAACATGCCATCCCAGGCATCATGATGAGTCACCATTAGGTCAACATCGTTCTGTATCGCTTCCTCAACTGTATCAAGTGTTAGGTTCGTGCAATATCCAACCTTCTTGAACTCTTCTGCGCCTCTTACCGTGACTCCACTTTCTCTGTCGAAGCAGTCATTGCGTCTAGTGTCGAATAGGCTTTCTATGAACTCCTCTACCTCGGCTAGTCTCATGCATCTCACTCCTCATAGGAACCTCTGCAAACCCTACGCGTCCCCGCTCCTCATCGTCCTGAAGTGCTCCCCCGTCACAATCATCCGACCTGTTACTCGATGAATACCGCCGAATACCAGTTGGCTGTTTCGTCTTGGCTCTTGAGAGTATCCAAGGGCAGGCCGAACTGGTGCACGGTCTTGAAAACATCAATGCCCACACTGTGGAAGGCCGGCCGCGCCTTTTTCGGATTGACACACGGCTTGCCGGCAAATCCGGCGCATTCCCCGCATATGGCGCAGTCACTGAGCGAAAAGGCCAGATAGTAACCGCGCAAAAAGGCTTCGCGTTCAATGCCGAAAGAGATGTCCTGCGAAATCCGCTTGTCTGTAGAATGGATGATAACCCCCCAGGAATAGCGCCGCAGTACGTGTTCATACTCCCAGGGTTTAAGAGAAAGAGGCCGAGAGGGACAAGTGTGCCCATAGCCCCAGTCGCCGCAACCAAAAGCGCACTTCAAGATAGTGCGCGGATCGAAGACAATGTCACTGATTTCAAAGGGGACGGCATGATCAGCCCCCCACTCCAAGGCTAGATCCACGAAGTACTCGGCATCCATCAACCACTGCACCCCTTTCAGTCA
>JAQVXE010000042.1 GCA_028709305.1 Bacillota bacterium | reverse complement strand
ATACGACCGTCAGAAGGGGGTGTAGGCGTGGACGAGATGGAGAGACGGATCCCGGAGGTGGACGGCATCTCGGGAATATTCCGAATACTTGGCAATGAGACAAGATGCCGCATTGTCTACTTGCTATCATTTGAAGAACTTTGCACTTGCCACTTGGCTGAGGTTTTGGATATAACCATGCCCGCAGTATCGCATCATCTGAGGCTTCTCAAGGCACATCGCCTTGTGAAGACAAGGCCAGAAGGGAAGCACGTCTATTACTCACTCGCTGATGACCATGTTGTGACATTGATACGAGTTGCTCAGGAGCACTATGAAGAGGAAGGGCTGCTAGGCTCGGGAGGTGGAGAACGTGGAGATGAACAACAGAGGGGATCTTAGCTGCCATTGCAGAGATAATCATTGCCATAGCCACGGCCATCACGATCATGGCGAAGAAAGCAGAACGGCCAGGGCGTATGAGACCGGAATTGCGCTAGCACTTCTTGCGATCGGCATGGGCGTGCGAGCCTGGAGCGTCTCTGACACTGCCGCAATTGTCTGGAAGGTCGCCCTTATTGCTTCATATTCTGTGGCGGGTTGGAGAGTGCTCTGGGGCGCAGTCAGAAACATAGTTCGAGGGCAGCTATTCGACGAGTTTTTCCTCATGAGCATAGCATCGCTTGGAGCCATCGCGATAGGCGAGTTGCCTGAGGCAGCCGGAGTGATGGCCTTCTTTTCCGTGGGTGAGCTCCTGCAAGACAAGGCCGTTGAGCGTTCGCGCACTTCCATAAGAGCATTGATGGACATAAGGCCTGACTATGCCAATCTGTTGAGAGACGGGGAGCATGTGCGAGTCAGCCCCGAGGAAGTAGTCCCCGGGCAACTCATCGTAGTCAAGCCGGGTGAGAGAGTTCCTTTGGATGGCGTGATCATTGAAGGGGACACGACGATGGATACATCGGCTCTGACCGGCGAGTCGATGCCCCGAACCCTTGGCAAGAGAGATCAGGCATTGGCGGGGATGATTAACAGAAGCGCCGCTGTCACAATCCAAGTGGTGAAGGAGTACTCCGAGTCATCTGTTGCTCGCATCCTGGAGTTGGTAGAAGAGGCTCAAACAAGAAAGGCCCATACAGAACGGTTCATAACTACATTCAGCAGGTACTATACACCTGCGGTTGTGGCACTGGCCGCAGCGATTACAGTACTGCCTCCCTTGATTGTGCCGGGGCAGGTTTTCTCTGATTGGCTCCATAGGGCTCTGGTGCTTCTCGTAATATCCTGCCCTTGCGCATTGGTGATCTCCATTCCCCTTGGGTACTTTGCAGGCATAGGTGGAGCGTCACGACGCGGAGTGTTGATAAAGGGCGCGAATTATCTGGAAGCTTTGAATGGTGTTGACGCCGTGATTTTCGATAAGACGGGAACGCTTACCGAAGGCTCATTTCGTGTAGTGGAGACGACTGGAGAGAACGGATTTACAGAGCATGAGGTGCTCAGGCTTGCGGCGCATGCCGGGGCCAATTCAACACATCCAGTTTCAGCCTCTATTCGCGAGGCGTTCCAGGGTGAGTCTGGACGGGGAGAGATAGACGCCTCAGCTGTTACCGGCAGTAGCGAGCTGGCTGGGATGGGAGTGGCTGCCGAAATTGCGGGGGAGCGAGTGGTTGCAGGAAGCGACCGCCTATTACATCATGAAAACGTCGCGCACGACGTTTGCGTAACTGACGGAACCGTCGTAAACGTAGCGAAGGGCGGGGTTCTTGCAGGCCGGATCCGTCTTGAGGATGAAGTGAAGCCCGGTGCCAGCGAGGCAGTGGAGCGCCTGTATGAGGCAGGTGTCGATAGAATAGTGATGCTCACTGGGGATGTTCCCGGTGTTGCGGAGAGAGTGGCGGACGAAGTCGGAATAGGCGAGTTTCGGGCCAATCTCATGCCTGAGGAGAAGGTCAAGGCGGTGGAGACGATAATGGCAGAGCAGACGCACAAAGCTGGGCAAACCGAACATGGCAGGGGGTTTGCGGGGAGGCCGGCTCATTGGCAAGCTCGGATTTTCGGAAAGAAAGCAGCCGGCAAGGTAGCCTTTGTAGGCGATGGAATAAATGACGCTCCGGCTCTCGCAAGGGCCGATGTGGGGATCGCCATGGGCGGGTTGGGATCGGACGCTGCTATCGAAGCGGCAGACGTAGTCGTGATGGATGATAATCCGACCCGCATTGCCGATGCTATCGAGATTGCGCGGCGCACGAGGTGGATAGTGATGGAGAACATCCTCTTCTCCATCACGGTTAAGCTGGCAGTTCTCGTGCTGGGCGCATTGGGCGTGGCGACGATGTGGAATGCTGTTTTTGCAGATGTAGGTGTGGCGCTGATTGCAGTTGTCAATGCGACTCGGGCATATGGAAATCCAGGGGATAGGCCGGGATCTGTAAGCGATGGGGCCTAGGGCAAGAGATGAGGGTAGACACATGATGGTTCATATGGAAGACGGGCAGCGGCGCAAGCCGCTGCCTTCACCTACAACTTGGGGAGCGCAGGCGCGCTTTTCATAGCCTCTTGAGCGAGCTCCGTAAGAGAACAGAATACATAACCATTGTCTTTCAAGTGTTTGATTATGGGACTCAGTGCGGAGACTGTAGCGTTTCTCGGGCCTCCCCCGTCATGCATTAGCACTATGCAGACTTCTGGAGTAGCCGCGCCGGCAAGAGCTTCTACGATTAGTTGATCACCGTCTGCTAGTCTGGCTGCGCGCCAGTCTTCAGTGTCTACGTTCCAAAGAACAATCTCATGTTTCGTGGATTCCACCGCCTCAAGCATGTGTGGGGATATGCTTCCTCCAGGAGGCCTGAACCATACTGTGGGAGAGCCTGTAGCCTGTTCAACGATCTTGGACGTGCGCTCTATTTCATTGACAAGCTCTTCGTATGAGGCGAGGGCCGGATTGAGGTGGCTGTAGGTGTGGTTTCCGATTTCATGGCCTTCATCGGTTATCCTTGTGAGAAGTTCAGGACGGGCCTCAGCCTGAATGCCAATGACGAAAAAGACTGCATGAACACCTTCGTCCTTAAGAATGTCGAGCACTGCAGGAGTATAGTTTGCAGAGGGTCCATCATCAAATGTCAGGACAGCCCACTTCCGGCCGTCCTGCGACTTGGCCCTAATCATGGTGAGCCATGGCACCCGGTTGTTAGGGCTTGCGGTCGTGTTGCCTGAGTCTGTCTTCCCGTCTCGAGCTCCTGAAAGCCCGCTCAAGTGAAGTTGTGCCTCGGCACGTTCTAAGACATGGCTCAAGGCCGCAAGCCCTGAAAGGGACATAGCATCGCATCTCACTGTTAGGGGGCGGACGGAGCTTGGCCACTCACTTGGCATCATTGTGATCCCCAATATTCCAATAGTAGCTTGTGCCACTATGCTGCTAAGAGCGAATACCACTGCCACTAACTGCCCAACGCTTCGGTAGGCTGGTGTACGCATTGAACAGACCTCCAAGTCTAGGACTTGATGGACTGTGCGCGTGTCATGAGTCTACAAGACAGAGAGTGTCAGCGGTGACAACCAGGGCACTGGAGCCTATTGTGATGACTTTCTCTATGTCAATGTCAACTGTGAGTGATTGCTCTGCCAGCCGAACGAGAAAGGATATGATTCTGCCTGTGTCATCCTCCACGGCAAAGTCCTCAACATATCCTATGGCTTTGCCGGTGCGGGCTATTACTCGAAGTCCACATAAATCTGAATCCGTTTTTCCAATGGCAATCAACTCTGGCAGGGAGGAGAACTCTGTTATTGCAGACCTGTTCTCGATCATCACTGCATCTTCTCCAAAACCCTGCACCAATGGAAACGGAACTGCTTTCGGCGCTTCAAAGGGTTCTTCGGTCGAGACGGCCAGCGCCACAATGCGCGCACTGATGGCATCGATTATCAGGCCTGTTACACGGCCGGCCTCTGCTCCTTCATCTATGGTAATCACTGGCGCCTCAAGCAGGTCTGTGCGCCTGGTCATTGCAGATTACCTCCTCCCAGCATTATGTTGAGTCTGCTGACTCGTTCACGCAGTCTTTCGTCAAAGAGGCCCTTTCCATTTGGACTAAGGCTGTTGCGCAATCGAAGTGATGCCCGTGCCGCGTGAAGGCACCTTTGCATTTGAACCAACTTACTTCGCACTATCTCGTCCTCTGCAACTTGAGGAAGAGTCAACAGCCTCATGACCGAGTTGAGGGCATCGTCTATCGACGACTCAGTCCACTCCACAAATGGAGTAAGGATGAGAGGCGATGACCAGTCAAAGGCAATATCGATACCGTAATCCAGGGCGATACCGGCGATGCATCCGATATTGCCGCCTTGTAGTGCGCCGTGTTGGGTCTGTAGTGGCTCTTCTCGCCTGAGTCTCGCGATCTGTGAACGAAGAAACTGGCCAACTGCGCGAAGTGAGGGTGAGCCTGCTGCCACCCGGCGCAGCCAAGATACTAATACTATCGGAATCGCCGTTGAGGGGGCCCGGGATATCGAGGCCGGTTCTGTTTGCTCAGGTGATTCGTTTCCCGCTTTTTTGGTGCCAGTTCTCGTACTAGAATAGCGCCCGAGTTGAGCGTCTTCAGCGCTCGGGTAAGAGAAGGCCGCTACAAGCGAGACTATGGCCGCGGTCATGCAGTTGCTCCGCGCCCACGACAATCCTGAGAAAAACGTGTGTGCCATCGTGATAGCGCAGGCTGACGTAGAGGCGGCCATTATGAGGATCGCTGTTTCTCTGCCTAAAGGTTGCGCGTGCCAGAAGAATCTGTAGATTGCAAACAATAGAATAAGAGATCCAGAGAGGCTTATTAGCATTGCAATAGCTGCTGAGCGAATCAAGGCGACGTCCCTCCCCTGTTCGGATTGAGAGGAAAAGCATAAGATATCCAGCAGGACAAAGGGTGAAGTACTTAAAAATATATGATCTGAGACAGATTGAGTCAACGAAGAAGTTCCGCCGATTTACTGTAACAAAGGGCGTTTGCCTGTGGTTCACCGAGAAGTTTCGGGCATGGCACACCCCCGTTCTGAGTCGCTGTCGCCAGAGGTTGTTGTAAGCCTTATGCTGCCAGGGAGCGGCAGACTGGGGTCCTGGCTATGTGCACACTTTATCGCGAAGAAAGTGCGATTCCCTTGCCTGACCGCGCCTTCGCTTTCGAGGATTAAGGGAAGATTGCGCAAACTGTGGTCTCGCCATTTTGGGACGCCAGTGTTTTGGGGAGCTGCTACCGGAAAGGCGCGGGTGAAACGTTGTTCCAGCCCGCTTGGCCTGGGACTGAAAGGTATTGTGATGCGGACATAGAATCAGTGATCATTAAGTAGAAGTTAGGACGGAGGACTGGAAATCTTGAAGATTGGTGTATCGACTCTGCTTTATGAGAATGAAGATATTATCACCGCCGTGACCAAGATAGCGAATGCCGGCCACAAGAGGATTGAGCTTTTCTGTGAGATTCCAGGGCTTTACCCGGGCAAGGTTGAGGATCGCACACTGGATGCGCTGGCTTCGATCGCGTCTCTACATGGAGTGGTGTACTCCATTCATCCCCCCTGCAAGGGCTTGAACCCGGCGTCATCTGATCCTGAAGAACGGGCAAGGGTCATCAAGGCCTATGTGGGAACCATCGAACTTGCCGAGAGGCTCGGCATACGGGACATGGTGGTTCACTGTGGAAGCAAGTCAAACCCTGATGTACCACGGGAGGCCGCTGTTGGCCTTGCCGGAGAGACCCTGCAGACTGTAGGGGAAGTTGCCCGGCGGGCTGGGGTGGCAATGCTGCTGGAGAATACGTGCTGGGGAGAGACCAGTATACTGAGGACTCCTCGGGATCTAGTGGACCTGGCTGGCTTATGCCCACCTTCGACTCAGCTCCTTCTTGATACGGGGCATGCGGCAATCTGGGGAGTAAGCCTCGTGGAATGTGCGAGCGCGTGGCTTCCCAGGCTGGGGCAGATCCACGCTCACGACAACCACGGCGAGTATGATGAACATCTGCCTCTGGGGGAAGGCATCATAGATTGGTGCCGCCTCATACACTTCTTGGTTGAAGAGAGCTGGAACGGAGTATTCATGATAGAGGTAGGGCAGCAGGAGGATTCAGCGCGGGCACTTGAAAGCTCGCTTGATGTCGTGCATGAGTGTTTGGCCCGGCGCAAGCACACATGCGGATAGGGTGCTTCGTCCCGGCGGTGTGTGGGCTATGGGGGACGTAATCTTCGAGAATGCGGCTGCTGAGTCAGAGGCCAGGCGCACATACGAGTGGCTTGATGACGACGAATATTACCCTCGCATCGATTCTCTCCGTTCAGCATTCAGCCAGTTTGGCATGGCCCTCCACGCCAGGAAGTTTACTCCAGTCTCATGGGTCCTCTGGGCGCCCGAGGCTGGCTGCGTCCGCAGACTGCAGTGAAGATTCAAATGTCCGGGCGGGCGATCTTAACTTCCGGCGCATGGGTCTTGGGAGGAGATTGAGTGGTTGCCAAGAGAGAAAGCTGTTCCACAGGCCGAATACTGTCATTCTATGAATCCAATGTCGAAATGGAATGGACGCGGCTCGACAGGCACAGAACGGAATTTGCCCTTACCGCGCGAGCTCTGGAGGAATTCCTGCCGCCCTCGTCTGCCGTCTTGGATTGCGGAAGCGGCCCAGGGCGGTATTCACTTCTCCTAGCGTCGCTGGGGCACAGGGTCACCCTTCTTGACATCTCAGAAGAGAGCCTCGGCTTTGCCAGGGCGAAGGCAGAAGAAAAGGGCGTCTGGTTTGAGGAATGCGTGTGCGCCTCAGCTACGGACCTGGGCATGTTCGAAGATGCCAGTTTCGATGGAGTTCTTGTGATGGGGCCTCTCTATCATCTCCTTGATGCTCAAGATAGGGCGGCGTGCCTCCGGGAGGCGAAGCGAGTATTGCGCGGCGGAGGCCTGATCTTTGCCACTTTTCTGGTTCGTTACTCCGCCCTGCGAGATGTGGCCAAGTATGATCCTGAGTGGCTCGTAGATTGCCGGGATGATGCGAAACGCATTCTGGACGATGGAATCTACACCTTCGAAGGGCGGGATAACCCCCCGTTCACGGACTTCTGGTCTATCCGTCCGGGAGAAGTGGCCCCGATGATGCAGAAAGCTGGCTTTGAGACCTTGGCTCTCATGGCCCAGGAAGGGCTGGTAAGCATGATCGAAGAGAAGGTCAACCTGCTGGAGGGAGAGGCCTGGGAGGCATGGGTGGATTTGAACTATCGCTGTGCTTCAGATCCTAGCATTCACGGGGCAGCAGAGCACCTTCTTTACATAGGCAGATGCGTGTAGACTCGACAGTATCCAGTCTGTCGGTGCGGCCTGACAAGAGGGTTTTCATGGTGTACGCTGGGCTGACGGCCTCGGGATACGAATTGGCTTCGCTCCGGGAGGAAGATCCAATGGCAGCAGTTGCTGCCCGAGCCGCCAATCTTTCATGGTCGAAAGACCTGATTGCCTACTTCAGGCTGCGCGTGCCGTCTCCACGCGGTTGGGCATCCATGAGCGGCGGCTGCCCGAGATGATCGTCGTGCCCAATCCGCTCCAGGCGCCTCAAATCGCTGATGCGGTGGGCGTCGGTGAGAGGGTCTTCTTGATCATGGCCGAGCCGGAGTCTGAATCCGTAGTTCATGAGATGCTTCACCATCTATTGGTTCCGGGGCTCAGGGCAGCCGAAGCCAGTATCGACAGGGCGTACGTTCTCTGGAAGCCGGTGCGCGATGACATGATCAGGATTGGGTACGCGTGGGATGACAGCGTCGAGTCATGGCGACGTGTCTTTGAAGAGAACCTGGTTAGGGCGGCGACGATCTGGGTGGGATTGCAGTCCGAACCAGGCGCGGGGACGGATGGCTCCGGACGGCGCAGGGGATCTCAGAAGGCCAGAGCAATGGCGCGAGAACAAGCCGGGTTCGGTTTCTTGTATGTTCCTGTTCTGCTCGACATGCTCTTGGCTAGCTGGCGGGGCATGGAGAATACAGACACGTTCATATGTGATTGCCTCAACGCCTGTATGGTTTTGTGCCAAGAATGAGCCAGGGAGAGAGCCTCATCGACAAGGCCCTGTGCTTCCAGAACATGGCCATCTGCTAGAAATTTCAGCCCTGAGGAGATTAGGTCCTCGTGCCATGCTAAATATTCGCCGGCTTTCCGGCCGCTATTGCACAGCGCACCAGGGCGTGATATACTATCGGAGCAAGGTAGGCTGCAACCTTGCACTGAGCAATTGCAGCGTAACACATGAATATCTTTGGCTGTGCCGAAGTGGTGGAATTGGCAGACGCGCTAGATTCAGGGTCTAGTGGGGGTTAACCCCGTGCGGGTTCAAGTCCCGCCTTCGGCACCATTTTTATTCTCGGGCAGGGGCGCTTCCCCGCCCGTTTTCGGTTTTCAGCGGGGCCTTCCGCTGGAATCAGCGAGAGTGTTTTGATACGCCACGACTTGCCCATCGAAAAATCACGCCAGAGTAGAATGGCCTTCAAGTTTCTCAAAAGGTACCGCCTGCCTACGTTCATTACTTCATGCTTTACGCAATTCTCGGGTATCCGTGCTAGACGCCATATTACAGGGGTTTTGGGTGGAACAAAAAGGATGACACGCGCTCTGCTCCTGTAGTAGAATGGCAACGGTTGCCTGGCCAGTAGCAACACAAATGAGAGTCCTTGGGAGGCTATTAGCGTGAAGAAACTGATAGTCAGCTTCGTAACGGTTCTGCTCGTTCTTACGGCTTTCGGAGTGGCTGGTGCGATGCCGCCAAAGACATGGGAATCGCCGATTGAGGCCAACTTCGAGAAGCTGTATCCTGGCTTCGTTGCTGGGGTGCCAGAGGACTCTGTATTTGAGGGAGCACCGAGGCTCCTCGTCCTGAGGAAGGATGGGACTCAGGCCATGGGCGACATCTACGGCCGCATAGTGAGGTTCACTAAGCTGCTGGAGAGCGAGCCTGTGACTGAGATCGTTGAGGGCAAGGAAGAACTGCGTCTATGCGCGCCGTTCATAGAACTAACTCAAACCATTACTATGAACTACCAAATTGCCGAAATCATTGACTGGACCGGAGCTACCCTGTACATTCCAGTCTACGTATACACCGCAACAGTGTCGGGAGATCACACATACGTGTGCTGCGTTGAGATCTAGCAGCAGCGAGATTGGCACACTATTTGGAAGTAACCGCTGAGAGTTGGGACAAGCTCTTAGCATGATCTCATAAGACGCGTATGCCATGCGCCTGGTTTTGGGAGGCCTTTGCGCCTTCCTGGCCAGGCGTTGTGGCGCGTGAGCCGCGGTGTTGGTGTTCGCCTGGTTCCAGCTGTATTATCTCTCCTGTTCATAGCTTGCCTACGCACGTATCGTTTTTCAGGGAAACGATTCGGAATAGCTCCATGGATCCGCGTTTGGGTTGCCGACCACCAGTGAGGGCCGTTTTGTGCATTTAAGATAACCATAGAAGAGTATCCACCGGGTTCGACGACAAACCCCGCTTGCCCCCCTCCCCGGCAAGCCTTGGCCACCGCTACGCAATTCTTCTCCGGGTCTCCGATGGAAGCCAAGCAACTCACAAGAAGCATCTTATTTGGACCAAGCGGCTAAGGCCCGAACCACAGGCAATACGAACTCGAGGATCGCACAGATTCTAATCGAGGCTGAGGAAGGAAAGATGGCGAGATCGTGGAAAGAGGCAAGGCGAGAGTATGCAGGGCAGGTACATTGTGGGCTGCAGCGCTTCGGATCAGGAGGGATTATGAGAGATGATTCACTATACAGACTCGATTTCCAACATCTCTGCCCAACAGCTTAGTGGATTCTTTGTCGGTTGGCGTAGGTCCGTATCGCCCAGTGAGCATCTGGAGATTCTCCGCGGCAGCGACCATGTCGTGTTGGCGCTTGATGATTGCACGAACCAGGCTGTGGGCTTCATAACGGTAATCACTGACGGAGTGATAGCTGCATATATGCCTCTCCTCGAGGTGCTTCCGGAATACCAGGGGAGAGGGATAGGGACGGAGCTCGTTCGCCGTGCGCTGGACAAGCTTCAGAAGATGCACATGATAGACGTCATCTGCGATCCGGATGTGCAGGCGTTTTACGCGCGACTTGGAATGGTGCCTTGGACCGGCATGATCATACGCCGGTAAGAGACTTGCTTTGATTGCCTGTAGGAATTCGTCCATTTTTGTAGAAATCAGGGGATAGTGGCTCCGAGCCATTCCTTCTCACCAGGTGGTGCTGGAGAGGGTCTGGCCGGTGGCAACTACTAGGTTGCCCAAGGGTCTGGTTGGAAACGGCCTGGCCTCCCGTGTTTGGAAAGGAGCGCAGGTACATATCTCTTTGCTTGCTGCCACACATCTGCCTGGCGGCGGGTTGGGTATGCCGCGCGCTCGTACAAGATGCGAGCGTTTTTGCTTTGCTATGTCCAGACGGAGGCCCTAGGGCAACACGAGGAAGGGGCATATCTTGTTGAAGCAGTTTTCAAATGAACCATTGCTGGACTTCTCTGTTCCCGACAACTGTGACCAAATCGTGAAAGCTTTGGCGGACGTTGAAACCCAACTAGGGCATTACTATCCTTTGATCATTGCAGGGCAGTGCGTGCAAACGGAAAACAGAGTTGCATCAGTCAATCCATGCGCCCATGAGCAAGTAGTCGGATACGTTGCCCAGGCCGACAGGGCCCAGGCTGAGCTTGCCATTGAGGAAGCTTGGAAGGCCTTCGAGGTATGGCGAGCTATTCCCGCCGAAGGACGTATTGCTACAGTAATAAGGCTCTCTGCGCTCATGCGCAAGCGCAAGTCTGAACTTGCGGCCTGGTTGGTTTTGGAAGTGGGCAAGAACTGGGTGGAGGCAGATGCTGACGTAGCCGAGGCGATAGACTTCTGCGAGTACTACGCGCGGGAGATGATACGGTACGAAGGTCTGAATCAAGTCTATCCACATCCTACCGAGCGAAATGTGCAGCGCTACATTCCTCTGGGAGTTGGCGTTATCATAAGCCCATGGAACTTCCCATTGGCGATTCTGACTGGGATGACTGTTGCTGCAGTGGTAACGGGAAACACTGTTATCATCAAGCCTGCCAACACTGCTGGGGTAATTGCGGCCAAACTGATGGATCTAGTAGAGGAGGCCGGATTTCCTCCCGGTGTGATCAACTACTTGCCAAGCAGCGGCAGAACTATTGGCGACTACTTGGTTCAGCATCCTCGAACCAGGTTCATCAACTTCACTGGCTCCAAGGATGTGGGGCTTCACATCAATGAAGCCGCTGCCAGGTGCCGGCCGGGGCAGAAATGGATTAAGCGCGTAGTGGCGGAGATGGGAGGGAAGGATTGCATAATTGTGGACGACACGGCTGACCTAGATGACGCCGCTATGGCCATAGTGAAGTCGGCCTTTGGATACCAGGGGCAGAAATGCTCAGCATGCTCCAGGGCGATAGTTGTGGATTCTGTCTATGATGAAGTGCTGGGCAAAGTACGTGAGATAGCAGCCCAGTTGAGAATGGGAGAGGCGTCAGCCAATTTCGACATCAATGCTGTCATTGACGGGAAGGCCTATGAGAGCATTACTGGCTACATCAAGATTGGCGCAGATGAAGGCGAGATTGTTCTGGGCGGTGGAGCTGATTCCAGCATCGGGTATTACGTCGAACCCACTATCATAGAGGGGCTATCGCCTCATGCACGCCTAGCCCAGGAGGAGATTTTCGGACCGGTGCTTGCATTTATCAAGGCAACAAGCTTCGACCATGCTGTAGAGGTCGCCAACTGTACGGACTATGGGCTCACAGGCTCCGTCTACAGCAGAGACAGGGCGCTGCTGGAGCTGGCCAAGCTCAAGGTTCATGTGGGAAATCTCTACCTCAATAGGCATTGCACTGGTGCGTTGGTGGGCATCCATCCATTTGGAGGGTTTAACATGAGCGGCACCGATAGCAAGGCGGGAGGATCTGACTACCTGCTCCTCTTCGTGCAGGCGAAGACAATTTCCGAGGCCATGTAAGGGCTTGGGGACGTATGAGCCTGGCAGTGTGAATTGAACCCCATGCTATCGCATAGTTCGGATACTGGGCCCTGGGGCAAACAACCACTAAGCCGAGGGCCCAGTCCCTCGTCAGACTTCTTCAGAGCGACAGGTAGGCAATGCCCAATCCCAGCAGCAGAAGGCTGAGGAGAAGGGTGCTGGCCAAAACAGTGTAAGTTACGACAACTGAAAGCCCGATCGTCTTCGTCATGCGCAAGAGCAGACGCGAAAGTAGTATCAATACAGGCACGGCCACGGGAACTGCAAAGCCTAAAATGGCAAGAGAAAGGACGACAATGAAGAGCATGCCGATGACGCCCGCGGCAAACTTCTCCGTCAACAGGGAAGGCGACGGGCGGACCGATACCCGTGCAGCCTTCATTGCACTTGCGCGAGCGGGCAGAACAGCCTTGTCGTACCGCGCGCGACGGGCAGGGTCAATAAGCGTCTCGTATGCCTTGGAAATGGCCATGAAGCGTTCGTGTGCCTCGGGTTTGCTGCATACGTCGGGATGCCATATCTTCGCCTTTTTGCGAAAAGCCGCTTTTATCTGCTCTTCTTTTGCATGTTGAGGAACGCCCAAAATAGCGTAGTAGTCGGTCATGATGCCCACGGCGGCAGATGCCGGGTTCATTCACGCTCTGCCTTCCACTCTCTTAAGATGATCAGCCCTAGCCTGGCGTTGTGTGCATTGAAGATGATTTTGCCTTCGGGCATCAGAATCCTGGCTTCACTGGGACGATTATTCAGTCCCCATTGGCTAAAATCGTTCAGAACGCGCACGATTGCATCTCGTGTCGTGGGGACGGGTTTGGCTATGATCGACTTGATTTTTCCGTCGATCACCTCGAACTCGGCTTCATACTTGGCCGTTCCTATCCCAATTTCACGAAGCCATTCGTTTGACTCAGTAACGTGGGCCTGAAGTCTGTTATCACGTGTGGAAACGGGATTGACGTGAATATGCGTGTGCAACTCGATGTCATAATCTGTTCTTCCAATAAGGGCTTGTTTGCCTTCGATGGCCATGATGCCTTCAATGTGGAATCTCGCATCCGGAGCATACAGCTGGTTAACGGCTTTCGAATCGTGTCTGTTATAGGCTTCCTCGTATGCTCTTACGACTTCAATGAGTTCATCGGCTCTCACATGTCAACACCTCACTCTAGTCTCGGGTTGGGGCAGCCCGTTCGGAGATCGCAGTCAGAATGGCATACAAGCATGTGGACTGCTATGTGCGATTGGGCCGTAGACTTGAAATGCAGCATTACGTCGAGCCTAGCAAGTTCGATCCGCACATTGTTTGTTTCGCATCAGAGTGGCGTACACCTGCAAGCAAATGACATCACTGTGCTTGCGCCGTCACATCTATGGATTGATTGCTGTGGTCAGGCCCGGTTGTATGGGAATAGCTCGCTTATTTTCGGCCCGTGTGCAGGGTCAGCGCAGCCGGCTGGCTGATTCCACAGCGGAAGATTACTCCAACATCGCCATCACCGGTTGATATATAATAGCAGGAAGGCGGTCATAACCTTGCTTTCGGGAGTGTGATTGAGTAGTGGTGCCCGTATTGCCCTCTTTGTAAGGAAGGGAACTAACCTATCAACACCTGGATTGCCGTGAAGACTGTGAACTGGAGGAATGCGCCAATGATCACGACGTATGACCTGACCAAGCGGTTCGGAGACATGCTTGCGGTGGATAGCCTTGACCTCAGTGTGGGTGCAGGGGAGATCTTCGGTTTTCTCGGTCCTAACGGCGCTGGGAAGACCACTTCCATTAACATGATGATCGGCATACTGACGCCCACAGGGGGCCGAGTTGAGCTTGCTGAGATAGATGTAGCCAAGGATCCCACCAAGGCTAAGTCCATTACCGGATACGTGCCGGATCAGCCAAACCTGTACGAGAAGCTTACGGCGTGGGAGTTCCTGATGTTTGTCGCCAATCTCCATAAGGTTGAGAAAGGGCGGGCTGAGAAGAAGGCCAAGAATCTCCTGGAGATGTTTGAATTGATTGACCGGGCAGATGAGCAACTTGGCGGATACTCTCATGGCATGCGCCAGAAGGTCGTCATAGCGAGTGCGCTGTTGCATGAGCCCAAGATACTCTTTATGGATGAGCCCACTGTAGGGCTTGACCCCGCCAGCGCCAGGTTGGTCAAAGATATCCTTCGCGAGCTTGCATCGGAGGGAGTAACAGTTTTCATGAGCACACATATCCTGGAGATCGCGGAGCGCATGTGCGATCGCGTTGGGATCATTCAAAAGGGCAGATTGCTTGCCGTGGGCAACATGGATGATCTGCGGCAGGCCGCGGCAGCAAAGGGTGCCATGAAGCATCCGGAGGCCTCTACTTTGGAGGATCTCTTCATTGAGTTGACCGGCGGTTCTGATTATGCGGAAGTCTCCAGATACCTGGAGGGCTGATCATCATGGATAGGACGCTTTTGATACTGGGAGTTGAATTGCGACAGGCTTTTCGCGCGGGGAGCAGTGCAGACGGCAAATCCAGCAGAGCCAAGCGGATTGCAAGGAACATTATGGGCTATGCTGTCCTCTTGACTATTGCAGTGTTTATGGGCCGCGGCGCATACAACATTGCTGCAAACCTCTCAGAGGAGCTTGCTGCTTGTCCCAATGTCGTGCGCACCGTCTGGGTGAACCTCATGTCAGGACTGTCGCTGGGGATCTTCATCATGTTCTTCATGACTGGCGTCTCTGTGGTCTACCAAACCCTGTATGAATCGGGCGACCTGAAGTTTTTGCTCAGCACGCCCACACCTGCTGGCTCAGTTGTTGCGGCGAAACTCATAGTTGCTCTTGTGAGGAATCTTATGGCGATCGTGCCATTCATGTATCCGGTATGGGTTGGGTACGGTGCGGGAAGCGGCGCGCCAGTCTCCTTTTACATCATGTCTCTCTTAGCTATCGTCTTCGCTGCGTTGCTTTTCACCGCGGTGGTAGCTATCTTCGTCATGCTAGTGATGAGGATCATTCCGACGCAGAAAATGAGGCAGATCATAATGATTGGCTCGCTTGCAGTAGGTTTCGCGTTCGTCGTCGTATTCCAAGTGTTCAACGCCAAAATGGCGCGTTCCAATGGTTTAGATACTGCTCAGTTGGCCCAAGCGGCCCAGGGCTGGGGACTTGGGAATACATGGTATCTGCCGCACGTTTGGGTTGTGAAGACAGCTTTGCTTACCACTTCGGAGTTTGGCTTTTCATTTGCTGAATCGCTTCTGCCACTGGCTGTAACGGCGGTTGGGGCATTTGCTAGCGTGATAGGCCTCTCTACAAAAGCTTTCTTGGCCGGTTGGTCCGCTGCACGTGAGGTGGAGAAGGGCAGGAAGAAGCCGAATGGGCGGCGCCGCAGGCGAGCGCTTCTGCGAATAGGGCGGAAGGTGGCCGGTGACGACCTTGCTGAAGGTGTTTCTCCGGCGCTGTCTGACACAATGATTCGCCGACATGTATCCCAAGGATGGGGGATTTTCGCGAAGGACCTAACTATCTTGATGAGGCAGCCAGTCATCTGGTACAGTGTTCTCGTAGCGCTTGTTGCGTCTGGATTCTACATCTACAACATGTCATATGGGATGCGATCAGGCGACGTAGGTTCCATGGTAGGACTCATGAAGGATATAGTCCTCTTTGTGCTCGTCATGATGTCGACGATCTCTTCATCCCAGATGGCTGGAATGTGCATAAGCATGGACGGCGAAAGCCTCTGGGCGATAAGGTCTATGCCCATTGAGCCGGGAACATACTACAACTCCAAGATGGCGCTGGCGATGTTGCCGGGGAGCGCAGTCTTTACCGTGCTTGCGCTGGCGATGACGTTTGTTTCGGATCTTCCCCAGTACCCGCTCTACGTGTCACTTCCCGTGGGATACGCTGCAATATCCATGCTAGGCTCGATTGGACTCATGTTCGATGCAATAAAGCCCAACTTCACGATTCGTATGTCGGGAGCCGGAGGGCCCAAGAGGGACGCTAGCAAGGCCTTGATATCTATGGGAGTCAGCCTAGTGGGTACATTCCTGCTTGGCGTAGCCTTTGCATTCAAAGGCTATTATTCCTCCTTTAGTATTCTTGCAGGTATAGACAGGCAGGTTGCGACCTGTATCAGCGTCATTGCCTTTACGGCCATCGTCGTTGCAGGACATGTGGTTGCTCGGAGCATTGCAATTGGCAATATAAAGCGAATGCTGAGAGGAGAATCGAACTGAGCCAAAAGCGCCTTGTGCTGGGCGCATGTGTACGTTGTCCCCGTCTGTTTCATAGGATGCGGTAAGCGACTGATGCGGTCGCAAGACTGAGAGAAGAAGGTGGGGACAGATTGGGACTTCCATGGACGTGTCCTAGAGGCTACGCAAGGCCCAGGTATAGGTGGCGCTATCCGGGAGGGTATCAGTGGTGGGGTGGAGCAGGAGGGTCCAGCGGAAACCCCGATAACGAGTGGGAAGAACGGCACATGATGGAGGAGATCTACCGGATGTGCCACAGGCTCTCAAGGCATGAGATGGAGGAAGGGCCAAAGATCGACGAGATCTATTACCTAGTGCACGAGATTGCAAGGGGAATGGCGGCATTGCAGGCGGAGCCGGTAGAAGTAATGCCGCCGGTCGAGCAAATCCCGATGCAGCCAATAATGTCGCCGATTACAGCTCCTTGTCCGACACCGATGCCGTCTCCTGTGTTGACGCCTGCGCCCTCATATCCATGCCCCTCATGGCCGCAACCTGGCCTGGGTTAGCAGATATCCAAGGGATCGAGTTGACAAGGCTTGCGGCTTGAGGCTCGCGGTCATTTCTTCGGCGACACAAGAACACTACCGGGCAGGCGGGGATGTTCCCGCCTGCCGACGGCTTTGGCCTACGATGTGGCGTGGGAGCAAACTGCCGAGGCCTTGTGTGAATGCTGAGCATCCGACCGCTTGTGCTTTCTAGAAAGGGAATAGCGCGTTCCTCTCAACGCTTAGGGCAGCATCTGTTCACAAGCGACCTCGCTACTTCCGGATCCAGATAAGCCTCCTCCCACTTGGCACCATAGTCATCACCACCTGCCATGTTCGAACTCATCATCACAGGCGGCTCAATACCCATCTCGTGCAACTTGCCAACGACTTCGACGGATATGGCGTTGACGATGGCAATGCCGGCCAGGGTTGAAGTGGGGCCTATCTTTATCTTACATGCACACGTTTCCAATATGCCATCTCCGGGTTGGCCGCAGTTGTCTATGACTATGTCGGCGACTTCAAATAGCCTTTTGCCGCTGGGGTGGCGCGACGCTTCCCGTTCACTGTGCTTCACTGAGGTGATAGCTATTACAGTGATCCCGCGGGCTCTTGCGCTCAGCCCCATCTCTACTGGAACAGAGTTGATGCCAGAATTGGAGATGATGATGATGGAGTCGCCTGAACGGATTCCTGAGTCATCGAGGATGATGTCGGCGTACCCGGCAAGGCGTTCCAAGGCGGTAGCTTTTTGGGGCGATCCGTGCAGTGTCATGGCCTGTTCGACAATGGGCCTGACCGGCACCAAGCCGCCTGCACGGTGGAATGGTTCAACTGCAACTGATGCCGAATGTCCAGTTCCAAACAGATAGAGCAGACCTCCTCGGCTTAGGCAATCTGCGACTGAAGTTGCTGCTTCCTTGATTGCATCCATCTGGGTTTTGACGATGTTGCCGATCACTGTTTCGATCCCATGCAGGTATGAATAACCAAACAATGCAGAGCTCACCCCCGCGAGTCTTGGCTTTTGCTCGAATTTGTCACATATTCGAGAATTCGCAATCTAGCTCGAATGTCCTTTATGAACTCCGAGAAACGTTATTATTGAAGAATGAGGCCTTATGTTGTGTCAAGAATACTCTAGAAGGTATATGTTAATGGCCAAGTTAAAATGGGCTTAAATGGCCACGAAAAATCCCCACAAATGGCCATCGAGCTAAAAGAGTAAAAGCCCGCTCTCTCTCGAAGTTAATTGGTAACCACGGCCAATACGGCTTCGAGGGAGCGAGCAAACTTGACGAAAGTGGGGACTATCGTGAAAATCCGTGAGTATCGTGACAAAGGGTTGAC
>JAQVXE010000145.1 GCA_028709305.1 Bacillota bacterium | reverse complement strand
ATTCATCAGGGAATGACGCGAGCGCCTCCAGAACATCCCATGCTGCTTCATCAATAGAGTGCAAGCTGCCAGACTGGACGTCAAGAAGGAAACGAGCGTCCGCTGCCTGGAACCAGTGCCAATTGCGCCTGATTCCAGCTGCCGACGGACGCCTTCGCTCATTATGGGGTATCCTGGTTACTTCCGACAAGCCTGGTTCCCAAGCGTGCACGACGTCTTGCATGCAGACTGACAGGAGGTCTGGCACTCCCGGCAGCCGCCTGATGACGCCGTAGACTTGAGATCAGAAACTATGATCGTCTTGACGTGCTTGGTCTTCTTCTTGTTGTCAGTATTCACGCTAATTCCTCCGTTTAACCTATTCCACTCTCTAGAGCATACCACCGCCAGAAGAGGATGCCAACTCTTCCACAACACTGACCAAAAGCCTGACTGCAGCGTCAACATCCCTCATGTCCACCATCTCGCAGGGTGTATGTACATACCTGCAGGGTATCGAGATCGTGCCCGAAGGCACTCCTTCCCGCGTGAGGTGTATGGCGCCTGCATCAGTCCCTCCGCGCTCCAGTACCTCCATTTGATACGGGATCTTCTTCTTCTCGGCGACTTCTATCATAAGGTTCTTGATTCTAGGATGCACGATCACACTGGAATCTTTGGCCTTGATGGCAACCCCTTTGCCGAGCACTACGTTAAAGGGTGCGCATTCAGGCGTATCGCCCCAGGTTGTTACGTCAACCGCGATCCCGACATCAGGGTTGATGCCATACGCCGCCACCCTGGCACCTCGCAGTTCCAGTTCCTCCTGGACGCTGAAGACGAAATAGGCCTCATGGCGCTCGGGGCGTACAGCTTTCATCGCTTCAATCGCCACAGCGCAGGAAACCCGGTTGTCCATGGACTTGCAGGTAACCCTGTCGCCCAGATCAGAGAACTCCCTCAGTATGTTGGCGGAATCCCCCACCTTGACCTTCTTCTCAGCCTCTTCCCTCGTTGAAGCGCCGATGTCTATGAACATCTTGTCGAAGGCAAGCGACTTCATGTCTTCCAGCTTCTCTGTGCCAAAGACGCCTACCGTTTCATTCTCGAAGACCACCTTCTGCCCCATGAGCACGTACGGGCTGAGCCCGCCGATTGGGGAGAAACGCAGAAATCCCTTGTCGTCTATGTATGATACTAGCACACCTATTTCATCCATGTGAGCAGCGACCATTATGCGCTTCGGGGCGCTGCCGGCTGCGGGAGCTTTCGGGGCCACGCGGCAAATCAAGTTGCCCAGGGAATCGACTCTTACGTCATCTGCGTACTTCTCTACCTCAGCCCTGATGACCTCCCTGACCTTGTCCTCAGACCCTGACGGGCCGTATGCTTCAGTTAGTCTCTTTACAAGATCCTTCATCCTATCGGCAAACCCCTTTCGTCAAGGCTGTCAAGGAACAGCCCGGCAAGCTTAACGTAGTTTTCGAAGTCAGAGAGGTTTATCACCGAAACCGGCGAGTGGATGAATCGGCACGGCATCGATACTACTGCAGTGGGAATTCCTTCCCTGGTAAGCCCGATCCTGCCGGCATCGGTGCCCCCGGTGACAGTCCGTTTCAGCTGATACGGAATGCCGGCCTTCTTGGCCACTTCAACCAGACGGTCGATAATACGCTTGTCGCCCATCCACGACCGGTCCATGTGAACGATTGCCGGGCCCTTGCCCGGGACTGTTGATACCTTGTGCGCGGGAGTCTCAGGAACATCGTGGGCCGTTGTGCCCTCCAGCACCAGAGCAAGGTCAGGCTGGATTTGGTAGGCAGCAACTCCTGCCCCTCTGAGACCCACCTCTTCCTGGACTGTAAAAGCTCCGTAAAGATCAAAGTCATGTTGGACCTTGAGGGCCTCGATGATCGCACAGCAACCTACTCGGTCGTCAAAGGCCTTGCCTTTCATGAACCCGTCTCCCAGCGGTTCGCACCTGGTTGCAAAGACAACTGGATCGCCAAGGTTCACCAGTTTCTCGGCGTCCTCTTTGCTCTTGGCGCCAATGTCGACGCGCAATGCATCCATCTCGGTAGCACGATCCATGTCTTCCCGCTTTAGCAGGTGGATAGGTTTGGATCCAATGACGCCGGGCCGCTTGTCGCGCCCGACGTATACGGTTTTGGAAACGAGCACGCGCGGATCTACTCCCCCCGCAGCTGACACATGTAAAAGGCCATTGGATTCGAAACCTACTACCATCAAACCGACCTCGTCCATGTGCGCAGCAAGCATCACTCTGGCCTTCCCAACCCTGCCACGCTTCAAGGCGATAAGGTTGCCAATTGGGTCAACACTGATCTCATCAACATAGGGAGCGATCTCGTTCCGGATTGCGGCGCGGACCTCGCCCTCCTGGCCGGGAATGCCCGAAGCCTCCGAAAGCTTGGCTAGAAGCAAGTCAATCCCTCCCTAAACCGGGAGTCGACTGCACTTGCAAAGTAGGCCAGCAACTGCCCGGATTTCTTCACGTCATCGACTGAAAGCGTTTCAACAGACGTGTGCATGTAGCGAAGAGGTACCGAGATCAGACCTGTAGCCACTCCCGAGCGCGTCATCTGCATGGCGTAGGCGTCAGTTCCCCGTGGGGACGTGCCTGCCTCCACCTGGTACGCGACGCCGCGTTCCTCAGCAACCTCCTTCAGCTTGGAGAAAACATGGGGGTGTACGTGGGGGCCGTAGCTTATGGCAGGCCCTCCCCCCAGCTTGAGGGTTCGATGCTCCGGCACGCCCGGCATGTCGCCATGGCCGACATCTATGGCGATGCCTATATCTGGCATTATTCCGTGTGTGCTCGTAATGCTGCCTCCGTAACCCACTTCCTCCTGCACCGTTGCAACGAAGTAAACATCGCAATCGTGTTTCAACTTCTGCAATTCCAGTGCACATTCGTGCATGACCGCAACGCCAGCCCGATCATCCATGCTCTTTCCGGCAACACGATTGTTCGCCAGCTCAATTCCGGCACGATCAAAGCTCACAACGTCGCCGACGCGCACAACTTCGCGAAGCTCACCTGCAGACATCCCGCAGTCCACAACAAGCTCCTCCCACTTCCACGACTTGTCCTTCTCTTTGGGGTTCTGAAGGTGCGGCGGGATGGCGCCTATTACGCCTGCAATGTCACGCCTTCCATGCACTGTTACTTCCATCGAAGGCAGAATGCGATGGTCCACTCCCCCCATCATTCTAACCTGCAAAAACCCCTCATCTTCGATCTTCGATACTATCATGCCAATTTCGTCAACGTGAGCAGCAAACATGATCTTTGCAGAGGGCTCGGGACAAGCTCCTCTCTTGAGCATTATCACGCTTCCGAGCGAGTCGTGCCGGATTTCGTCGACAAAGTCTGCAAAAAGGGCGCCTACAACATCCCCAGCAGGAAACTCGTACCCGGTCACGCCGCGAGCATCGGCAAGATGCAAGATCGCTTGCTTGGTATCCATGACCCGTCCCCTTTCCACGCCCATTCAGTAGCGGCTCTGACACGAAAGGTCAAAGCCCCACACATTTTTCTATTCGCCACCGCATGCGCGCTTCCTGCAATGACAGAAGGTCGGCTGTACATCAGAATACCTCGATGGGCTGGCACTATGCAGCATTATGTGTAAATGCTTTTGGCAGTTTACACCTGAAGTTAAGCTAATTGAGCAATGCTCCTTATCCTCTTTCGCCTTATGCCGCGGCGCATCCCCGGCAATGCCTCGATGGCCGCCCGGCGTCCCGCCTCTATACATTCAGGTATCCTGGCCACATCTGTTAGGGCAACGTTGTAAAGGCGCGGCTTTATGACGCTATCTGCGTAGTATGAGAGCACATAGTCTGACACCTCTTCGCCAAGTATGTCGAGGGACTGAGCCACTATAGACGGAAGATCTCCGACCCTGGCATCGGCCTGCCCTGTGTAGCCAAGATCCACGGCGATTACATAGTCACATCCCAACTCCTTGAGGACCTTCGCTGGAACTGGTTCACGCACTGCGCCATCCACGAGATACCTGCCACCCCACTCCTTCCATACGAACACCCCTGGTATGCTGCAGGAAGCCCTAACCGCGTCGGCAACGGGCCCGTCAATGAAGATTGTTCCCTTGAACCGCTCACTTCTTACGGATTCTGAGGCAAACACGATCTTCTCTCCTGTATGCACATCCACCGACACAACAGCACAGGGCATCTTCAGGTCGCTCATCTTCATGTCCCCGAACTTGTCTCTCAGAAATGATTCAAGGCACGCACCCCGCAGTATTCCCTTGGGAAGCCGGGCTCTCCGACCGCAGAGACGGAAAGCTAGAGATGCCACAAGATGAAACACTGTAGTCCCAAAAGAGTCAATAACATCGCTAGCCTTGATGCTAAGGGCAATTT
>JAQVXE010000144.1:1437-4405 GCA_028709305.1 Bacillota bacterium | reverse complement strand
GATCCAAAGTTGAGATATACGAGTTTATCAATGAATTGGCCAGGCAGGGAAAGGCAGTAATCATGGTCTCATCTGATCTGCCGGAGGTGCTGGCCATGAGTGACAGAATCGCTGTAATGCGTGAAGGCAGATTGACCGGGATATTAGACCGCGAAGAGGCGACCCAGGAGAAGATCATGAAACTGGCTACTCTGGGCTAGCGATGCGATGTGCTGTGAGGTTTGCTGCAACATGACGCGTCCTTCCAGAAAACAGGGCGAGTAGTCATTGAAAAGTCCTTTGGAGGCTGATGGCAGAATGGAGAAGACACGAAATTTTGACTACAAGGCATTCATAGAAAAGTATGGGGCACTGGGGATACTCGTGCTGTGCATGATTGTCCTGTCGATAATCAGCCCATATTTCCTGACAGGATTGAACCTGAAGACCATTGCTATACAAACTGCAGTCATTGCCATTATTGCAATAGGGCAGACCTTTGTCATCATCACCGGCGGAATAGACCTTTCTGTAGGCGCCAACCTGGCGTTGTCAAACATTCTGGCGGCTTCAATGATGACTTCAGGAGTTCCACTGTGGATTTGCATTATTACATCGCTGGCATTCAGTACCGCATTTGGATACATCAACGGTTTGGCTGTGACCAAGATGAAGGTTCCTCCGTTTATTGTAACGCTAGGAACGATGTCGATCTCCAGAGGAATCGCACTCGTCATCACCAACGGAACTCCGATCTCGAGGTTGCCTGAGGCGCTCTCTTGGTTTGGACGAGGCGAAATAGTGGGAATGCCTGTTCCAGTCCTCATATTCATCGTAGGGGCAATAATCTTCAACTGGGTGTTGAACCATACTCTCCTCGGAAGATATACGTATGCTGTTGGCAGCAACATGGAGGCTACAAGACTGTCAGGTATTAATACCGACAAGACCATCAGAATGGTATACATTCTGTCCGGTTTTCTTGCGGGTTTGGCAGGAATTGTGCTAATGGGACGACTTGGACTTGCACATCCCACTGCGGGGGCTGATTACAACATGAATTCGGTAGCAGCTGCGGTTATTGGCGGAACGAGCATGACCGGCGGCATCGGGAACATATTCGGAACAATGATAGGCGCACTCATCATGGGAGTGCTCAACAACGGATTTGTGTTGCTGGGATTGAGCTCGTTCTATCAGGAAATAGCTATCGGAGTTGTTGTCATAATGGCCGTGTATCTCGATCTATTGCAGCACCGAAAGCTGAGATAAGAGAGGTGATCTAGCCGGGTAAACAGGACTGTGCTCCAGACTCCAGCGTCTCCAGTAAACAACGTACTTTAGAACGCAAGAAATGAAACGTTAGGAGAGGTAAGAATGAAAAAGACACTGTTATCAGTATTGGCACTAGTTCTGGTATTCGCGATAACCTGCCCAATTGGGGTTTCAGCTGCAAAGAAAAAGGATCTGGTAGTTGGACTCGTAGTGATGTCTACATCAAGCGAGTATTGGCTGGGTGTGAAGGCGGGAGCAGAGGCCGCTCTGGCAAAAGTTGGAGGCAAGCTCATCTACACAGGCCCTAAGACCACCAACGATGTTGCAGAACAGGTTGCTGCTGTAGAGAACTTGATCATCAGGAGAGTCGATGGAATATTGCTCACGCCCCTGGATTCTGACGCCCTTGTGGCCCCGTCGAAGCAGGCGGTAAGGGCTGGAATTCCTCTAGTGAGTATTGATGCGAATTTGAACTGGGATGGCAAGACCAGCTACGTGGGAACGGATAACAGAGAGGGTGGCCGCATTGCAATGGAGCTGCTCATCAAGGCGATAGGCGGCGAGGGCAAAGTGGCAATACTTAATTGCCCTGCAGGCGTCCCCAGCAATGACATTCGTGGAGAAGCGGCAGTAGAAGTGGCGAAGAAGTATCCCAAGGTAGAACTCTTGGAGATTCAGCGTGGGGAAGACCAGGCAGCAGCAATGGCCAACATGGAGAGGATACTAAATGCCAACCCTGATCTCAAGGGTGTGTTCGCGGCGTTTGACCGCGCAGCGATCGGTGGCATCCAGGCTTTGAGAAACAGGGGACTGGCTGGCAAGATAAAGGTCGTCGCTTACGATGCGAGCCCTGAAGAGATAGAGGCTCTGGAAAAGGGCGAGATACATGGACTCGTAGTGCAGCAGCCGTACCTGATGGGCTACAGAGGCGTCGAGTATCTCCTCGCTGCCAGAGAGGGCAAGGAAGTGCCTAAGGACGTTTTCGTTCCTATTACTGTAGTCACCAAGGAAAACATGAACGAAGCTGAGGTCCAGAAGGTTCTGTATCCAGCTAAGTAAGGCTGTTTATCACGTATCTTGTGGCCGTGCATGGCGGGGTTGACAATATTCCGCCATGCACTACTCCACAATAAGGGCTGCAATTGATGGCATAGGAGTTGAAAGAGTCATGCATAAGGTCAAAGTGGAAGAACTTACGAAGGAAGCTTTTGCCCCGTATGGGATAGTCGTAGAGATGCCTGAGGGCGCGAAGAAAGAGTCGGCTGTTGAGGATCTATGGCCTGGCTTGGTCAAGTGGGAACTTGATCACGAGACCCTGGAGATAGCGCACGGAGTCTGCAAGAAGCGTCCCCTTGTCGTCGAAGGGCTAGAGCGTCACAACACCACCTATGAGCTGCTTGTTCCTATCAAGAGCGACTTGATAATTCCCGTAGCGTCAGAAGACGACAGGGGGAACAAAGATGCCCAACCCTTGGCGCGCAATGTGAGAGGCTTCTTGGTCAAGGTTGGACAGGCAGTATTCTACGACAAAGGCGTGTGGCATTTGTCGCCGTACCCCGTTGAGGACGAAGGTCCGTTCTTCGTGGTCTTCAAACATAAGACTGCTCCTGACAACATCATCATGAAGGAACTGGATGAGAAAGTAGAGCTCGAGTACTAGGCGCTCAGAAACGCTTAAATGAGTCCATTTGACTGGAGTTGACATAAAGTGGAA
>JAQVXE010000144.1:0-1337 GCA_028709305.1 Bacillota bacterium | reverse complement strand
AGCTGGGCACACTTCCCGTGCTCAAAGGCTTGCGTCTGAAGGAGTTTCCGGTCTGGCGGAGAAAAAACTCTAAACCATAAGAATGTGCTTGAACAATCATAAATGTGCCAGAGTGCGCTTGCCTGCTGCGCTGCAGGCAACCTGTGATTTGGCTAAGCCATTGGGAAGTGAGAATTATCGTGGAAGTGGAGTATGCTCCCAGCAACGAGCATGAGCTGCTGGTTCGGGTAGCGAGGATGTACTACGAGAATGACCTCAATCAGCAGGAGATTGCGGAAAGGGTTGGACTGTCGCGGAGCCGCATCTCGAGGTTGCTGACCCGGGCCAGGGAGGTTGGCATCGTTCAGGTGACGATCGTAGACGCGTTCCAGGAAGAACATGAGCTCAGTAGGGAACTGGTGGCCGTGTACAGCCTGAAGAGAGCGGCCGTTTTCCCGATCTCTGAGTCAAGCCCCAGACCCCTCAGGTGGCACCTTGGTCAGGCTGCTGCGCGTCTCCTCAGGGAGGTAATCCGAGACGGAGACGTGATTGGGGTGACCGGGGGCACAACCATGCTGGAAATGGCCAGAGCGCTCAGGCCGCTGAAACGTGAAAACGTCAAGATCGTGCAGCTGGAGGGCGCGCTTTCCGGGAAGGGCGAGGCGTTGATCCACGGAAACGAGATAACTGCCATAGTTGCCGCCACGTTTGACGCGCCGCCATATTTTCTTTCTGCCCCCACCATTGTTGAGAGCAAGCAGTTAAGAGATGCTCTTGCCCGCGATCCCAACATGGGAAGAATCCTTCAGAAGGGCAGAGAAGCAAATGTTGCTGTTTTCTCTGTGGGGAGGCCTAGCAAGTCCTGTATCCTGGCTCAAGCAGGATACCTTTCGGAGGAAGACATCAACATGCTGCTTTACAAGGGAGCAGTGGGAGACATTTGCTCCAGGTTTTTTACCGCAGATGGGTCGGTCTGTGATGAGGCCCTTAATGAAAGAACTATCGGGCTTGAGCTTGATGAGCTAGCCTGCAAGGAGAGCAGTATTTTAGTGGCAGGCGGCCCTAAGAAGATTGCGGGAATTGCCGGGGCGCTCCGCGGAGGCTTTGCTAACATTCTTGTAACAGATGAGGCAACTGCTAGAACACTGATAGAAGTGGCAGGTTAGGTGCTGTAGGGTATCGGCCGAGCATCGAGAACGAGGGAATAGTCGATCACATTTTGAAGCGTTGATGCATCATGGCAGCTGAAGGGAGACTACTACATTGAAGATACTGATAGCTAGCATAGATGAGAAGGATCTTGTTGGAGCAAGAGACTATGCAGTTCATGGAATAATCACGAACCCGACAATAGTGGC
>JAQVXE010000041.1 GCA_028709305.1 Bacillota bacterium | reverse complement strand
TCCCCGATGACCCTGTTGTGCGAGGGTCTTCCCCTGCTTTCAGCTTTTCGAGAGCCTTGCGCGAACTGGGCCCAAGTACCGATGATTCGTACGCGTTGCATTGCTCCGCCCACTTCAGGTAGGCCTCTGCCGCAACATCTGGGGTTATCCTCCCGTGCCTATCTAAAGCCTCTATGAGCGCAAGGGTCTGCTCTGTATCATCTGTGATGCGGCCGGCGCCCATTCCACAGTGGACGTGCCCTTCGCAGGGAGCGCAGAATCCTTCTATCCTTCCATATGCGTCGCGAATCTGTTCGCGCGTCATGAACTCGGACGGCATTCCCATCGCGTCCCCGATTGCCACTCCGGCAAGGGCTCCGGTTATTCTATTGGGATCAATCCTACCTCCCAGCATTCTGCAAGAACTCCTCCAGTTCTCTCCCGGTCGGCATAGCCTCCCTGGCGCCAATCTTCTGTATGGCCAGTGCGGCGCAGGCATTTCCTCGCACAAGGCACTCGGCCAAATCCATGCCTTCAAGGAGACCTGTGATAAACCCCGAGGCAAATGAATCTCCGGCGCCGGTTGTGTCTCTAGCTTCAGACACGCGGAAAGCCTCCGCACGGAACACGCTCGCGTTGCCCGCGCAGCCGGCAATGCCGTTGCCGTCCAAGCCGCGGGAGTGGCATTCGGATCCGTCAGAACCCAAGGTAACTACCACATTGCGAACTCCGCTCGCAAGCAGCTGCGCAGCGCCTTCAGCGTGAGAGGCACATGATGTAACTGCACCCAACTCTCCCCGGGAAAGAACAACATAATCGCAGGACTGAAGAAGTCGGCCCAATGTCGCTCCATCCATCCATGAAATTCCGCCTCCGGGACCATAGACGACAGTGGCGCCACAGGACCTTGCCACCCGAATGGCTCGATCCGCGACGTGCGGCAACACCTCTCCCATATAGAGAACCTGCGCGTCGGCCATCGCCGCATCGTCCAACTCGTCGGGTTCCAGAAGAATGGCCTCTCCTCCCAGCGAGTAGATGACTCTGTCGCCGCTTCGGTCCACGGCGATTATGGTCTGGGCCGTCCTGCCGCCCTCGATCTCTGCGAGCCACCTCACGTCTACCCCGTCAACCTCGAAGGCTCGCCGCAATCTGCGGCCGTTGTCATCATTCCCAACCCTGCCCACGAATCTGGACCGGTATCCGAGACGCCCTATTCCAGCTGCGATGTTGGCAGTTGACCCTCCCGCAAAGAAACCCGGCTCTCCTTGGGCGAACACCATCTCGTCCGCCTTTGGAAGCTTGTCAACTGTGAACATCATGTCCATCGCAGCAGCGCCAAGACAGACAACAACATGATCCTTTCGACCCATCCTAGAGCGCCCCCATCTTGAATGCGGCGAGGACTATTATGCTTGCTGCCAAACCCCCGATTGACAGGACACACATGATCCAATCAGGCCAGCGCATACGGTAAGGCCTGATCAATGTGAAGTTCTCGCTGTATCCAAATGCGCGAGACTCCATGGCCAGGGCCATTGTGTCGGCCATCGTCAGAGCATTGGCAAAGAGCGGAATCAACATGCTCGTGGTCTTACTGATCTTCTGAGCAAATGAGCCTGAATCAAAGTCAACTCCCTTAGACCTCTCTGCATCTCTCAAGGTTGACATCTGCATCTGAATCACTGGAACAAACTTGGATGCCGCCGAAACGACAAACCCAGATTTGTACGAGAGGAATGGAATACGCACTATGATCTGCACTACCTCAGACGGCGATGTCACATACCCGAAGACTGATATAGCAATGAGTACAACGAACACCTTGAAAGCCATTCCGACCCCGTACAGAAACCCTCCAACCCGTATAGGGCATGCCGGATTGATCCCAGGTATCCAGCCCGGTATCAAGTGGAACAAGACACGTTCCGGGTCAGCAAGGGAAACCGTCTTTGGAACGTATGTAGCTCCCTGAACTAGCGTGATTATGGCGATCAATATGAGCAGGAACGAAAACGTTCCTTTCATCTTGGCCCAGGGGAACGCCCCCATGCAGCCAACAGCTATAGTCACCAGGCCCAGTGCGGCCAGGTACAACGGATCTGTCCAGATAATGCTGATGATAATGGTAGCCATCAGCCAGACAAACTTGGCTCTAGGATCGAGATTGTGCATTGCCGTTTGTTTGCTTTCATACTCGACAATCACTTATCGGACACCTCTGCATTCGTCCTTGATGATCCGAAAAGCCTGCAGGCTGCCTCTTGCGAAGTGAGTGATACCTCACCCCACAAGATTTCCGATAGATCAGCAATTGCAGGCCTTCGCAAATAGGCTTGCGCCATAAGCTCCTGCTGTGAGAAGACTTCCCGCGGCGTTCCTTCACCGATCACCCGTCCATTTGCCATTACTACTACCCGTTTGGCGTACAGACTGACTATGTTCATGTCGTGGGTGATAATCAGTATCGTCTTGTCCTTTTCTCGACGCAGTTTCTCCAGGTAGTCCAATATCTGAAGAGACTCCAGCCAATCCAAGCCCGTGGTTGGCTCGTCGACGATGAGTACATCAGGATCCATGGCTGCCACAGAAGCCATCGCAAGCCTCTGCCTCTCGCCCTTGGTAAGGTAGCGCGGCCACACCTGCCTGTACTTGTCGAGGCCTATGTCAAGCAGAATGTCGTTCACGGCCTCTTCTAACTCCTTCGGGTCCATGCCTATGTTTGAAGGCCCGAATCTCAGTTCGTCCTCTACTGTAGTGCAGAAAAGCTGCTCATCCGGGTTTTGAAAAACGTAGCCCACCATGGAACAAAGTTTGGTGGTTGGCTCATTCAGAATCGACTTTCCAAAGAGGCGAATGTCGCCCGACAGAGGCCTCAGCAATCCATTTAGGTGCCTCGTCAAAGTCGTCTTGCCAGCACCGTTCTGCCCAACGATGGCTACGAATTCCCCAGGATATATCTTGAGATTCACGCCATTTAGGGCCTTGGCGCCCATGGGGTACTGAAACTCAAGATCCATCACTTCTACCAGGGGAGCCCTGGTAGAACCTGACGACGCCTCAGCGCCACTTGGCTTACCATTGCTGATGTTCGCTGAGTCATCCTTCTCCCGGCCCGAGCAAGAAGCCTCTGGATCCGGAGTCGCCCAAGCTTTGCGCTCGACCAATGACACAGCCTCTTCCACGGTAAAAGGCGTTTCTTCGGCCCCTACAAGGTTTCCGAATTCCACAATGTGTGGGACCCTTATGCCGACCTCTTTCAGCTGGTCGACATTGGCAAAAACCTCGCGCGGCGTGCCTCCTAATTCGAACCTGCCTGACTTCATTACGAAGACGCGGTCTGCAAGCTGAAGTATGTCGTCCACCTCTTGCTCTATGAGGACAACAGTCATTCCGAGAGTCTTGTTCAAGTCACGCACTATTGAAAAGACACGAGCCTTGCCCTCAGGGTCCAGCATGGACGTGGGTTCGTCCAGCACCATGATCTTCGGAAGCATGGCATATACACCAGCAATGGCTGTTGCCTGCTTCTGTCCTCCGGAGAGACGGTGGGGAGCCCTCTCCTCCAAGCCTGTGAGCCTCATATCCTTTATGGCTCTTTCTATTCTCCGCATGATCGTTTCGTAGTCCAAACCGAGGTTAGCGGGGCCAAACGCCACATCCTCTTCTACCGTCATTCCAAAAAGCTGCGTGTCGGGATCGCCAAAGACCAACCCTACTCGCGACGCCATTTGAGCAGTCCCGACTTCGCTGGGAACCTGTCCGTCAATGACTACTTCTCCAGTCAGTTCTCCCTCGATGAACCGCGGGACTGTTCCGTTCATCACACACGCAAGTGTACTCTTCCCCGCACCAGTAGGTCCGAGGATCGCTATGCACTCACCTTCCTTGACATCCAGGGAAACGCCTCTTAGGGCTTGTCGTTTTGAGCCCTTGTAGGCGAAAGTCACATCTTTGAGTGAAATAATGGTGGGCGCCAACTAGAACACCTCTTACATATTCAAACTTTCATCCTCGGGCTCTATGAGCTCATCGTGTTCGTGCTTCCCGTGTTTCTGTGCACTCTTAAGAGCCGCTGCCACCGTCAGCCCAACTGTCGCATTGACCGCCGATCCTATGATCTGAGATGGAAGCAGAGCAATCATCAGAGGCGTGCCTATCATGATTGCCCACGGGCCCAAGCACGTTACTGTGTTGACTATCGTGCCGGCGATGATAGCTAGCACAATATTGGTCTTCTTAGCAACGAAGACTCCGACAGTGACTGTGAGAGCCATTCCGCACAAGTAAATTGGCAGCATCGGGAGCCAGCTCGCGAAACCTCCCAAGGCGTTAGCGAGGAAGCATCCTATGGCGGCAACAGTAGCGCCAATAGGCCATCCAAAGTATGCTGCTGCGAAGTAGCCTGCAGCAGCATCGAGGGCGATGGTAGTGGCAGGTCCGGGTATCTTGATCATAGCCCCTGCCCCTGAAACTGCGGCAAGTATTGTGACACGAGAGATTGTGCGCGTATCCCATACTATCTTGTGTTCTTCCGGATACTGCCTGCTCAATATGGTTCCCATGAACCTCATAAGAAGCAGGTAGCCAACGGCGAGTGCATACGACACTCCGAGTCCTAAAGCTCCTTGTCCAAGCGGCATTCGGATTTCCTCCTTAGATAAATTTGAGCCTATCGACTTGAACCTGGTACTACACAATAAACCTTATTGTGATGATGCCATTTCCAAAACTCTTCGAGCGGCAATATCGTCAGTAACCAGCACATCTACCGCGCCAGTCCTGAGCGCACCGAGCAGAGATGCAGCTTTGTTTATGCCCCCGGCAACCGCCACAACACAGTCTATGCTGCGCAGTTGGTCGAGGCTTGCTCCAATAATCCGCTCCATGAGCGGGGTATCCACAGGCTCTCCCTGTGCATCGAAAAACCTCATGCATATGTCGCCGACCACGCCCATGCCTGCAAGTTCTGCCAACTCGTCAGGGGGAAAACCGCCCTCCTCCAGCAATGTTGAAGGCGGCGTAAAGCTGCCTACTCCTACAACGGCCACGTCTGCCGAATCCCACAGGCTGGCTACATTCCTTATGTTGCTGTCGTTCATCATCATGTTGCGCGCTTCAGGTGTGTCAACAAATGAGGGGGCGTGCAGGTACCGGTGGGAACCCCCGAACGCAATGGCAAGACGGGAAGCAATGTCGTTCACTTGAAGATCAGGGCTGGCCTGCCCCTGCCCGCCAAGGAGCGGAACCACCGTAATCTCCCGCGAGATTGGCTTGATGCTGCCTGTTGCAGCCACAAGCTCTCGCAGGGTGGCTCCCCATGAAAGGCCAACCACGTCACCGGATCTCAGGTTCTCATCTAGATACCTAGCACCTGCCGTTCCCAAGCTCTGCGTCAGCAGTCTGGAAGGGCCTACCTTGCCTGAGATGACTACAGCCTCTTCAAGGCCAAACGTCGAACACAGCTCATTTTCGAGATCGGCGAAGTCCAACCCTGGAGGAATCACTTTGATTGCGACTATTCCCAAATCCTTAGCCCGTTTCAAGGCCCTGGAAACCTGGCTTCTCGATATCCCTAAACTCGACGCAATCTCACTTTGCGTTTTGTCGAGTTCATAGTAGTGTTTTGCAACCTCATAGAGAAGACGCTTGTCGAAAGCCATTACTACACCCCCATGGGTTCCGTTTGCAACGAGCAATCGCGGCCTGACGCAAGTTTCTTCAGTACGCGCCTTTGGACCGGCACTCTCTTGCACATATGTTCAGCACATTTGTGCCATGAGCTATCCTTCTACGCAGACAGCAATATTCCTGCTTGAAGAGCAACAATCTTCGATGCTAGCGTGTTCGCTTGGGAGGCCACCTGTTTGGACTGGCCTTAAGGCAGATTCCATATCCAGCAGGCGGCAGGCCCTGACGAGAAGCCACTGATGGGCTTTGGGAGTACATTCTATTTCGAGCAGCGGTCGGGATGCCCAAACTTGAGACACTTGCTTCGATGATACAACGTAATAAATGCAACATCCCCGGCGGTTTGGTTCCTCCGAAGATGTTGCATTGGTGCTCCGATTGACTAAGTGCGGCGGTTGCTACGCTTTCTCAACAGGAACGCCGCTCCAGTGTCGACCTCGTGTATCCATCTCACAACAGAGTGTCGGAATACTTCATTCCTTGTGTGATGGAGCCTTCAGCTTCATCAAGAAACGAACCTCGCTGGCAGCGCCTGCAGGTTTCCCTTCGAAGGCATCGTACTGGTCAAGGCGGACCTTCATGGCCACAAGCTGCGCCTTGCTCTTTAGCGCATCTGCCAGCCCATCACCTATACCCTTCTTCATTTCGCAAGTGCCTTCATTCCTTATCCTCTCGAGCCCAAAGGCAAGCTCATGGCTGCCAGCCTCAATGTCTGCCATTCCACCGCTGAGCTGGCTCACACCTCCGGCAAGGCCCTCAAGGCCCGCTACGGAAGTGTCCAATCCAGGCACATCTCGGCCTTCAACTGAGCCACCCTCGGCAAGGATGCCAAGCCCTGTCTTGAGATCGCGCAAGCCTTGATCGAGCGTACGCAGGCCATCGCATATCTGATCTATGCTAGGCACCTCATGGTCCTGCACTACTCCTCCATAAAGCAAAGCGTTGAGCAGATCTGCGGCTTCCATGGCCTGGGCGGCGTATTCATCTATTGAATCAAATGATACTTCCTTAAGCTGGCTCGATGCCAGGGTGACAACGATCTTGACCCTACTGCCGGTGGCCGCGATGCTCTTTGCATCTTCAGCCAGCTCATTGATGCTTGGCGTCTGCAATAATCCGACTCTTCCTCCCGTCGCCGCAGTATCAAGGAGCGAGTTCTGCTTCTTCAGGGAGGATTCAACCTTCTTGAATTGGGGGGACTCAGCAATCCCGGGGTTCGAATCGGCTAGCTCTTGAAGGGCCGCCAGCGACTGGGTACTGGCTGTTCTTGCCTGGCTGATCGTCTGCGATTGCCTTGAAAGCCCTTTCGATACCTTCTGCGCCCTTTCGTTGAGATCTGTAGCCTCCTCAAGCAGCTTAGGGGCGAACTCGGCTACCTGGCCAAGCTCATCCATGGGTATAGCCGACATTATGGCGCTTATCCCGTCAGAGAGGTTCACAAGAAGAGGCTTTGCAGCTTCAACAAGCTCTATGAATTGCCCCGGTTCGTCAAGGGATTCCGGCGTAATCGCATCATTCATCGATTTGGCTATCGTCCAATGGCCATCAGCCAATTTGGCAAGGTCAGATAGGCCGGCTTCCACTGCACGCATTCCCTCTGCCACCTGTTTCTGTCCATCAGCAAGCATTTCGGCGCCAGATGCAGCCTGCAAAACCGCGGAATCCAGCAGGTCGACGCCGGATTCCAATTCTCCCAGAGCATCGATCGTAGTATCGAGCAATTCCTCAAGTTCAGGAATAGGCGGCATTGAAGGTATTACTGTTATGTCAAAATCGCTCAGGTTTATGTTGTCGCCCTCCAAAACAAGGGTGCATGAAGCATCAGGACTGGGCATAGTCATCCAGCTGATGTTGAGGCTCTTGCCAGCCAGAACCGTCGTTGCATCAGGCGCCTCAATGCCCCTGTACTCCGGCAATGCCACCTCCGTCGATACCTGCACAATCATTGGAACACATACATTCTCAGCAAACGTGATATTCTCGCCGCGCAAGTTATAGCTGAGGATTTCTTCCCTGGCTGTCCTGTTCGTGAAGGCCAAAGTGACTTCAAGCCTGCCTGAGCTGCCGGAAACTGCCGATGAGGGCACAACCTGGCCATTCAGCCTATAGGTGACCTTCACCCCGATCGGAAGCTCTTTTCTGGACGCCCCTGAGTAGTTAATGTCTGTAATGCGGGTTGGATCGGCGCTCCATCTCAATCCTCCCGGAACAACCTCCGGGAGTTCAGCATTCCTCAAGTTGACTGGATCCTGGATGTCGCCTGGATCAAAGACTGAAGCAAGACCACCTTGGGGAACCCTAATCCAATCTACCACCGTCACGGATTGGGGAATGCCATCAGGCGAAAGCACACTGAACACAGTCTCATACTCCTGTATTCTCCCATTGCTGCCCGTCGTAGCAGGCGCTGGCCCCGGTGTAGTCGGCGCAGGTTGGGCCATTCCTGTACTGCATAGCAGAAGCAGCGCCAGTACACCAAAAGCGGCTGTGATCTTAGCGGTCGGATTTCTCAATGCACATCACCTCATGAAAAAGTCGCTACCATCGAGCGCGGAAAGAGCTCGCGCCCCAGTATATTTTGCAGACCCATGCCCGGGCTATGCAATACGTTTTTGAACTGACCGGTCAGTTTAAAAACCATCCTAGCTTCTTATGTCACCAATGTCAATAGAGAGACTTGTAGTCATGAATGTGCAAACACGCGCTATGCTGCGGGTATCGGTTCACTTGTGTGAAATGCGGGAAGCCGGACACGACAGCCCGGCTCGCGTGGGGTTGTTCCTGTCAAAGAGGGGGCGGGAGTCCATCGGATCATCTGACGGCAATCTGTGTGGAGGGTGGCAGTATGGCTTTGCCTCCACCCCAATTCAGTCATCTTGACTTCTGTCTGCCGGCACTTTCACTTGCTTGCAGCATCTCTCAGACTGTCAAGCAGAGCCTTCGCCGCCGGCGCACCCTTCAAGAACCTCTCGAGGTTATCACAAGCATAGCTGGAGCAGTGTGCGCAATTCTCCATGCCCCGCTCGGCCGCGCACAGTCGGATCGAGCACTCATTGCAATAGCCTACTATCCTGCCCTTCGTGCCCAGACACCCGTCGCAATTGATGTCCTCCTTCGTCAGAGCACAGCCATACGACTCGGACCATTCTGCAGCAATGTTGCTCCTCATTTCGTCATCATCAGCTTGAGTTGCACGGTAAGCCGGGCATTCATCGCAGACCAGCCCGCAATAGGCAATAATCCTCTTCATGGCAAGACCTCCCCGCTGTAGTTGATATGGCTTGGTTCGACATGGGTCCGGGAATCCCTTCCATTGGCGCACCCTCTGCCGGCACACACATGAGTCAGCTATCCAAAGACCCCAGATGCGTCGCTACCGCCCTGATTGCCGCCTCCAGTCCAGTCGTGATGCATTCCTGTGACATGCTGGGGGTCTGGCTCTTCTCCACTACCTGTTCAGGAAGGCACGGAACATGTATGAATCCTACCTGTATCGGCAAACTGTTCGTGGCGACGAAATGACAGGTGGAATAGAAAACATGATTGCACACGAACGTGCCGGCACTGTATGAAAGAAACGCGGGTATCCCTTCAGCCTTCATGGCCTCCACAACGTCTCGAACGGGAATGGTGGCCCAGTAGGCTACGGGCCCGCCCGGGACTATAGGCCTATCGCTAGGCTTGTTGCCCAAGTTATCCGGAATCCTGGCATCATCCAAGTTCAGGGCAACTCTTTCAACACGCATGCCGGCGGCGCCGCCAGCCTGCCCCACACAGATGACAGCCTGTGGCGAGCACCGGCATATCGCTTCCTGCACTGCCATGGCTGAAGCCCCATACGCCGTGGGAATTTCCCGGGTTATCACCTCAACGCCCTCTCGGGCACGGGCAACCGATGCTGCCAGATGCTCAACCGCCCGGGAAGCAGGGTTCACCTCTTCGCCCCCGAAAGCATCGAATCCCGTTACCAGAATCCTGGCCATAACAAAGCCCCCTTGAATGCATATGCCGCGGCATAGCCCCGCCAGACCCTGCGCAATTCCACACTCAGCTGGCCACCTGTGGATTGCTCTAATTCGGCACAGAGGCCTGATTATCCCTCTACCGTCGACGAGCAGCCATCTCCATTTTGACATAATGCTACTTCTCGCCGCACAGGACCCGGCCAATAGCTGCGTGAAAGGTATCATCCTCTCCACAGGAGTCACAGCAAATCGCATCCGCCCGGACATACCAAAATAGTTAGAATAACCAGCGAGCCTGCAATTGAGGCTCCTGCGCATCGGTCCATGCAAAGGCAATAGCGGGCGCCATTTCCGATGTGGATGGTCCCACATCGGCACGACCCCCGCTGCTCATCACTTAGTGCTCATCACTCTATGCTGATCACGATGTATGGCTATGCCTTCTCAACAAGAATCGACAATACCTCCGACACCGGCAGGGGAATCTCTATGACCTCAGCACCTTGCCGCATCGCCTGTTCATGCTCGATCGAGCCTTCCTTGAAAAACGGATTGAGCTTGTTCCGCGTAAAACTCGCCGTAGTCCTCGCCGTTCCAGGTGAGGCTTCCCCATACGTACGATCCGTATATGTCTCCGCAGTTCTCGATCATCAAGAACGCATCCTCGTTGATGCCGCGAATCCTGGCAAGGAGCTCCCTGAGAACCCTGAGATATACCTGGTTAAATCGGCCGATTCCCTCATGGGAATGCTCCGGATCGTAGCATGGGAACGGCTCGGCAGGGCCAAGCTGGTCAAGGTAGATGCCGGTCGCACCGTAACTTGACACCATCCAACTTCCCACCTCTATGAGGTAATCCTGCCAATCCTTGTTCGAAGGGCAAAGCACCACAAACTCGTGAGGCCCATAAACTTCGTGGTACATCTCTCCGGCATGGTCTTTCATATATTTATTATACTTATTCTGCTTATGGTCGAATATTCCTTCTCCAGCCTCATGCCTGGGAACACAGCTCCCTCACCTGCGTGGCACAGTCCATAAGCGTCTTCATTTTGGATGCATCAAGCTCCATCCCTGCCACATCATAGGCGAGCAACAGCGCGCCGCCTGCGGGTGAGAGTTTCGGACGGGCTATCACGCAAGTCCGGTCGATTTCCTCAAGCGTCGTCTCGAACGAGTTGACCAAAGCAACGTCTGCCCTGGAGACCCCTCCAGACAGGGCCACATTGCACCCATGGCCAACCATTCCCAGGCCCTTGAGGATATGGCCCCCAAGCAGCCCAAGGTCCCTTCCTGCATCAGCCAATATCCGGCGAGCTATGTTGTCGCCTTGAGACGCTGCCAACGACACAGAAGTCGCAAACCCCGCAATCTTCTCGCGCACCAGGCCAGCACGGATAATATCTCTTGCGCGCTCAACCTCGAACATTTCCAAGGCCATGCCGGTCAGAGCAGTAGCTTCGCATCTGCCCTCAGAGGCAAGGGCAACTATCCTCAGCCCTGCTAGCCCTATTGCATAACCGCTTCCTTCATCCCCCAGAAGAGGGCCCCAGCCGCCGGCAGTCAGTATTCTGCCATCAGGCGAACGGCCAATAGCAAAAGACCCGGTGCCTGCAAGGACACAAACTCCGTGTCCTTCCGGGAAAGCCCCTCTGAAGGTGGCATGGTCGTCCCCTTCAACCTTCAGGGCGTCGTACAATACCAAGCCCGACAGACCGGACTCTATGATTTCTCTGCTAGCCCCCGGAACACTGGCATAGACGGCCCTGAGGTGCAGAGGCGTATCAGCAGCCATTGCCTCAAATCCTGCCTGTCCAAGCCCACCCCTGGCAGCATCGCGTACTGATTCGACTGCAATACCTTCAGGCACGAAAAGGGCATTTACCGGGCCGCCTTTTCCCATTCCCAATATGCGCCCGGAGCTGTCGGCAATAATAAAGACTGTTTTCGTGCCGCCGCCATCAACTGCGGCCACCAATTCCTCTCTCATCGAATGCTCCTCCTACCCGAAATCCTGATCACAACGGCTTTATCATAGGAGCGAGTCCGCCGGCCCTTTTGCCTTCATACTCAATCAACGAGTGCTCATGTGGACGTGCAGCTTGTATCTGTCACCCCTGTAGACGGATGTGGTGTACTCGATCGGAGTCTCCGACGAGTCATACGCAATGCGTTCAACACGGAGAACGGGAGCACCGCGACGGATTCCGAGAAGCTCGGCCTCTCTGCTTTTGCATGAAGAGGCCTCAAAACTCTGCTCTGCCCATACTGGCTCAATATGGTATCTCGTGCGAAGAAGTTCGTACAAGGACTTGTTCTCTATGTTCTCATTCACGATTCCAGGGCAAAGATCCGCAGACATTCTAAAGCTTTCAATGGCCATCGGCTCGTTTTCGGCGACGCGCACACGCTCTATCCTTACAACAGGCGCGTTCTCGTCAAGCCTAAGTATGCGAGCAGTCGCCACATCCGCCTTCTCCTCGGCAGCAAAGACCACTCGTCCGCCAGGAATCAGCCCACGCGACCTCATGTCCTCCGAAAAGCTGGTGAGCTTAACAAGTTGCTGGCTGAACTTGCGCTGGGCAACTCGAGTGCCTGTACGTGGCCTCCTAGTAACAAGGCCCTCCTGTACGAGCATTTGAATCGCTTGCCTCACAGTAATCTGACTTACCCCATGCAACTGGCACAGTTCCCGTTCGGTAGGAATCCGATCGCCCGGCTTCAGCTCTCCGGTTTCGATCTTGCGTTTCCATATGTCGTATACCTGTTGATACAGGGGTGTAGGAAGATCGTGATTCAGTTCCACGCAAAAAACACCACCTACAGCAGTCCTGGCTCAATCGGACTGATGTGCTGGTATGATATATTCTTTATAATCATTATGAATCCTTTCTGGGGGGGGGGTGCGAACTCTTACTGCAATTTAGTCATGTACATAGGTGCATAGATTGAGCGGACGATACCCAAAGGGCCTATCAGTATCGCCTATCCAGCCTGTCGAGGACCAATAGTGTGAGCAGCTTGATGCCAATTCCCAAAACCGCTTCGTCAAACGCGAATTTGGAGCTATGCAACGGAAAGCAGCCATACTCATGAGAATGCTTCTGAAATTCGGGCCCTACTCCGAGAAACAGCATAGCCCCAGGAACATGTTGAAGATAGCAGGCGAAGTCCTCTGCAATCATGGAAGGGGCATTCAGCATATGGACATGTTCTTCCGGCATGAGTGTGGGAAGAGTGTCTAGAATCTCTTGAATCATGGTGGGGTCGTTTTCCAACACAGGGCAAGCCCTGACATACTCAGTCTCGCACCTAGCACCTGTGGCGTGCGCTATGCCTTCGACTTTCCTCCGGATAGTATCTTCCATCCAATCACTTGTTGAGGAACGCACAGTACGCACAGTCCCATGCAATTCAACCTTGTCCGCAATGGTATTGAATGCAGTGCCCCCGATTATCCGCCCTATGCTGAGAACCGCGGGTTCATTCGCGTCGATTTCTCGGCTGACAACAGTATTCAGAGCCAGCAGTGAACAGGCGGCAGCTGTAAGCGCATCCACTCCTAGGTGTGGAACAGCTCCATGCCCGCTCCGTCCCTGAAACCTAATGGAGACCTTGTCGCAAGCCGCCATGGCAACTCCCTGCTTCAATCCTACGTGGCCCAGCGGCAGGTCAGGCCACAAGTGCAGTCCATATATCTCATCTACTTTCGGAGAACCCAAAGCGCCATCATCTATTATGCGCTCTGCTCCGGAAAGTTGCTCCTCTGCAGGCTGGAAGATCACCTTTACGTTGCCCTTGAGCGAATTGCGCATTCTGCTCAATACCATGGCCGTACCTAACACGATCGCCAAATGCCCGTCGTGTCCGCACGCATGCATTACACCAGGTGACTGAGATTGGTATGGCAGCCCGGTCTCCTCAGTAATCTGAAGAGCGTCCATATCTGCACGAAGGGCAATGGTCGGCCCCGAGCCAACGCCTGCAATGAGGCCGACCACTCCTGTTTCGGCAATGCCTCGATTCGTCTTGATATCGCAGCTATCGAGGGCGTCAGCACATAGCATCCCAGTCTTGGTTTCTTGCCAAGCCAACTCGGGATAGGAGTGAACTCGCCTTCTAAACGAGACTACGTCCGGCAGGCACCCTGCAACTAACGCATCTACGCGGTCCGGAAGTCCAAGCCTGTTACTGGCCATTCTGCAAACGCCTCGCATTTCTCCATCTTGCCCGTCTTAAGCTAACATCGAGTCTACATCGGCTCTACATGGAATTGCGGACATGGCGCCCTGTTTTGACGCTGTTAAGCCGCCGGCGGCGCATGCAAATCTTGTTGCCGCTCTGGGATCCATGCCCTCAATCATGGCAACAGCTAGTGCGCCAACAAAAGTATCGCCGGCCCCTGTAGAATCCACAGCATCGACTTCAAATGCCGGGATGATCATTTCCTGCCCCGGACCGACATACGCGGCCCCCTTATCTCCGAGTGTGGTTATGACATGACATGGGCCTTTCTCGCGCAGTTTTCTCCCACATCTCAGCGCATCTTCGCAGCTTTCTACCTTGATTCCCGTCAACAGCTCTGCTTCACTCTCGTTGGGAACAAGCACATCTACTAGCTTCAGAACCGACTCGGGTATCGCTCTGGCTGGAGCCGGGTTGAGAATAGTGATCAATCCACGTTCCTTGCCCCTGACAAGGCCCGCCTCTACTACATTCATGGGTATCTCCAGTTGGAGTATCATGGCCGAAGCTCCTGAAATAGCATCATCAGCAGACTCAATGTCGGCCGGTACACATCCGCCATTGGCGCCGGGATAGACCACAATAGTGTTTGCTCCGCCCTGGGCGACGTTTATCAGCGCCATCCCGGTAGGCAGTTCGTCGTCTCGCACTACGAGGTTGACGTCAACCTCGCTCTCCTTCAGGCTTTCAAGAAGAGATGCACCATAAGAATCATTGCCTACGCGTCCGATCAGACTGACTTGAGCTCCCAGCCGAGCGGCAGCCACAGCCTGGTTCGCTCCCTTGCCCCCAGGGTTTATGTTGATCCCACGCGCCAGGATAGTCTCACCACATGCTGGCAGTCGCGGCACCGCAGCTGAGATGTCCATGTTCATGCTTCCCACAACAACTACTGCTCCCACTGCTCCCCATCACTCCCATGTCTCACTGCCACTTCATGCCGATTAGTTGACCGGCTTGTAGCTCATGCCTTGCTTATTCCTTGTACTGAGGTTGTTTCTGCCGCGCAACGCACGCCAGCTTGTTCGCCCATTCCTCAAGATTCAGGTTGTTCGCTTTCTCAACCTGCTCATAGAGGTCTGACGGTATGGAATGTATGCCGTGCAACGCGCCGGCCAAGGCTCCAGACATACAAGCAATAGTGTCGGTGTCGTCACCAACGTTGACGCCGCCCATGATGGCCTTCAAAGGAGTGCCATTGGCAGCAACAAAAAGGCCCACTGCTGCAGGAACAGCCTCAGCGGCTCCGAGTCCGGCTCCTACATAATCAGCAATCTTCCGACAAGCGTCCTCAAGATCTCTTGACTCCAATGCCAGATGAATTGCCAGCATTATCCGAGCCCTTATCGATGGCCCCGGGGTAGTGCGGCCCCATTGTTTGCCTAGCCGCTCACCTTCAGTAGCGCCATACATGCATGCCTGTGCAACCGAGAGTGTGTCTGCGCCCGGCCTGCAGGCCTCGGCTACGCCGGCGGCTATGGCTGCAGCGCTAGACATCGCAATCTGCGTGCCATGGCTGGGCAAACATACTATGCAGGCTTCCTTTGCTGCTGCTTCAGGATTTCCAGGGTTGGCAAGACCAGCAGGTGCAATCTTCATGGCTCCTCCGTTGGAAGTCCTTTCTGACGACAACGTTCCCGCCTTACCAACAACTCGCGGATCCTCGCCGGCGCGAAGCTGATCAATTGCCGCCATCGTTGACGGTCCTGCAAACCGCGGATAGTATTCTGGCTTATCTGCCCATCTCAGGAGGGAGGTGGCTGCGTCTTCAGGTGTGAATGGGCGATTCCCTGCCTCCACATACACTTTGACCAATTCCATCATAAGGCTAGCATCATCCGTTATTTGCGCCGCTGAGCGCCCAGCAGCAAAGGGACGGTCTTCTTCAGGAGGGTAGAAACGATCCACAAGCCCATCATATTTGCTGATTATCTCGTCAATCGTCATCTGCTCCGTAGTTGCTCCCATGGCATCTCCGATAGCAGCCCCAGCCAAGCTTCCCAGGATTCTATCTTCAAGTTTCATGTATCAGTGTCTCCTTCCTCTTGTGTAAGGTCTCATAGGAGGCAGCCAAGATCCGGACTATACGCGAAACGACAATCCGTGTTCAGATGCGAACTTGATCACGTCATCGAATGTCGGCTGCCCGGTCCTGGCTCCGTACTTCCTGATCGACATTGCCGCAGCGGCATTAGCAAAGGTTCCCATAGTACTTAGGTCCCACCCATTCAGGAATCCAAATACCAAAGCCGAGTTGAAGCAGTCCCCGGCCCCGGTAGTATCGACGACATCAACCTTGACGCCTCGTGCCTCCATACGCTGTTCGCTGGTGGCAAGCATGCACCCGTCGGCTCCTAATGTGACAGCTACCAGCCTCGGGCCTAAAGACAACAGATAACCCACGATGTCCTCGACGGCATGTCCTGTCAAAGCCTCTGCCTGCCGTTTCACCTTGCCGAGACCGTACTTGTTGAGGATGGCGATATCAATCAGTCCGAACAGCGTCTCCAAGTGACTTGAATCCACCTCGCACGTATCCTCAATGTCAACTGCAACCAGGGTTCCACTGTCTCTAGCGCATTGAGCCGCATCCAGAAATGACTCCAGGTCATATGGGGCGGTATAGAGCACCTTCGCCCGAGAGATGTAGTGGCGCTGGCCCTCGTCAAGGGCTTTGGGAGGCGCCTTCATGGGGATTACCACAATAGCTCTCTCTCCAGTCGGGTCTACCAGAACAATGGCAAGTCCCGTGGATTCGCCTTCTACTATCCTCACCTCGGAAACGTCCACACCCTGCTTCTTGAAGTCATCCAAGATAAGCTGACCGCCTTGATCACCGCCTACAGAGCCGGTCCAGCCCACATTAGCCCCGAGTTTACTGAGGGCGCATGCGAAGTTCGGCATTGTGCCTCCTGGCAACTGCCCGAGCATCCTTCCGAAAACCTTCTCGTCATATCCTGGAAGCCTAGGTACTTGTACCACAACGTCCAGGGAAGCAGCTCCTAACGCTACAACATCTATCTTGTTCATCGGTTATGTCCTCCGTAGTAGTGGTTTGCGGCCGGGCATGTGTGCATACGTATGGGCATGGCGACCCACGGCGCCACACATTCGCGCCTCCCTCGCTTACTTAGGCAGGCACTCACAAGGTCACCGCTACCGGTTTGGCCAACGGGATCCACGGGCCACCGCTCTGCCCTGGAACAGCAGGCTTGTTCACGCACACAAAGCAGTACGTGGTATCCTCGCCCACTGGATATGCGCAGCTGTGCCATGCACCCTTCTTCATGATGATGGCCTGCCCAGGGCGTATTCTGAATGCCCTGATCTTGTCCAGGCTGGGCGTTGCGTCGGGATCATCCAGTTTCTCCGGCACCCCCATCGGTTGTATCAAATCAGCCCACAACGGTATCAGCAGCTCTTCATTGTCAACATGGCGTTCCATCTCAGTAACTACCAGATCGCGTTTTTCAGTTCGTACAAGCCCAATTCCTACGGGTTGCGAAGCAAGCACTTCAGCAACTGGAAACCATGATCTCCAGCCAGGGCCAGACCCTGTTGCGGGAGACTCCGGCATCTCAACAACCCGACCGTATGGTGCAAAGGCTTCCGCAGTCAATTCTTCCACTTCTATTGTGAGCTTCTCAGTCATGCAGTTTCCTCCTGACATCATGTTAGTTGCCTCAAATCTGATCCCGTAATGTGCCCATCAACGGAAATCAGACTTTCACACCCATGGATTTCCGGCCGCCCAATGACGAGATCGCCACTGCAGCGATGATAACCAAGCCCTTTATCAAATCCTGGAAGTAGTATGAAGCACCTAGAAGGATCAACCCGTTGTTCATTGTGGAAATCATGAGAACTCCTATGAGTGTTCCCAACAGGTGTACCTGCCCCCGCGATGACACCGATTGCCCGAGGTACGCAGCGGCAATCGCGTCCATGAAATACGTGTTGCCTGCTGACGGCTGTCCGGCACCAAGTCTAGATGCGAGCATGACTCCGCAAACAGATGCCAGCAATCCGCCAAGGACGAAACCGAGAAGCTTAATGCCTCTGACGCTTATCCCTGATAGGCGAGCGGCCTCAGGGTTTCCTCCTACCGCGTACATGTGTCGGCCGACCTTGGTTTGTGACAGCAAGACCCACATCACCCCAAAGATGATGAACATCACAATAACAGGCACTGGAATGCCCAGAACCGTACCGCGGCCAAGCCAGAGGAATTCGTCGGTTATGCCTTGCCATAGCGATCTTCCCTCTGTTTGCATGTACACAACGCCCTTAACAATAGACATCGTTCCGAGCGTCGCAATGAAATCGGACACGCCCAGCCACAGTACTGTGAACCCATTGAAGAAGCCCACAAGCAAACCTGGGATAAGCCCTACTAGAAAAGCTGCAGGAACACTCCAGCCCTGTGATATCAGATAGGCTGCGACCAAGCCGGACGCAGGGACTACCGAAGAGAGAGAAAGATCAAACCCGCCTGTTATGATCACTATCGTTAATCCAAATGACACAATAGCCAACATGGTAGACTGAAGAAAGATG
>JAQVXE010000143.1 GCA_028709305.1 Bacillota bacterium | reverse complement strand
GCCACGACTCTTTCCACCCCGGGGCGGTCCTTCTTGTTCACTGCGAACACGTCGCCAATCTCCATTACGCCGGCCTTTATTACCTGGATATCATCACCGAGTCCAGGCACCTGCACCAGCACAACAGTGTCGGCAATCGAGGCTATCTCCACCTCAGATTGACCCACTCCCACGGTCTCGATAATCACGCAATCGTACCCGGCAGCATCCAACACGTCCACAGCGCCGGACGTAGCGCGCGACACCCCGCCAAGCTGGCCTCTGGTGCCCATGCTTCTTATGAAAACTCCATCGTCTAGGGCATGCCGCTGCATTCGAAGGCGGTCTCCCAGGAGCGCCCCGCCTGTGAACGGGCTCGTGGGATCAACCGCCACTATGCCCACTGTCTTGCCGCGTTCCCTGCATACAACAGCCATCTTGTCGACAAGAGTGCTTTTTCCCGATCCGGGCGGCCCGGTAATTCCTATGACATGGGCCTTGCCCGTAGACGGGTAGATCTCCGAATACATCTCCTCAAATCCCGGAGCGCAATCCTCGACGATGGATATGAGCCGTGAAACCGCCCGGATGTCCCCGGCCAAAGCCCGGCTCACAACTTCCGCTTGATCCATGCTTACGCCCGCCTCTTCACGTTCTCTTCTATGAACCTCACCGTTTCCGATGTAGTTGTTCCTGGGGTGAATATGTCAGCTATGCCGCACTCTTTCAGAGCGGGAATGTCCTCCTCAGGGATTATGCCTCCGCCCACGACAAGAATGTCGTCGACTTTTCGCTCACGGAGCAAATCCATGACCTTTGGGAACAAGACATTATGTGCGCCTGAGAGTATCGACATCGCGATGACGTCCACATCTTCCTGAATGGCGGCCGCCACAATCTGCTCCGGCGTCTGCCTGAGCCCTGTATATATCACTTCCATGCCTGCGTCACGGAGAGCGCGCGCCACAACCTTGGCACCCCTGTCGTGCCCGTCAAGGCCTGGTTTTGCAACCAAAACTCTAATCTTCCTGCCTGTATCAGTACCCATGCTGTCCCCCATTCTCCCTTCCTACTAGTAGGCCCCTGAGGGCTTGTATTCTCCGAATACTGCGCGCAGTGTGTCGCAGATCTCACCCAGAGTCGCATATTCCCTGACTGCCTCGAGGATGTACGGCATGAGGTTCTCGGTCCCTTCAGCCGCAACCCTCAACGCCTCAAGGCTCTTTGCGACGGCTTCCCCGTTCCGCGAAGTCTTTACATCCGCCAGCTTCTTGCATTGCAGGTCAGCAACGGCGGGGTCCACCTTGAGAAGTCCCTTTGGCGGCTCCTCTTCTATGTGGAACTCATTGACCCCCACAACGATGCGGTCCCCCGACTCTATCTCCATCTGGTATCTATAAGCACTCTCCTCAATCTCGCTCTGTATGAACCCGCGCTCGATTGCCATAGGCGCCCCGCCCATCTCATCAATCCTTCTGATGTAATCAGCGGCAGACTCCTCAATTTGGCTTGTAAGCGCTTCTACGTAATAGGAGCCTGCAAGGGGATCGATGGTGTCGGCAACACCGCTCTCATACGCGATGATCTGCTGCGTGCGCAGGGCGATCATCACCGATTCCTGACTTGGAAGAGCCAAAGCCTCATCCCTGGAGTTGGTGTGCAGCGACTGCGTACCTCCAAGAACAGCTGCAAGGGCCTGCAATGCTACTCTGACGATATTGTTGTCAGGCTGCTGTGCCGTGAGAGTAGATCCTCCTGTCTGAGTGTGGAACCGAAGCCTCATGGACTTCTCCTTCTTGGCTCCGAATCTCTCCTTCATAATCCTGGCCCAAAGCCTTCGGGCAGCCCTGAACTTCGCAACCTCTTCGAAGAGGTCATTATGGGACGCAAAGAAGAATGACAATCTAGGAGCAAACTCATCCACATCGAGCCCGGCATCGATGGCCGCTTGCACATAGGCAATGCCGTCGGCCAGTGTAAATGCGAGTTCCTGTACTGCAGTGGCCCCCGCCTCTCTGATGTGGTAACCGCTGATGCTGATCGTGTTCCAGTTGGGAATCTTTGCTGAGCAATACTCGAATGTGTTGGTAATGAGACGCATTGACGGCTTGGGCGGGAAGATGTAGGTGCCGCGGGCTGCATACTCCTTGAGGATGTCATTCTGAATAGTCCCTTTGAGCTTCTCAGGCGGCACGCCCTGCTTCTGGGCTACTGCGATATACATGGCCAGAAGAACTGCCGCCGGCGCGTTGATGGTCATTGAAGTGGAGACCTTGTCGAGTGGAATCTGGTCGAAAAGGATCTCCATGTCGGCAAGGGAATCGATCGCCACCCCGACTTTCCCGACTTCCCCCAACGCCAGCTCATGGTCGGAGTCGTATCCAATCTGAGTGGGCAGGTCGAACGCAACCGAAAGCCCGGTCTGCCCCTGTTCCAGCAGGTACCTGTAGCGTTCGTTCGACTCCTCCGCCGTAGCGAACCCTGCATACTGCCGCATGGTCCACAGGCGTCCCCTATACATTGTTGGCTGAACTCCGCGAATATAGGGATACTCTCCAGGAAAGCCAAGGTCCTTAAGATAGTCGATGCCCTCTGTATCCAACGGTGTGTACACGGGCTGGACCTCAATGCCAGAAGTTCCTTTGAACTCTTCCTTCCTCTCGGGAAATCTGGCGCAGGTCTTGGCGTAGGTGGTGCTCTTCCAACGATCCAGCTCGCCTTTGAGACTGCTTTGGTTCAATTCAACTATCCCTCCAACATTGACATGCACAGGACACCGCAATCGCCTGAAGGTGAAAGTGGTGTACCCTTGTTCAGTATTCCACACTAACCCTCGTTCACCTGCCGGACTGTGACAGGGTGGAGTGTCAGCACCAGAGTAAGCATGTGAATAAAGCACAGCTCAGAAATGCAATAATCCATTATCACTTCCGCCCTGACGTTTCCATTGCGGTTAGGTGGATGAGCAGAAGTATCGTATCTAAGTGAGTCTCGATAGGTTACTGCGCGATCCTTCAAGTTCTGTTGTGTCAGGACAGAGCCTGTCGACAATCGGCAGTTGTGAGCGGTGCCCAGCCTAGTGATGGGCGTCGCTTGCCACAATTACCTGTATGTGGTAATATTTTGATTAGTATTCGGGTGGAGGCTATGATGAGATGTCATTTCAGCAATACATTCATGCCATCGTTCCCAACGCTCTGGCCACAGACGGGCAGCTCTCTCATACTGCCGTGCGTTTGATCAATTTGATGCAAAATCGCCAGTTTTCTTCACAAGTCGAGCTTGCCCGGGAAGCGCATATGTCCCGTACAACCGTGCTCCGCGCTTTCTCCCAGCTTGAAGCGGCTGGTTGGGCTGTCGATGCACGAAACACCAGAACTAACAAGAGAATCTTAGCAGCTTCATTGCCTGCGAGGGTAGAGCAGCAAATCGCCGACCTCATAGAAGGCGATCGCTTCAATGTGACATATGTTGGAGAGTGGCTGATGCGATGCTGGCTCGACGCACTGGTCCACTCATTGGACTACCTCGACAATGCAAGGCCCAGTTGGGTGAGGAACATCGAGTCGGGCCGGCGCATGGAATTCGATAGGCACTACAGAAACCCACCTGTCGTATTCGAGTTTCAAGGGCCACAGCATTTTGTGACAACGCAAGAATTCGCCGATAAGGAAAAGCAACGAGAGCAGCAGAAGCGGGACGACCGCAAGGCAGGGATATGCGCCAGGCATCACATCAGGTTCGTGGAGATCACCGCTGCCGACCTTACCCTGGATCGAATGTTGGCCCACATCCCACTCGAACTGCCACTGAGGTCCTACAACGAAGACCAGCCTATCATTCGGACACTGGCCCGGCTAAGCGAGGGATACTATAGGGCTCGATAGAGCTCGATAGGGCTCGATAGGGCTCGATGATCCAACGCGCTTTAACTGGGATTATTCATAGCTCAGTTTCTGGCCAGAACCTTGCAATCTCTGCGCAATTCGGCCTGTCTAGCTTCTGGTCATTTGAAATTCGCTGCTGTCTAAAAAGTAGACAGGGGGTGTCTAGAATCTAGACAGCGAAGGACTTCGCCTGGTCTTAGTTTCCATATATGCGTGTTCACGCTCCTTTCATGTTGTATTTTATGTGGTGTTTTTCCATATAGGTCCTATTCGCCAATGCATACCAGCCTTCTGCATCGCTTCCTGCGCGAAAATGACTAAAAGTTGATCAGGCCCTGTCCAAAACTTGAACACTTTGGTTTCGGAAGTGACCAAAACTTAGACACCTTGCTGTAATCCCCAGGCCCTTCCAAGGAATCTCGGTTCTCCGCCGCATGTCCACTCCTCCGTTTTCAAGGAATACGCTCCCACCATGATCACAACGCCACCATGATGAAGCCGCCGCGTCCGCGGCGGCTCCTCTTCTCTGCCGACTACAAACGCCTAGCGGATAAATCATG
>JAQVXE010000142.1 GCA_028709305.1 Bacillota bacterium | reverse complement strand
TACTGGGGGTTCGGAATCGTACTGAGGCGGTGCTCGTCGGCGTAGGGCGGCTCGGGTCTGCACTCTTCCAGTATCCGGGCTTTGAGGAATACGGACTGAAGATCGTGGCTCTGTTCGATTCAGATCCAGAGAAGATAGGAACCGAACTGGATGGAACGTTGATACGCGATGTTTCAGAGATCGAGCATGTTTCTAAGAGACTGGGGATTCAGATGGGCATTATAGCTGTTCCTGCTGCCAGCGCCCAGGGTGTGGCTGATCTGCTGTGCAACGCAGGAGTACTGGCCATCTGGAACTTTGCGCCAACGAGCCTTAAGACTCCGGAACATGTGATGGTGAGGAATGAGGATCTGGCAGCAGGCTTGGCCCACCTGTCAAGGCACATTGTCGTCTCGACTTCCGGAGAGTAGCTGAAGCAGGAAATACAGGATAGTTTGTGGAAACGTTCCGGGGTAACCGAGCATTGCGCACGGTTACCCCGGAGTCGCCTCTGGGCCGTTTGCTTCACATTCTTGTTATTCGATCTTGGCAACCGATACGGAGGCTCGCTCGACTTGAAGTGTATGAATGGATCTCGTTGGGCTCATCTTGGGGGGTCACGCCTGATAGCATATCTGGTGTGGGCCATTGTTGTATGTTCATGCCTGATGGCAGTGCCGAACGTTGCGGCGTTAGCCTGTGAGGAGCCGCTTTGCGGCGCTATGCGCATACGAGTAGGCATTCCTTGCGATGGCGAGGTCAGACTGGGCTCTGCATCAGAGGCGATACCTTTGTGTGTGTGCGAAGGCTTGGAGCTGAGCCACGCTCTGTTTCGTCCAGCGGAAGATGGATCAATAGCATGCGTCGGGCCTGATGGGGTCTGCACTATACTGAGCAGCCCGGTCGTGGTTGGCCTTGATGAAGGGGCAAGTGATGCCGGGAATGCGCGGTCTTCGCTGATATGGCTTGATGATAAAAAGGCCGTGTACAAAGGCTGGTTTGAGCTGTCAGTCAATGCGGATGGCGACCTTTCACTTGTTAACGTTGTGGACCTGGAGGACTATGTTGCAGGCGTTGTACCCTATGAAATTGGAGCGTTTTCTCCATTTGAAGCCTTGCGCGCACAGGCAGTTGTAGCGCGTACTGAGGCCTTGAGCAGGCTAGGCCGGCATGGCGATGAAGGTTACGACTTATGCTCTACTACACATTGCCAGGTGTACAAAGGCGCAGGGGCAGAGCTTGCGTATCCTGCTGTGAGAGAGGCGGTCGATTCCACTGCAGGCGAAGTGCTTTTCCATGGAGGCATTGTTGCAAGAGGCGCCAATTACCATGCATGTTGCGGGGGGCTTACTGAATCGGAAGGCGACCTATGGGGGACGGATGTTCCCTACATGCATACAGTGAGATGCGGCCGCGAACTTGATTCCACAGGCGATGGCTTAGATATGTCAGAGGAGGACGAAGTCCGCAGGTGGATCCAGACGCCTGATCCTGATGATTACTGCTATGGATCGAATGGCTACAGATGGAGAGTAGAGTACTCCCAGGAGGCTCTCTCCAAGATTCTGGAACCGATAATCGGCCTTGATGCAAGTATCGAATCCCTGGAAGTTGCGGCGAGGACGCCTAGAGGCACCGCCGTGCGACTGGTTGTTCGCACGTCAGCCGGTGATCATGAGGTGTCAGGAGAATATGCGATAAGGGCAGCGCTAGGCGGGACCCGGGTCATAAAGAGCGGAGTCTTCGTGGTCAACGAAGACGGAAATCCGCCGACGAAGTTCGAGTTTGAGGGCGCAGGTTACGGGCACGGAGTTGGAATGTGCCAGTATGGAGCAAGGGCCATGGCCCTCGAGGGTTATGATTATATATCTATCCTGGAGAAATATTATCCAGGAGCGACCGTGGGATCCCTAAAACCTTAAGGGGTCGCGACTTGGGCTCGAAACGGGCTGAGGACGTTTTGGGGCCGGATGAGGGTGATGAGACACAATGAACGACTTGCGCGAACGTGTACGCGCCGGCGATCAGAACGCTCTGGAGCAGCTTTTCGCCGAAAACATCGATGCAATCTCTAAAATGGCATCAAGCCTTGCAGGGACTCGCCACGATATAGAGGACATGATCCAGGAAGCTTTGCTTCGAGCCGTGCGCTCCATCAAGACTTTTCGGTGGGAGAGCTCCTTTTCCACTTGGCTCTATAGCATCTTGCTCAACGTGAGGCGCGACTTTCTCAGGAAGGCAGGTTCAGCCGAAGTCGTGTCCTTCGATCAACTGGCCGAGGAGGGCGGAGGGGCGCTGCAGGACGTATGCTCCCCTGTTGGCCAGCCTGAGGAGGAGGCTATTCTTCGGGAAGAACGGGAGACATTGACCCAGGCCATTATGGCGCTGCCACGCCTTGATGGCTCTGTTCTTTGGATGAGGGAAGTGCTGCAGCTACCATACGCGGAAATCGCTAACAGATTGGGATGTTCGGTGGAAAGCGTGCGTTCAAGGCTTTGGAGGACTCGCAGGAGACTGCGGGAAAGCATCGCTGTTTTGATCCCGGAGCATGCCCGGACGTGACACTTTATCTTGATTCCCCCGTCTAACTGTTCAGGGGGGGATCATTTTTGGCCAGGGTAAGAATAGTCACTGACAGCTCCAATGGCATACCGCCCGACATAGTCGATGAGTACGGCATCACGGTAGTGCCGATCCAGATTCAGTTTGGCACCGAATCATTCAAGGAGGGTGTGGATCTTTCCTATGGAGAGTTCTACAGACGCCTTGAAGAACCGGTGCTGCCCACAACGTCCCAGCCCGCGCCGGGCGATTTCGTCAATGCATACAAGAGTCTGGTTGGCGAATGCGATGAGATCCTCTCACTCCATCTATCTTCGAAAGCCAGCGGCACGTGCCAATCTGCAAGACTTGCGGCTGAGATGATCGATGGTGTCGAGATCGCCATCGTAGACACCCAGACTGCCAGCATGGGCACAGGGCTTCTTACAATTGCAGCAGCCGAGGCAGCCAAAGAGGGCAAGAGTTCAGAGGAGATTACTGATCTTGTCATGAGGGGAACAGAGGGAACACATGTTTTCGTGGCCCTGCCTACTCTGAAGTATCTGCGCCGCAGTGGCAGAGTCCCGCAGGTGCAAGCGTGGGTGGCATCGCTTCTTTCCATCAACCCCATACTTACTACCCATGACGGTGTTGTTGAGGCTATCGAACGGGTCCGGACATTCGGTGCTTCGGTAAGAAGAATGGTAGAGTTGGCCGCAGAATCCTGTGGCGGCAAGGCGAAGAGGCTTGTTCTGATGCATGCGAATGCTGCGGAAGAGGCCAGATCCTTGCTCGAGGATGTTCGATCAAGGATCTCGTTCGAACGGGTGTACCTGTCCGAAATGGGAGGATCGATGGCAGTGCATGGCGGCGCGGGAATGCTTGGCATCGCTCTTTCTCAAGTATGATTTGGCCTTGCTTAGGCTCAGATCTGATGGCTACTTTTGCACCCATGGTCGCTTTCGCCTGATTTCGCCAGGAATTCATCTGGTTTTGGATCGGATTTGCTAACTTCGCTTTTGGAGCGTATAATACATTCGAACAGTTTGAATGCGCCTATAGCTCAGTGGATAGAGCACTGGCCTCCGGAGCCAGGTGCGCAGGTTCAATTCCTGCTAGGCGCGCCATTTTTTGCAATCCCTCTGTCTTTTCGGCAGAGGGATTGAAGTTCGTCCGGCATGTTTGCTGATTCGAACCCTAACAGGCTTGATCTTCCTCTCCTACTTGATGACTCCGAATGTCTTCCTCCATGAGCTGGGCCTCCCCGAAGAACCATTGTAAATGAAAGAAATTATATGTAAATAAGAAGGATTTTAGGGATTCTTGGAGTATGTAGAGGCAGAATTATGTGGCAAGGCGTTTCTATGTAGTTTTGCGGTCATTGCCGAGTAGTGTGTGGCGTCCTCTTTGGTGTCTATTCTGCAATCCATTTCGAGTCCCCAGATACTGCCCAAGCTTGCTGCACCCCATGGAAGGTTGTGGCAATACACCTCGTGCACCCAGATGATCTTTGAACTTACCACATCGCTAGGTATCCTCTCGCATTCTCTTTCGATTACCCAAACGCGACCCAGATTTCGTTCAGCGACAGGTGCTGTCTAAACGTCAGACCCATAACAGATCCAGGTCATGACCACGATTGGCTGCGTTCTTAGCAGAATCCATTAGTCTTGTGCATTCGGCAAGTAAGGGGGGTCTGTGCCTACAAGCCAAGGAATTCGTCCGAATTCTCGTTAGTTTGGTGCGTACATGGTTGAGTGACAGAACGTAAGGAGTGAACTATGTGAGATCTTCGTGGCGAAGATGGACAGTTGCAGCTATGATGGTTGCCTTAGTGGTGCTAGTCGGTTTGAGCGGGCTGGCATCAGCTGAGATAAGCAGTCTGGAGATTGCTGATCCAAATGGTACACCCATATACGCCAA
>JAQVXE010000040.1:3472-18584 GCA_028709305.1 Bacillota bacterium | reverse complement strand
CGAGTAGCAGCAATTGCCCTTGCGTCACTCTCATTCTCCTACGTCTTCCTTGCCCTTGCCGGCGCAAGGGCAAAGAGACTCGAAGAGGCAATCTTCATGATATTGCTCGGCGCAACGATCATCGGTGTGTCGACATACTGGCTTGTCCGCCTAGCCGCGCCGGACGCGTACAAGAAGCCCCACCAGTAAGAGCAGCTCACCACTACTCTCATCGTGCTTCCCTCAAGAGCCTTGGCTACTTCTGCGAATCTCTGTACGTGGTATTCAAGGGGAGTGATGTCACTCAAGATTATCGGGCCGTATCTCCAGACAACACGCGAAAGTCCTAAGCCACTCACTGTAGTGCTTGCACTGATTATCAATCCGAGCCCCTCGCCAAACGCCATCATACCACGCCCAGCGCCCCATAGGTGCTGTCCCAATTAGTGGTTGGTAACCCGGGAAGCGTTCGAACTCCTCCCGGAAATTCCCCCGCATCCGGCTGAGATTTGGAGGAGCTTGCGCTCCGACGATCTTGATCTCAATCGCGGAATCCAAACAGAGTCGAACTCGCCTGCCCACCCTCTGATGATGAGAGTAGTATGTACCCACCCCTGCCGAATCTCAAAGCTCAACAGCAACCCCACCAACCGAACATTGGGACACCTCGTATGGACACAGCGTATGTATTTAGCGACTCTTTAGAGGAAAATCATGTTCTTCGTTGAACAATATATAGCCTGCCATTGATGCCCAAGGGATTTCCATATCTAGCTTTCGAGTTAGGGGGGCTGGATCATGCAGTCAAGTGATTCCCCAGCCAACGCAAAAAGGGAAATCTATATGGAAGACATCTACTGCAAATCCCAGGATTCATACCACCAGTTCGTCCTCAATTCACTGCCCATTGGCGTAGCAATACTACACATGCCAGGCTACATCATTAACCTAACCAACGCGGAATTCGCAAGGATGGTTGGAGAAGCTTCTCCAGCTTGCCTGGCCCAGGGCAAGAGCCTTGAGGAAGCATTACCAAAGCAATGGGTCGATCTGATCATGCCCTTGGTAGACGAAGCCTTGGACACTGACGACCGAATAATGGTGTGCAAAGTCAGTCAAGCCGTCATTGACTCGGAAACTGACGACTACTGGTTCGTCTCCTGCCAGCCAATTCCGAACTGCAACTCGAGCACAAAACATGCACTCATCTTCTCTCAAGACATTTCTGAGGAATCCGTTCTCCTCAAGAGACTTAATGCCCTGAATGTGCTTGGCTCGAGTTTGAGCCGCGGTTACAGCCTATACGAGTTCCTGGACGATGGGATCAAGAGGTTTGCTTCAGTCATATCGGCAGACTACTGTGCGGCTTTTCTCCTCGATCAAGATGGTTCTCGCCTTCTGCGTGTTGCAGAATCCAAGCCGCTGGATTGGGCGCCTGTGGAGATCCACCTTGATTCAGCTTGCGAATGGCAATGGGACGCCAGATCAGATGGGCCTACGTATGTCTGTCCGCCGGATGCATGCAACGTTGAAGCCAGAGTGCTTGCCAGTATCGGCGCCTACGGCTACTTGCACATTCCAGTTACAGTAATGGGAAGTCTGATGGGATTCATAGCAGCAATCTTCAAAAAAACCGGCTACAGGCCACCCCAGGAAGATATCGAGTTCGCGCAATTGGTGGCCGAAAGGTGCGCCCTAGCAATCACCACAGAGAAGATGATGGTAGAGTATGGGCGACTCCTCTCAGCGGAACAGGCTCTCCATCGCGCTTCTACAGAGAAGGCCGCACAGATGGAAGCCCTTCTCGAGAGCCTCGAATGCGGAGTCCTGATCTACGATCGCAACGGCTATGTGTCGCTGTCGAACCATGCCAGTGAGGAAATTGCCGACCTGGGGAAGCCTGGATCAAAACGTAGAGATGACATGGCCTTCAACATTCCCCTTGAGTACCTTGACGGAAAGATCGTTCCGGTTGAAGAGAGACCCTATGACAAGCTGATGAGGGAAGGGTCTCTTGTAGACGAGGACTACATCATCCACCGCGCAGACGGTTCGACGCGTGTTGTGAGCTTCAGTGGAGGTGTTATCAGGGATTCGGGAGGCATGGTATCATCTGCGATTCTCATACTTCGTGACATTACCAAGCTGCATGAGATGGAGCAGACTCGACAAGAAATGGTCAGGCTCATCTCGCATGACCTCCGCTCACCGCTTACGCTTATACTTGCCAGAGCACAGATGCTGGAACGACTCGCTGACAAGCCAGACGCCGTGCGCAAGAACGCTTCGGCAATAATCACGACCGCAAAGCTCATGGACGTCATGATATCCGATCTCACTGATTCATTCCGCCTCCAGTCCGAAGAGATACGATTGAGAAAGCAGGCTCTTGACGTTGAAAGACTGATCAGTGATTGCATGGAACATTGGATTGGCGTGCCGGATCTGTTAAGGCTGAGGCTGGATATCGAACCAGACCTCCCTCCTGTATATGGCGACTCTGTCCGCCTTGAGCGCATTCTCACCAACCTCATGACCAACGCCTTCAAGTATTCGCCAAAGGATTCAGAAGTCGTTATAAGGGTCGTCCTCGGCCAGAACGAAGAAGAAATCGTAATCTCCGTCATCGATCAAGGCCAGGGAGTTTCCAAGGAGGAGCTGCCCAATATCTTCGAACGCTGCTACCGCGATCCTGTGGCCCAGAACACTACTGAAGGCCTGGGTCTGGGGCTTTACATATCAAAAAAACTCGTGGAGGCACATGGAGGACGAATCTGGGCAAGAAGCGTTGTCGGCAACGGGAGCACGTTCTCGTTCACGATACCAATAGCCAGATGACGTAAGCTCTGTCGTCCCGCCCTCATCATCCACTTCCAAGAGTGCTTCGACGTGCCGTAGCAGACTCTTTGACTTTGCCCAAACACCATTTGCAGGATATTCGAGAATAGCGCAGTATTTCTACTCCCAAGCAGGCCTGTTCAAAAGGCCAATGGGGATTGACAAATTTGCAGGTGCATTTCACAAAGATCTTGTTGTCCCTTTCAGACTGGCTCGATTGGTCTTACAGCGGAATCACAGACCATCACAGGCGAGTAGCTTTCGCGTCGCTGAACTTGGGACAAGCCATTGGGCTTGACGGCGCTGATCTCTCCGGGCTATTCAAGGCTTCAATAGTACATGACATCGGGGCCGTAACCTGGGAAGAAGAGCAAACGTTGAGGCAATTTGACTACTTCATCCATGAACGCCTTGGCGGCAAGGGCTACTCCTTCGGGAAAAGTGGAACGGATCTCGCTCTCGAGCATAGAATCGTAGCAGTGGCCGACATCTTTACTGCAGTGCGCGAAGACAGGCCTTACAGACCGGCCATGGATTGGGCAGACATTGAGCGCGTGCTTACGTCACAGGCACGGTCGAATGGGATCGACGGCGACGTAGTGCTGCAGTTGCTTGGCGAAAAGGAAGCCCTGGACGGCCTGTGGGCAGAGCTTTCCAGCAAGCTCGCTCCGATGGACTGCAACGCAGCGCTCGTCTGAAGACTTATCCGATCTGCATACCTATGCCTGCAGAAGGCGTCGATGGGAACCTGGTGACGTCAACTTCGCATTAGCAGGTTGACCAGAGCAAGCAAAAATAGGAGGAAACAGAGATGGAATGGGCAAGTTCGCTGATCCTAGTAGTGCTGCTGGTGCTAGCTCTCTTCGCACCCCCAAGCTGCAAGGCCACCCACGATCCTGTTGTCGAGGCAGTTGACAGGTGCCTCAGCAATCTGCCTTCTGACTGGTTCCAGATGAAGCCCGAAGTCCTCCGCCAGAAGCTCAACGCAGGAGAGAAATGGTTTGTCCTGGACGTAAGGCGCCCTGAGGAGTTCGCAACAGGTCACCTGGAAGGCGCAATCAACATCCCCGTGCACGAGCTGGGCAAGAAGGTCGACCTGCTCCCGCAGGAGATGGACAGGCAAATCGTAGTCTACTGCGGCAGCGGAGTCAGGTCCATGTTTGCCACTTCTGCCCTGCTCATTCTGGGCTATGAGTGCGTGTATAACATGCGCGGGGGATTCTCTGCATGGGAAGCGGCAGGCCTCCCAATCGAGCACTAGCAGGCAAGAGGCCCTGATACTTGAATCTAGTCTCGGTCGCAGTGGTCAGGGCGGGTCCTGCATCCGCCCTGCTTGCCAATGCACGGAAGCCGATGGACATCAACGCGTGCTATAGGAATCCGCCCGACTCCAAAGCCTTTCGTGCCGCGCGCACATCTTCATCTGCTACCATTACCACAGGTCCGGTGCATCCCATGCCTGCTTCAGCATATATCCCGGCAGACCACAGAAGGCCCACCGCCGCTTCCAGCTGTAGAATGTCGACTCCTGCGATGTCGCAAGTTACAACCTTCTTGGGGGGCGGTTCCAGGCTTTCCGTCCCAGAGGACTGGGCCTCTTCTTCCACCTGCTGCAAAACCCTTCTCGCATGCATTCCCCCTCCATCCAGAAGCCCAAGATCAGGCCAGCCCGCCTTATGAGCCGCCGCAAATTCGGTCTCCGCCACACTCAAGATTCCCCCGCGCACAAGGCCAAACGCATACCTTATCGCACTGGCCACGACCGGGGCGCCTGATGCCCGTGAAACGATCAGGATGATCCTGGCGTACCCTTCGCCAATGCCAGGGCCATAACCATACCCAGACGACTCATAGGAACCTCCGGTGCTCGCCGCAGACAAGACCTTCATCAAGAGGTTGCCGGTCAAGCTATCACAGATCATCACGTCAGGCGTTGCCATGAGCAGATCGTTTCCGCGCATGATGGCCCCGCCGCCCGACCGGGCCGATTCAGCAAAGTCAATCGCGTATCCGACATCAGACAGCTTCTTCAGGGCTCTTTCAACCTGCCTAGCTCCGTCGATATTGAGCACTCCCAATGTGGGCTTGACCACCCCACTCGCCTTCGCTGCGATTATTCCGTACACCGCGTTCCTTATCATGCTCCCTACCCGCTCCGTCCCTGATGTGCCAGTCGTTGTGGCTATGAACATCTCCCGCCCCTTGCCTGGTGTGACCACACGACCCACTGTGGAGACGCCTATCGGGAAGTTGTAGTGCATGGTGACACATGCATCAATCTCGCCTGCATCAAGCAGGCACTCCATCTGGCGATGCTGCTGTGTCTCATTGGCCGCCGGATACAGGCACAGACGAGGCATACCCTTCACCGGCTTCCCCAGCTTCCCTGGCCCTATTAAAGCAACTTCCAGGTCCAAGCAGGAGCGCAACGCAGATCGAGCTCCATCAATGATCTCCCCAGGTCCGTGTTCGCTGCCGAGCACAGTCAAGCCAATCCTCGTCCTCCGGCCGTCCACGCCCTCTGCCAGATTCGGAAGGCCTGCTCCGATCTCCACGGCATCGGCCAGCTCCTCGAAGAGCCTGGCCAGTCTCTTTCTGGCGTCCTCACTCATTGTGGCCACCTCGCGGCTGAATAAGGGCCTGTGCGACCTTGCGCAAGGAATCTGCAACGATCTTGCGCAGCTGTGCCTCGGAGACTCCGGCCGCCATCGTCGAAGCCTTCTCCTCATCCTCACGTTCTTGCTTGCCCGGGTTGCTCTCGATCAAAAATGAGATGCCGTCAAAGAGATTGGTCATCCGACCCAGGAAGAGAGAGCCTTTGCCGATTATCTGGGCACGTTTGATGCTACCGTCCATGATCTCATCGCACAGATATCCCAGGGACGGAACTCCCGAAGGAACATGCCCCTGGGTCGGAGCAAACCCGGGCATGCCGTGCCTCTTCACGAAGGCTCCAAGATCCCCTCTCGCTATCTCCCCCCTCTTCACTGCCAGAGCTGCAATCATCTTCAGGTTTGATGTCGGAACATCGCCTGCCCCCGCAGGCTCTGTTATCTCAGGATTCTGCATTTCCGCCGAGTACTTGTCCACTTCTCTCAAACCGAGCCCTATCTGTTGCAAAGGATCGACTACTATGGCAGTCACAACGGCCTGCGGTGATGAACCCGAACCTATCTTATGGCGCCCCACCGCGTCAGTGCGGATGATGGGGCTTATCCCGTCATTTGCAGATACGAGAATGGCGAACCCGGCCAACACATCTTCGATCAGAGGAAGGCCCTTTCTTACATGATCTCTCCCGTTCATCCCAAGCTTCGCTGTGGTCCCGCCCCCCACAACCGCTACGTTCCTGAAGATGCCAGACCGCACAAGTGCCGCAGCACTTACCAGGGCGTGGGCAGGTGCTGCGCAGAACCCCCTCACATCGCACCCGGAAGCGTTTATGCACCCCGAAGTCTCGCCTATTGCCTTGGCGAAGTTGCCCCCTCCCCGCTGGTTCATGTCGCCACATGCCTCTTCTGAGCACTCAATAACATAATCGATGTCGGCGGAGTCAATCCCGTTCGTTGCAGTCAAATACCTCATGGCAAGCGTCCCCGATGCCTTGGCAGCCAGGTTTTCAGCCATAACATGGGCAGCCAGATTCTCGTCCCGCTCATGTGCTGCCTTCACGCATCCCACCAACTTGTCGCCGATATAGAGGCCCAAAGCTTGGCCCTTTGCCACAAGCTCTTCTATCTGGCTGGCATCCACTCCGATTCCAAGCCGCTCCCGGTCGCCTTCAACCCAGATTGAGTCATCAGCCAGCTCTGTCGCTACATGGGTAGTGAAGCCCTCTTCAAGCACCACAAGATCGAAACTGTCTACAGCCTTCATGAGCGCGTAGAACTCATCCTCAGGCATTATCTCGCCCCATCCGCCCAAGCGGTTAGCGCCAACCAGCGGATTTGCATGCCACGGACGGGGAATCGCTGCCAGTTCATCCAGGGTTATGTTTCCAATGTATGCCTGATTCGGAGGATAGGCTTTGCACTCACCATAGGAACGCAAATGCCCGGGGAGTTCTTTCAAGTAATCAGAGTTAGGGTTGGCATCCCGTTCAACAGCCTGAGTGGTGCCCATATGGACAAGCATGTTCGGCGCATGAACAAGAACGTAGCTCACACCTCTTACAACAGGAAAGTCCATTACGGCTCCTCCTTGTGCGCTGAAAACTGATCTTCCTGGCCTTACTCTTCTTCAAAGACAGACTGCCCTTGAACGTCTGTCGCCAAAGCGGAGAGCGCCCGCCGGACCAGATTGCGTCTGAGTTCCTTCTCTTCGCCACGTCCGATCGCCGGGTTCCCCAGGGGGTGGGGGATCGCCACGGTGGGCACGATCCGGTTTGCTCCCACTGTCATGGAAATCGGGACAACCGTGCACATGTGCACAACAGGGAGTCCCGCCCGCTCTATTTCTTTCACCATCGTTGCACCGCAACGTGTGCAAGTCCCTCAGGTGCTTGTAAGGATGACGCCGTCGACACCCGCCTCAACAAGCTCCTTGGCGATGGCCGCCGCATATTTCTTGGAATTTGCCACTGAGGTGCCGTTGCCGACTGTTGAGTAGAAATAGCGGTGCAGCTTGCCGATGGCCCCCTCCCTCTCCAGGTCACGCATGACGTCTACAGGCAACACCCTGTCGGGATCCTCATTCGCATAGACCGGATCGTAACCTCCGTGCGCCGTCTGATGAGTCTCGCCTGTCAGATCCTCTATGCCCTCAAGATCATACTTGCCGAATTTCGACGCGGAAGAGGACTCAATGCGGTCAGGGTTGCCCTTTGGAACGATTCCTCCGGAGGTAACCAGGGCTATCGTAGCCATTGAAATGTCGGCAACAGGGGGGCTGGGCTCGACGCGATCGAACTGCGGCATGGGGTACTCTGTAGCGAAATCCTCACCCGAAAGCTTCTTCACGAGCATCTCAACGGCACGCTCTGAGCCGCGCCTCTGGGCAAAGTAGTTGCGGCGGATTCCCCGGGAAAGATAGCCGTCGGCCACAGAATCAGTAAGCTCCCCTTTCACCAACTTCAGCCCTAGCCTGGCCATGAGGGGCACAGCCTTTCGCATCCCGGCGGCACTGCCCCCGGTCTCGACGATATGAACATTCTTTCGGTACATGTCAACTCCCGGGTTCTCAGGGTACATTCCGGCCACAACTGGTATTCCGAACCCTTCTGCCACCGCTGCACATACAGCGCCGCAGGCGATTCCATATCGCCCCGCGTTGAATGCAGGCCCGGCTATGAGAAGATCGGGCCGGTACTTCTCAATGAGCGCCACAACTTCACGAGTGGCCCTCTCCACGTTCTCGCCAAAATAGGTGTCGCCACATATTACAGTCCCTACGATCTCCGCCTCATCTCCAAAGGCAGCATCAAACGCCATGCCCGGGCCAACATGGCCTGGCGTGTCGAAGGGAGCTATCCCTGCCTTCTCTTCCCCGCCTATCTGTCCGAAGAACTGGTTGAGGTAGTGGACTACCCGCACGTTCTCAGTCATTCCATTGCCTCCCTGTAAGAGGACTAGCGCGACATAGCGTTGTTCGCCATTGGCACCGTCACGAGAATCTGCCTGGGCTAGTAGATGCTGTACTGCTTGCGTATGGAGCTAACCTCTTCCGTGATGGCATCGATATCAAGAACCATCTCCATGATTCCGATCTGCTCATCGTAAACCTCAGGATCCACTTCCGCCTTTATCTCATCTTCTACTATGTGCCAAACGCTCAGTCCTAACTGGACTCCCGCCAAAGGACCTGCGTAGGTTGGGTCGCCGGCGGTCACAGTCTCTGCTGTGAGCCCCGAAGCCTCAGCCTCCGCCCCACCGAGGACTACTACAAGGTTCTCTGCGCCGTACTTTTCGGCCAGAGCCTTTACCCTCCTCTGGTTTTCAAGGTCCATGGCGCCGGCGGCCGTTCACACAAAGCACTCGCTGACGGAGAAGACGACTTCGCCACCGGCGGTCTTGACACACTCTTCAATGGCGCCGCCTGGGATCCCATCCCGGTCTCCCAGCGCGACAACTTTCTTGCCACGGAGAATCATTGCCCTGTCTCCTTTCGTGACTCGCTCTTTCCATCTGGTGCTGTCATCCAATAACTCATGCCTCTTTCGCTGAAAGCTTGCTGAATCCCAGCTCGTTGGTGGCTCCTACAATGACCTGGAGTTCCGCTGCTATCGAACCGTCTTCTGCCAGTGAGCCGTCCCAACCCCCTGCGATGACGTTGGCCGCCTCTGGATGACCAATCACCCTCTTCATGGGCGGGAGACTGATCAGTTCATTGGCATTGCCCGCAGATACCACTGCGCTAGCCAGAGAGTTTGCATCAGCCAAGGACTGGGAAGCTCCATCTCTGCCGGCATACTCATCGGTCAGGAGGACTGTTCTTATGCCCCTCTTCTCCAACTTGGCACAGTTCATCATGAGGTCGGCGTCTGGATTGCCGAAGCCTTCTTCAGAAACGATTGCCCCTTCGGCCCCAAGCATCTCCACGAGCTTAGAGGCGAAGCTGGAGGAGCGCTCCTTGTCGGAGAGGGTGACGTTCTCGTTGGTGATGACCACGCCGACAAAATTGATGTCTCGCCCGTGACGTGCCAGGAGGTCATGGATGACCGGGGAGTTCTGGTGATGATACGTGGTATTTTTGTCACACGCCGAAACACAGTTTCCTGAGACTATGGCGCCATCCATAACCTCAGTCGGGTACATTAGTGTGGGCAGGATCTTCTTGGCGTCGACGCCGTACACATAGGTATCATGCATCAACCCCTGACTCTGAAGCATGTACACGTATGCTACCTTTGGCAGACCGGGGTAGGCCTTCACCTGCTCCGGCAGGGGCAAGCACTCATACACATCCACCTCATCGGGCTCCACATTGCGTCCGGCTTCGCCTAGATAGGCAGCGACTTTGAGGCCGGCAAGCCTTATGGCTGCCTCATGCTCATGCGGGGGCAAACCTTCCATGGGTTCACAGGCGATGACAAGGTTGTTCAATCTCGAGAATGGAGTGTACGCAGCGCCAGGACCTGCCATGTCGATAATCCCTTCCTGGAATCCCACAATCGTGCCAACAGTGACGACAGCAGCTCCCGAGAGGACATGGGTGCGCCCGTCCCCGACAGTCTCAACCTTGCTGACTAGCCCTGGGAAGATGCCTCCCGTGCCTTCGACTTTGACTCGTGGTTCGATGACGTCCTTGACAGGGATGATCCTTACCTCTTCACCGGGGCGGGCAATCGCCACACTTGCCCGAGCAATCCTCTCATCTTTACACACAATGCCCTCTACAGCCGCTCGGTCAACACAGAGCACGCCCCCTTCGACCCTCGTAGATGAGGCGAACTGGACATCCCCAATGCGTATCCTGCCAAGTTCCAGCCGCATTACCTTCACCTCCAGAGCCTGGTTCTGATCCTAGACATGCTCCCGAACCATCGCCTCAATGCCCACTGCGCTTGCCTCTTCACCAGTAAGCCCTGCCGCCTTCTCGCCGTTCTTGTAGATGCAGATGGTGGGCAGTCCAAGAACCTTCTGGCTTATAGCCAGGCGCCTGTTGCCGACAACATTAAGCTTGCAGAACTTGATCCTGTCGCCATATTTCTTCTCAAGCGCCTCAATATCGGGCAAAAGTGCCATGCACGGCTCACAGTTTGGGCTCCAGAAATCCACCAGAACCGGGCCTTCTGCCTGCAAGACCTCTTCCTCAAAGTTCACCTTGTCCACCTGGATCATTGCTCTCCACTCCCTTCGTTCCCGAGACCGGCCCACCATTGGACGAGCTCAACCTGCCAGCATCAAGACCCTGCTTCACCTACGACCGACGACCTTCTCAGCTGCGGCCACAACCTCCTCCTCTGTCGTAGGCCACTCCACCTTGTGCACAATCTGCCCCCCGCGGAAGAAAGCCAGCGTAGGTAGGCTTTTGATCCCGTAGCGGCCGGCAATGCGCCGATTTCTGTAGACGTCTATCTTGACCAGAACAAGCGCGCCCGCGCGAGCCTCCGCAATTCTCTCAACAGAGGCCATGAAATCCAGGGACTCCCGTGAAGCCGGGCTCCAAAAACAGACCATGACCGGAGATGCGGGCTCCAGCACCATCTCGCGGAAGCCCTCTTCCTCATGGATGTATTTCTCAGCAGCTACCGCCGCAATCGCCCCATCCGCGGCCGCAGTAATCACCTGGTGAAGATACTTAGCCCTGGCATCTCCGGCACAATATACCCCGTCAACAGAAGTCTCCATCCGCTCGTTGGTAGCAACGTAGCCGCGCTCGTCCATCTCCACAGCCCCACGCAGAAAATCGGTCTTAGGCACTGTGCCCACAAAGATGAAGACACCGTTTGTTTCAAACTCAGTTCTCTCGTTGGTCTTTATGTTTCTTATGATTACCGATTTTACGATCCCATCACCGCATATCTCGTCTACCACTGAGTTCCATATCCATTTGATCTTGGAATTCTTGAAAGCGCGGTCGCGAATGATCGCTGTGGCATCTAGAACACCCTCATCATGAACGACGATGATAGTCGCTGACTCAACGAACCTTGTAAGATACATCCCCTCTTCAACTGCAGCATCTCCATTACCGATCACCACGATGTCAAGATCAGTGAAGAAGTCGCCATCACACGTCGCGCAATAGGAGACGCCCTTACCCCGAAGCTCTCGTTCGCCGGGAAGCCCCAGTGTGCGGGGTTCAGCGCCGGGGCACAGTACTACGGTCTTGGCCGCATATTCCCCGCCCTTTGCAGTGCGGACCGCCTTTCGTTCTGGTGAAAAGTGGACTGAGACCACTTCATCCTTCACGATCTCAGCCCCAAATTCGCGGGCCTGCGCAGCAAAAAACTCCATCAGTTCAGGCCCCTTAACGCCCTTTGGAAATCCCGGGTAGTTTTCCAGCCACTCCGTGGTGCTGGCTTGACCGCCCGGCCTCGCCTTCTCCAGCACAAGTGTGGACAGCCTGGAGCGGGAAGAATACAATGCCGCGCAAAGGCCTGCAGGCCCTGCGCCTACGATAATCACGTCATACATCCTCATCCCTGTGCTAGCCGCCATCGTTGAATGCTCCCCTCAAATGGCTCTCATGCAACGTCCAGGCCTCATGGCCATCGACCACGCCACCCCAAGCAACATCCTGCAAGCTCTCCATTGCACTCTCCATCAAAGCACAGTCAATCAGCTGATAATCATAGTCCACATGCGGCGGGATCGGCCTGAACCTGGACGCTCCGAAGCCTTTCATCACAGCCATAGAGCCTTCAATGATTCGCAGCGAATCGAAATCCACCGCTGTCGATATGGGACAATTTGTGATGAAGACGGACCTGTACGGACTCTCGTTAGGCCTTGTGCCTCCCGCAAGAGGATGTGAAAGAAGACGATGGCCAAGGTGGACATGGTCGCGCACACAAGAGAGCACATCGCCTGCACCTCCGCAAACCCACTCGGCCGATCTGGGCCACTTGGCAGCAATCAGCGGGTTGTTGGTGATCATCCGACATCTCCTGTCAGTTATCGCCATCATCCTCCCCCAGAATCGGGCGTTCTCCTCTATAGTCTGAACCAGTTCGACGAAAACAAAAGAGGCAGAGATTGGGCTTGGCGTCATCCTCAATAAGCAAGGCTGGAACCTACGTTTTGCCCCCATACGTGCTGTCCCAGTTCGCGGTTGGTGCTATGCCAGGCTCGTGAGTTGACTAATGGCGTAACTCAGGGGGATATACACCTTTGATGTAAATCATTGCTTAGCTGGCCTTGCCTTTGTCTCTCGATAGAGCAGAAAGGCTTCCCAACGAGAAATGGACCTCCTGTGCGTATGGGGCTCTAATGCGTCGCCAACCGTAAAGTAGGACAGCACGTATGGGCTCTGAAGATGTGTTTTCCGCAATCCTTCTACTTCGTGAGCAGGAGTCTGGCAATATATATGGAATTTAGCGACACAGCTGAAGAATGTAGGTGATGCATGTGGCCGCAGGTTTTGAGCAAGGCGCCCTCCACATCAAAAGGCTCAGTCTGATTGAGACTGTGATGATGATTGTCGGAGGAAATGTGGGAGCAGCGATCCTGTCCCTGCCCTATGCGGCAAGAGCCTCCGGCTATCGCGGAGCGGTTGTTGTAGCTGTCATTACCACGATATTCTCTGCAATTTCCCATCTTTACATCGTTGAGATCATGCTCCGCACGAAAAGCCCCGGCCAGCTCGTGGGCCTGGTGCGAACATACATGTTCGACGGCCGCCACGGCAAGTTCTATGTACTCTTGGTGTCTGCCCTCACTATTGGACTGGTCATTCCCTCTCTTACAGCCTACGTGATGGGTGGGGGAGCAGTCATCTCGTCTCTTCTGGGCCTGCCTGCATGGGCCGGGCATTTTCTCTTTCTGCTCCCGGGGGCGGCTGTGGTATGGGTTGGCCTTAAGGCTGTCGGCCTAGCCCAGGGAGTATCCAGCATTGCCATGATGGCGGTTCTTCTTCTCTTTGCGGGAGTATCCATCAGGCACCCGAGTTTCGATCCTGAGCGGCTGATGCGATTCTCTGCCGGGCCGATGGCGGCGGCTTTGCCTGTGGGGATATTCACATCCATGTCCCAGTCCTTAGTCCCGGAAGTCGTCCGTGGGCTAGCTCATGACCCCAAGTCGGCGCCCACCGCGATAAAATGGGGGCTCGGAATCAACCTCGTGTTCCTGCTCATCTTCCCAATGGCAATTTTCGGACTTCAAGATCCCTCTGAGATTTCACAGGTCGTTACGATCTCATGGGGACAGGCCCTAGGCCCCATCATATATTTCGCAGTCAACTTGTTTGCCCTACTGGCCCTGCTTACATCATTCTGGGGCGGTGCCGGCGCCGCCATGGGGAATGTTGTCGAAATCTTCCGCTTCAAGTCTGAATGGGACTTCGGAGCGCGTCTGGCTGCCTTCGCAGTGACTATCGCTCCATCACTCGTTCTCACGTTGATAGGGAGATTCGACTTCGTCGACATGATACAGACCGCAGGTTCAGTAGGAGGCGTTATCCTGGCGGTGCTTCCCATATTCATTCTTCGGCGGGCGCGGAAGCTGTCGGAACGCGAGCCAGAGTACAATGTGGGTGTGCTCTATTCCCCTGTTGTAAAAGTGGCGCTCTTCGTCTTCTACGTTGGAGTCCTCATGTACGCAGCGTTCGCCCGGTAGTCAAGGCCCATTTAGGACTGACCGCCAGAAGTGTGCAGCCTGCATATGCTCTCAACCTGTTTTCTAGCATGCCTGCGCTGCAGGCCAAGGAGACTACCACTTCAGGAGGGGATCGTTGTGATTATCAGACCGGCCGAACCTAGGGACGATGCTGTTCTTCTAGGTATTGAAGCAGTAGCGGGACAAGGGGACCGCATCCGCCTTATTGGCGAGAGGGACAGCTTTTTCAGTCGAGCCCGGCAATTTGAGGATACTATCCTCCTGGTTGGCGAGAATGAGGCCACCGGGCTATTGCACGGTGTGGTGGCAGCGTCAGTCCTGCGACTTCGCATAGGAGGACGGGAACGGCTCGGAGCCTACATGTTTGACCTTCGCTCCAACCCGGAAACAAGCAAAGGCCTTTCCAGAGCGATGTTTCTGATATGGAAAGGGCTTGAGGACCGCCTTTTGGAGCAAGGTGTTGAGTTCATATACGGGCTAATCAAGGAGGACAATTCGCGTTCATACAGCATTGCTACGCGGATGGGAGCAACGCCTCGCGGAGAGAAGCATTTTCTCACATTTCCTGTCTTTCGCCGCATGAAGGTTACTCGCGAGGTCCGGGCAATGCCGCAGGTGGATGCGATGGAGGAGCATCTTGCCATAGCCAGGCACTACGATGGACCCTACGAACTCTGGCCTATCATGGATGATTTCAGCTACATGCAGACCGTTCTGGACAAGTATCTGGTGGCCAAGCTTCAATGCGGATCTTCGTCGCTCAAGATATGGAATTCCTCACGCAGCTGCGCCTACCGCATCTCCGACATGCCCCAGTACTTCGAAATTCTTGGAGTAATCCTTAGGGGAGTGGGCCGTCTGATTCCTCTCCCGAAAATCCCCGCTCCCGGCCAGAGTCTGCGAATCTGGAGCGTGTATGACATCATGACGGGTCCGGGCCTCAGACATGAGACACAGGCGTTGATTGCGAAGGCAAACAACCTGGCTTTGGAAAATGGAGTGGACTACCTGATAATCACTGTCGATGCCGGAGAAGAAGAGCTCCAGTGGATCAGGCGGAGCTGCATACTGCCGCTCAA
>JAQVXE010000040.1:0-3372 GCA_028709305.1 Bacillota bacterium | reverse complement strand
CGTTCCAGAGAACCCATAAGGCGAAATGGGGGCCACCAGGGTCAACGTGGTCACTGTGTTGGGGTGGTCAAGCAGGTATTGCATAGCAATGCCGCCACCCAAAGACCAACCTACAAGGTGGAATTCGCGCAGTCCGAGCGACCACGTCAGCTCATAGAGGTCATCCGACCAGTCCCGGACTCCGCGAGTTGCATCGATAGGTCTGGCCTCGGTGAGGCCAAAACCTCTCAAATCAGGCGCAACACTCCTGTAATCGTCCGGAAGGGCAACCATCACTTCTTCCCAGAAAGTAGACGATGCCATGTTCCCGTGAACGAATAGGATGGGCTCTGCATCAAAATCGCCTCTCATCAACATGTGAAAGTGCGTTTGATTCACGGTGAAATATATGGATTCAATGCCTTCAAGCGCCCTCATAGCTTGCTTGCACCTCCAAGAAGCAGAACCGCCAAGCAGCAGACAGGCGGAACCATTTGCATATGGCCGTGAACTCAGTTGAAGTTCTGGATGAAGAAAACTGGCCTAAGTGTCGTAAATAGGGTACATATGAAAAGTTCATCTTGTCAAGCTCTTCAGCAATACACTCCGAATCAAGAGTTGCCAATGTCTTGATTGTTCGCCATTCTACTGCGTTCTACCTCTATTTCAGCCCAGCAATAATGGTCTTCCGCTTCGACATTCAGTTTCATCGACATGACGAAAGTTCAATTTCATCCACGCACTCAAAATTCATGCCATCAAACCTAAAACGCAGAATATGTGGCATTCTGTCAACGATATCCAAAAACTCATCATACGCAAAGCTGGGATCGAAATAGTTCATGATTGTGCTCAATGCAGTGCCATGAGTTGCAATGACAACGCTTCTTCCAGGATTCCTCCTTATCACTTCAAAAAGTGCTGATATGTTCCGCTCTTGCACTTCTCTCAATGACTCTCCCTCAGCGAGCTTGAAATCAAATTCTTCCCATTGCTTCTGTGAAAACGATCTAAAATCCTCTACCCATTCGCCTATCTTGCGCTCCCGGAAATCATTGTCGATCGTGATCTCAATTCCCGCATTCTCAGCAAAACCGCTTATCGTATCAACAGCTCTTCTTAGTGGGCTGGAATATACAGCAGTGATGTTCTTTTCCATCAATGTATTTGTGACTCTCCTGGCATCTGCCATGCCTTTCTCTGACAATGGGCGCGTCGCATCATCGCGGACCGTGAAATCCGGCTGAGCGTGACGAACGAAATAGACCTCTGTTTTCATTCTCAACCTCACCTCTGAACCTGTCTTCCGTCAAGTTGACACTCCCCATGCCTGAAGGCAGGAGATTCCTGTCTGGCATCGGAGTATGACCCCAGGTCAAGAGCTATGTCATTAGCCCGTCCTAGACCAGAGCTGAAGCTTCCTAGGCTAGCAGACTGTTAGCGCCTGCCACAACTCGGGAAATGATGTATGAGGCCCCAAACTCTATTCCGGTGGTCCTCGTATCCCGAGCCGCACTTGTAGTTCCTATCCCTGGCTTTGTTCAGATTGCCGCAATTAGGGCACCTCTGGTTTGTATACTTTGAGTTGAGATACTCCACGACTGCGGAAAGAAGCGCGCCGCCTACAGTGGCGACAAGATAGCCATTTGTCTATAAAGTGGGAAGTTTGGTTGTTGGGTGTTCGGACTCCTGCCTGAGTATCATTGAGTTCTACTTGATGTTCGAAGCAGACGTCAGGAATCAATTCTCCCAATCGCCACTCTACGTAACCAACCAGAACCTCCCTGCGGTATTTGGGGGGGCACCAGCCACCTGGTCATTTCAGGAGTACGCTACATTCTCGCTTAACTCGGAACCAGTGTCCATATATGTATTGTATAGCATGAATTCCCATAATGCAAGCAAAAAACCTACACTTGCTGCGGCCCACGAAGCTTTTCAGGATGCACTCTACATCCCCATAGCTAAGGCAATGGGCCTTACGGGGCATCCGGCAATGGAGGAATGAAACCTCATGTGCCCCACCTCCATTGACCTCTTCCCAAACTCGTTTGATAAGCCCTTTGAGTAGCCCCGACTCAACTCGTCGCCTACAGCACTACGATTGCTCCATGAATATGAGACTGCCAGGTCTTGAGGATAGACGATCCTAAAGGTATGATTACTATAGCAATTCGTCAGGCAAGGCCCGACCGATCGGAGATGCCAAGAAGAGCCGATCGGCGCGGAAACAGCAGTGTTATGCCTTAGACATATGTCGAAAGCCTTGGCAGGCGGCAGATGTAGTCTGTCCCGCAGTGAGAGGAGCGAAGCGCAGTGAGGAATCCACATGATACATGGGGACAAGCCGATGGTGTCAGAATGCCGGGAGAGCCAGAAGATCAGAGTGATGTCGGCAAGAAGTCGGGAGCAAGCTGGCTCAAGCGAGCTGGCAGACCGAAATCGCCCTTGTACACGATCCTAGTGCTTGCAGCGATCATGGCCGCAGTAATCTCATATACCGCTGGCGATCCGCGAAGAGCCATATCCATTACTCCGCCTTGGCAGCCAGGAGAAGTGAGCCTGCTTGACCTCCGCAATTCCCACGGAGAACTCATAGCCCCGTGGGAGCTGAGGATCGACTCAGATGGCTCCTTCATCGTGTTCACGTCTGACCAGCGTGGCGTGGGCTATCACGAGCATTCGACGGTTTCGGCAGATCGTGATACGCTCGTTCCAAACAGGACTGAGCTAACTTACGAGTCTGACCGGGGGCGCGTCAAATACACAGCCACCTACGGCGACGATCGCGTAACCATACAGTCATCCCTTCCAATCGGTGACGAAGAGGCCGCCATAGATCTTCCAGACAGCCCCTATTTCGATAATGAGCAGTTGGTGATGGTCATCCGTGCCCTTCCCTTGAAGCGTGGCTACAAAGCCACTCTGAAGGATGTGATCACTAGGGCAGCAATGAATACTTCAATAACGCTGCACGTAGTGAGGAAGGAGAAGCTGAATATTCCGGCTGGCACATTTGAAACCTGGAAAGTCGACCTGAAGGGTACCGGCCGGACAGTTTGGATTGCCACTTCCGAGCCTTACCAGATTGTGAAGTATGAAGACAGGAAGGCCCAAACCACTGCAGAGCTTGTACAGTACACGCCGGGCATGGAGCCGGCAGCACCTGTGGAACCGGAATAGCGGCGCCTGTCAGGGGCTAGGCTGCAAGACTTTGTAGGATGATGGGAGTTTGGTCATGAGCAAGCTTGTCGATTGGGCAGTAACGATTTTCGGGCAGTATGGGCCTGCGGGACTCTTCATAGTCGCATTCGCTGAATCTAGCTTCTTTCCAGTCCCGCCCGACGTTGTGCTGATTCCGCTGTGCATGGCCCATCCTCGAGCCTCCATGCT